>DAOMZH010000230.1:0-12584 GCA_035437985.1 Polyangium sp. (in: bacteria) | reverse complement strand
CGGAGCCTTCACGTATTTTGCCAGCGACATCGCGTATCACGCGGACAAGATCGCGCGCGGGTACGACCGGCTCATCAACGTGCTTGGTGCCGATCATCATGGCTACACGGCGCGGGTGAGGGGAGCCTTGGCGGCGCTGGGTTTGCCCAAGGAACGATTCGAGGTTCTTCTTTACCAACTCGTGAATCTGCTTCGCGACGGCAAACCTTACAAGATGGGCAAACGGCTCGGGAATCTCGTCACGATCGAAGAGGTCGTCGAAGAGATCGACGAAGCGGCAGGACGAAAAGGCGCAGGCGCTGATGCGCTTCGGTACTTTTACCTGTCGCATTCGAGCGGAACGTCCATCGACCTCGACATCGATTTGGCGAAGAAGTCGTCGATGGACAACCCGGTGTTTTACTTGCAGTACGGGTACGCCCGGATCTGCTCGATCAAGAACCGGGCACGAGAAACGTTTGGGCTCGAAGTACCTCGACCAACCCCGCAACTGCTCGCGCGGATCGTTCATCCGGACGAACTAGCGATTGCGGCTCGGTTGGGACGTTTTCCGGCGGTGGTGACGGAAGCGGCAGCGCTTCGAGAACCGCACAGAATTTTGCATTTCGTCCGCGAGTTATCGCAGGATTTCCAGAGTTACTTCACGCGCCTCAAACAAGAAGGCGACACGATTTTGCCGCTCGGAGCGTCCATGACGCAGCCGGGTTGGGAAGCGAATTGGGATCGAGAGAAAAGTGCGGCCCGACTTTTGTGGGTGGAGTCGATTCGCACTGTGTATGCAGCGGCACTCAAGCTCGCGGGCATCACATCGCTCGAGCACATGCACAAACTCACGGGTGACGCGGCTCGCGCAGCAAGCGACGAGGAGGTCGAAGTATCATGACCGTACGTGCTGACATCGGTGAGGGCGGAACAATCCGCAACCTCGACGAGATTCAAGAATCTGATCCGGGTTCGCGCCCATCGCGAGCTGCGGCCATCGTGCTCGCGTCGCTGGGTGGAGCGTGCATCGTATTTGCAGCGGTGGCGCTCTTGCGCACGCCGATCAAGGCCAAGCCTACGCAGGTCGATCCGCTCGGAGATCTGGTGGCCAAGACGCACCCTGCAGGTGTAGCGCCCAAACGCCCGGATTTGTCGGGGAGCGACATCACGTTCCCGGGGATGCTTTCGGACACGAAAAACACGACGGCGCTCGAAGTCGTGCGTTCACCGCAAGCAGCGGGCGCGGCGGATCCGAATGTGGTGCCGGCGATGCTTCCGGAAACGATGGCGGACAAACTCCCTCCGGCACCGCTCCCTGCGCAGAACATTCTGCAAGCGCCACCCGACAATGCCGGGGGCAAAGACACGCTTTCGGCGATGGCTCGACACGTCGCGCGCGACGAAGGAGCGGAGACGGCAACGACGGGAGGTCCCGGCGGTTATCAGCTTCAGGTGAGTTCGTTCAAGACAAACCAAGAAGCCGACAAGTTTGCCGCGGCCCTGCGTCGTCGCGGACATCGCGCGTACGTAGAGGCGGCCAACGTCAAAGGACGTGGCCTTTGGTATCGCGTGCGTATCGGGCCGTTCAAGTACAAGAACTCCGCCGCGATCTACCGGCAGGACTTCGAGGCCAAAGAACGCATGGTGACGTTCATCATCGAGCCTCCGAAGAACAACGTGAAGATCAAGAGCGACGAAGACGAGTTGGTCGCGCCCGGATCTCCCTGACAAACCTCATCCAGGTGCGTCGATAGCGGCCGCCACGGCTGTTTCACACGACAAGACGCCTTTGGTTCCGGCAATTTTCCCGGCAATTTCCGCAAGTTTGTCCGCTTTCGCGCGTATGACGAACGTCTCGAGATGCCGTGTGCGATCGATGCGCACGTGTTGACTCGTAACGATGACTTCTTGTTCGTGTGGATTCGGATCGCAGAGCTGCAGAAGCTCACCACGTACGTGCGGCGCATAGACGACCGTGAGCGTCGCGATCACGATCGAACCTTGGTCATACGCGGCGCGCGTGAGGTCCGCGCGGACGAGATCGCGAATGGCTTCGGAGCGGTTCTCGTAGCCCCGTTCGGAGATGCGCCGATCGAACTCGGCGAGCAATCCGCGCTCCATGGCCACACCGAATCGGACGAGGTCACTCATTCTAAGTTCTACTTACGTTTGGCGAGGTGCTTGCGTACGGCGTCGCGAATCTGGGGCGCGACGTTGCGATTTTTGATGAACATGCGCATGTCGGATTCGCGCAGTCCCAGGGCAAACCGAATGGCCATCATCGTGGGTGTTTTGGGATTTTCAGCGAGGTTTTTTTTGATCGAATAGCTCCTGAGCCACTCGCCATTCGTTCCGATGATGCGCAGTACGTCTTCCGAGATGTTGCGGTTTTTCGTGATGAGATCGACCTCGTCTTCTTGCAGCATCGGACTGCGCGCAACCGCCGTGCACACGAGTCGATTGCGTTCCCGCACGAGCATCAAGCGTTCTTCTTTCGTGCCGAGTGTGGCACGACGAACCTTCTGACTGATCGACATGTCCGCGATGCGTTTGTGCAGAGGGACAAACTTCTCTTTGACGACCTCTTCTTCGCCGTCGCTTTTCTCGACGTGCGTGTCTTCCGGCTCCGCGCTTTTGGTGGCTGCCACTTCGGCGGAGATTTCTTCGGCGATCGCAGCAGCTTCGACGTAGACGAGATCATCGGGTGTGGGTTCGGGGGAAGGTTCGTAGATGAGTTCACCTTCGAGGGCTTGAGCGGCTTCGCGGAAGGTGGGGATGCCAGAGAGTTCGAGGCCGTTACGGCGGGCGAGATCGACGATGCGATCGGCCGTCGACATCCGGGTCGACCTGTTCATGTAGAGCAGCTCGATGAGCCGGGGGTGTTGGAGCAAGCGCGTTTCGTTTGTCGCGACGATTTCGGTGACTTCTTCGGCGCCGAGGCGGGCGAGGTGCTCGATGGTGTCGATCGGCACTCGCGGCATGAGGACGAGTTTTTCGACAACCTCGACGCGGTCGACGTAGGCCTGGGCGAGGGCGTGAACGATGGCGGGTTCGAGGTCGTTGGTGAGGGCGCCTTGGAGGATTGGCGCGGGGAGGTTTTTGATTGTGGCGACGGCGTTGTCGTGAACGGCGGCTCTATCGCTTTGGGCGAGGAGGACGACGACGGCGACGATTTCGGCGGGTTTGAGACCTGGCGCGATGCCCTTGGCTGCGAGTTCCTGAAGTTTTTGGGGCGTATCCGGGGCGACGAGTTTTTGCGCAGGTCCGGGAAGTAGCGCGATGTCGATCGGGGCGATCATAGGAACCTCGCTCGAAAAACCCAGCATGAGCGAGCGATGGATGGCTTGTGGCGACCCTTCGGCTCGATCAACAAGTTTGAGGTGCAGCTATTGCTGACCTGCCAACGGCGCATTATCTTCTGGAGGCTGCTGTCTTTCGCAGCATAAAAGTTCGCATCGACGACTACGCAAGCGTCCGGAAGCGTTTGTGAGCGTGGTGCGGCGGCTGCCTGCCGAGAGCAGGCGAGGAGCGGGACTTCGACATGGGGATCATGGATTTCGTCAAGGGCGGCGTGCGCGAGATGATGATCGCGCGTCCGGATAGGTTCAAAAACCTCATCGTCTACAAGCACCCAGACCAAAACATCCCGTTTTATTCGCAACTCACCGTCGACAGTGACGAGTGCGCGTTGTTTTTCAAGGACGGCAAGTACGTCGGCTATCTGCCTCCGGGGCGGCACACGCTGCAGACGCAGAACATTCCGTTCCTCAACAACATCATCAACAACTTCACGGGCGGCAACGTTTTCATCGCCGAGATCTACTTCGTGAAGATGCAACCGATTCGCGGTTTGCCCTTTGGTGGACCGCTCGAGTCCATGGAAGATCCGGTTTTGTTCGAGTTTGTCACGCCGCGCATTTTCGGCGAATACGCGCTCGTCGTGACGGATCCGGTGCGGTTTGTCATTGGCTACCATGGCCAATGCGCAGGCGCGCAGGACAACGAGCAGATCTTGAATTGGATCAAGGGCAAGTTCTTCATGAGCGTGAAGACGGTCATTGGTCAGCTCTGCGTGCAGCAGAACAAGAGCTTGCTCAACCTCGGCGGCATGAGCATGGAGATTGCCGGACGCATTCAGCAGAGCGCTCCGAATTGCGACGAGATCGGTGTCAAGATCCTCGAGATCGGCAACTTCAACATCAACTTCTCGGCCGAGGATCAGAGGATGCTTCGCGAGGCGAACAAGGCCCGCGGTGAAGCTCGACGCGGAGTTGGAATTGCGTCGGACAAGGCCCAGGCCAATCAGTTTGGCTTGGATCAGAAGTTTCAACAGGACGCACGGTACGTGCAGCACTTGGCGGGCAACTGGAACAACTATGCAGCTGGCAACGCGATGATGGGTGCTGGCGAAGGCATGGCCAAGGGTGGGGCCAACGTGGGTATTGCGCAGATGGGCGCGCAAGCAGCCATGGGCATGAACATGGCGAACATGATGCAGCCGCAGCAATACGGGCCGCCGCCCAACTTTGCCGCGGGAGCGCCTCAATTCCAAGGCGGCCAGCCGCAAATGCAACCGCAAATGCAACCGCAAGCTCAACCGCAGCAACCGCAAGCAGCTGCCGCGCCTGGCGGAGCAACGACCGTCGAAGCCCGTTTGCAAAAGCTCGCCGCACTCAAGCAACAAGGCCTCATCAGTGACGAGGACTTCAACGCGCGTAAGGCGAAGATCCTCGAAGAAATCTGAAAGATCGAATCAGTCGGTCCTTCGTCCAAGAAACTCGGGTCGAAAACGGAAGATGCGATGCGCCAAAACCCATGGCGTGTCGCATCATTCGTTCTGACCTGACAAACGCGGTTTGTCATTGAGGAAGACGAACTCGTTTTTTTAACCCCCCGCCCAATCCTCAGATAGACTCAACAAGGTGGCGCGACCCGTACGCATAGAGCCTGAACCCCACGCAGCCCGTGACGCTCACGGAGCCAAAATCGACGCCGGAAGTCTCGGTGCAGACAAGAAGCGTCAAAAAGCTCGGCGTTGCCCCGAGTGTGAGAAGTTTTTCTCCGGAGATGTGCGCTTTTGCCCGTTTGATGGCGATGCGCTCATCGACGCCCCTGATTGGAACCCCAATGCCGATCCGCTCGTAGGACAAGTCGTCGACGGTCGGTACGAAGTTCTTTCGCTCTTGGGCGAAGGCGGTACAGGGTCGGTGTACGAAGTTCGTCACACGACACTCGGCCGCAAGTTTGCACTCAAAGTATTACGACACGACATTGCGCAAGATCCGACGGCGGTGACGCGCTTCATGCAAGAAGCGAAAGCCGCGGCCGCGATTGGACATCCAAACATCGTCGCGGTCAGTGACTTCGGTGAAGTTCAGCCGGATCGCAGTGCTCCCATCAGCACCAAGGTGCCGTATTTCGTCATGGAGCTTTTGGCGGGCAACACGCTCGCGAACTTGCTCCGCACGGAACTCATCTTGTCGCCGGATCGAACTGCCGCGATTGGCCTTCAGTGCGCGCTCGCTTTGTCAGCAGCGCATGAAGCAGGCGTGATTCATCGCGACTTGAAGCCCGACAACATCTACCTCGTACGCAGCGGCGATCGCGAGTTTGCCAAGCTGCTCGACTTTGGTTTGGCCAAGATCGCTGGGGCGAGCCGTTTGACGCGACAAGGGATCGTGTTTGGCACGCCGCACTATATGAGTCCCGAGCAAGCGCTCGGTCAGCCGGTGGATCATCGAACGGACATCTACGCGATCGGCGTGATCATGTACGAGTGTTTGACCGGGCGAGTTCCTTTCGAGGCGGATAGTTTCAAGGGCGTGATGGATCTGCACATCAACGGTGTGCCGGTGCCGCTCGAACAACGTGTGCAGAATCCGGCGCGCCTTGGGCCGCTGGGGGACATCGTGATGCGGTGTCTCGAGAAAAACCCTGCCGATCGTTATGCGACGATGGCCGAAGTCGCGACCGCGCTCGAAGAAGCGTTGGCGGTGATGCCTGGCGCCGATGGTGATGTGGCGATGCCGCACCTCGAAGGCCAGAGTGCTGCGGGTCGTGGACACAAGGCCGACGCTTCGAGTGGTGGGCCAAAGCCTGCAATGCTCGTGGGTCTCGCGGTGCTGACCGCGCTTTTGGCGGGTGTCGTGGTTTGGCTCGTATCACCTCCAGGAGGGCAGGGTGCGACAAACCCACCTGCACCTGCACCGGTAGCGACGCAACCTGCGACGCAAGCTCCCGTGGCTGCACCTCCACCTGCGCCTGCACCTGCACCGGCCCCGCCGCCCGTTGCGCCTCCGCCAGCGACTTCAGCGCCCGAAGCAACAGCGCCACCGGTGACGACAGAAACAGCGCCTCCTCCAGCAACGACGCCCCCTCCTCCGACGACAACGGCGCCGCCTGCGGTGACGACTGCAGCTCCACCGGTCACGACAAAGCCGCCCAGTGGACCCGCGACGAAGCAAGCGCCCGCGCCTGCTCCAGCGCCCGCACCGGCTCCCGCACCGGCTCCTGCTCCGACAACGAAGAAGAAGCCGCCCGGGGGTGGTGATGTCGTCGATCCTTGGGGCTAGTAAGAACGCATTGATTCGCGCACCAATGCGCCGTCATGCTCGCTTGACATGGTGAGCCCCGGCTCGCCATCCTTGGCGGACACCTGCTCGTGGCAAAACAACAACTCCTCCTTGTCGATTCCGATGCGCGCAGTCTTCGTCTGCTCGAAGTAAGCCTGAAAAAGGCAGGCTTTAGCGTGACGACCGCGCTAGACGGCAACGATGCGCTGGCGAAGATCGAGTTATCTCCACCGGACTTGATCCTGACGGACACCCGTTTGCCCCATCTCGATGGCTACGGTCTCGTGCGGCGTATCAAGGAGAATCGCGAGTGGGCGTCGATCCCAGTCGTTTTTCTGACGAGCCAAAAATCGGTCGAAGACAAAATTCGCGGCCTCGAACTGGGCGTCGAAGATTATCTGACCAAGCCGATCTTCGTTCGTGAGCTCATCGCCCGCGTCAACATCCTCCTCGCGCGTAACGCACGGGATGGTTTTTCGAAGCAGCAGAGTCAGCTCGGCGGACGCACTCGTTTTGCAGGTCAAGTGGCCGACATGGGGGTCGTCGACTTGCTGCAAACGTTCGAGGTGAGTCGCAAAGCCGGCATTGTTCACATCCATAACAACGGCCAGGATGCCCATATCTATTTCCGCGACGGCAAAGTCATCGATGCCGTGATGGGTCGGCTCGCCGGAGAAGAAGCCGTTTACCGCGTCTTGCTTTGGAGCGAGGGGAATTTCGAGGTCGAGTTTTGCAAGGTCGATGTGCCCGAGGTCATCGGCAGTTCCACGCAGGGATTGCTCATGGAGGGCATGCGGCGCATGGACGAATGGGGGCGCCTATGCGAATCGCTGCCTTCGCTCCACACCGTCTTCGAGGTGAATGCGGAAATCCTCGTCGAACGGCTCAATGAAATCCCGGACGAACTCAACGGAATTCTGCGGCTCTTCGACGGCAAACGAAACTTGATGGCCGTCGTCGACGCGTCTCCCTTCGAGGATCTTTCGACACTCTCGACTATCTCGAAACTCTACTTCGAAGGATTGCTCCTACCATCCGAACCACCTTCGGACCAACCCATCGCGTCCTCGGACGAAGCGATTCTCGGCGAGCATCACCACGACGAAATTCCGCCAAACACTGTGATGTTGCGCTCGAATCTGAAGGCTGCAGGTTCGGTAGTCCGATCATTGATTGATGATCCGCCAAACCTTCCAGGCGATTTCTTGTTGGACGAGTCTGTCGTTCCAGCAGCGTCGGTGAATGTACCGGCGAGTTCGGATCGAGTTGGTGGAGCGCCTCGTGCGCGAGATGCGCAACTGCGGGCTCGGGGAGGTCCGCCAACAAGGAGCGGTGATGGTCGTCCGGGCAATCCAGAAACGTCGCGCCTGGGCAAACTCAATGTTGCCGATCCTCCGCCGGAAGTCGAGGAAACGGACGCGCCGACCATCGCCAAACCTTCTGAGGAAAAACTCCAATCCATCGTGCACCGCGCGGTCACGGGAGCAACGCCGGCACCGACGCAAACGCGCATCGCCTCAGCGCCAACACCCGTTTCGAGTCCGTTGACGAACACGCCGCATGAAGACATTGGACCTCCAACGGCTCCGTCAACGCCGCCGCCTCCGCTGAACGACCCTTCGCCCGCGCCAGGTCGTGCAGATGCTCGACCTGCTGGGGCTCGGATTTCGGACGATCCGCCGACGCGAATCCGGCAGTCGGAACCACCGACGCGGGAAGCTCCAACGCGGGTTCGAGTGTCGGAACCGCCGACGCGCATCAAAGACGAACCGATCAAGGTGATCGAGAGGATCATCGACCCTGCGCCGCCATTGCGAACGCAGACGTTGGCGTCGATGCAAGCTCCCGTGCTGCCGCCTGCAAAGCAGCCGCCCGAGCCACCTTCGTCGCAAGATCCGCCCACGGTAGCTCGGGATGTCGCGACGATTTTGCCAGGGCTCGGGATGGACGACGTCATGGCTCAGACAGAGCCACGGCCGGCCCTCGACGGTCCCGTTACACAAAGGGAGTCGGCGTATCCCACGGTCGCGCAGATCGCTCAGCTCCCGAAGCCTGTAGCCAAGACGCCTTCGGATGCGCACGGTCTGCGACCGCTCAGTGTTTCGCCAGGAAAAACCTATCAAAAATCACTAGCTCCATCGCAAAAGCCAGCCGTCGTCAAACTCGAGCAAGACACCGTTCCCGAAGCGACTGCTCCGCCTGCGCCTGCACCGCGCATCGCGATGCCCAGCAAACGGAACGAGCCCTCGCTGGATGAGGATGATTTCTTCAGTTCAGCTGGTACGTCGTTGGACGATCCGCCTGCAAAAGGGAAAGCCAAGGCACGGAGCGCCGATCCGTTCGACGATGACGAGACCGCGCCGAAGTTTTTCTCGGAACCGAACGGCTCGTACGGCGAAGACAGCGACCGAGAATTCGACAGTGAGGGTTTGTCCGCGCGAAACCGCCGACGTCGGGGACCAAATCTCCGTGTGGTCGGGATTGTCGTGGTGTTCTTGATCCTCTCGATCGTCATCGGCGGGTTGGCGAGTGTCCTGACCAAAGGCGACGGAACGAAGCCAGTGCCGAGTGGAAGTGCATCGGTGGCAGCCACCGCGCCTTCGGCAGCGGCCCTCGATGCGGGCACCGATGCAGCGGCGGATGCGGAGGACGATGCAGCTGCCGACGCAGACGTCGATGCCGAGGCAGACGCCGAAGCTGCTGACGCTGAAGCGGACGCGCTGGAAGCAGATGCGCAAGC
The DNA here is from genome assembly GCA_035437985.1 of Polyangium sp. (in: bacteria). Classification (GTDB taxonomy): domain Bacteria; phylum Myxococcota_A; class Polyangia; order Polyangiales; family Polyangiaceae; genus Polyangium. The sequence goes on along the minus strand of DAOMZH010000230.1, from coordinate 3,290 downwards.
GCCAGGCGAAGAACCAGCGGCGACGACAGGTGAAGCACCGGCAGGCACAGCGCCAACAGGCGAAGCACCGGCCGCCCCGACAGGAGAAGCAACCGGAGCTCCAACGGGCGAAGCGCCTCCGCCACCGGCTCCTGCGGATGATTCGGGACCACTTCCGACACGCATCTACAAGGCGATCGAACAGGGACAAACGGCGAAAGCGCGAAGTTTAGCCAAGCAATACACCGAGCAAGCACCGGGCAATCCGGAAGCTTGGTATCTGTACGGAGCAACGGGCGGTGGAGCCTCGGCGTATCGACGATGTGCTGAACTAGCTGGACCAGAATCGGCACGTGGCGCCGAATGCCGCGGGCTCGCTGGCGACTGACACCAAGTTTGTCATGCAGAACGCGCGAGGCGCGGGTCGAGAAAAACGGCGCACATGTCGACAACCAGGGTAGCCAGGACAATCGCCACCGCGGCAACGAGAACGGTGGCGGTGACCAGTTGACCGTCGCGATTGATGATCGCTTCGACGGCCATTTGTCCCATGCCTGGCCAGCGAAAAATCTTTTCCGTCACGACCGCTCCACCTACGAGCGCTCCCACATCCAACACCGCGAGCGTGAGCACCGGAACGAGCGCCGTACGTAGGCCGTGCACGATGGTTGCCCGCAGACGCGATGCTCCTTTTGCCCGGGCTGCCGCAACGTAGTTTTGCTCGAGCGCCGTACCTAGTTCCGCCCGGACGAGCCGCGCGTAAATCGCACACCCATGAACGCCGAGCGTCAACGCGGGCAAACAGATCGAGGCCCAATGCTCGGCGGATGTTTTTCCGTACCCGTCGTAAGGCAAGAGGCCCAGACGATGCGCAAGCACGTACTGGAAAGCCAAACCCGTGATGAACGTTGGAGCACTCACGCCAAGCAGCGCTACGCCTGCGCCAAACTCGTCCCAGGTTCCGCCTCGACGCACCGCAGTGGTCACGCCCAGAGCCATCCCCAGAGCCAAGGCAACCGCCAAAGAAGCCAAGGCTAGCTCGATGGATCGCGGAAGCTTGGCAGCGATGAGATCCACGATCGGCCTGCGGTAGTGGAAGCTCGAACCCAGATCCACATGCAGCCGTCCAAACGACGCACAACTTCGATGCTCGGCTGGGCGTGGTTCGTCCTGACGCATGGCGTTACCAAGGTGCACCAAACGTCGGACGTAGCGGATGTACCGGATACGAACGGGATCGTTGAATCCGTACACCTCGCGCGCACGAGCGACATCTTGCGCGGACGCTTGGGGACCAAGGAGCAAACGGGCAGGATCGCCCGGAAGAACGTGCACCAAGAAGAAGGAAAGGGTGGTCACGCCAAACACGACGAGCAGAGCCCATCCAAGACGCTTGAAGGCGCGCCAAACGAGGTTCTTCATCGCGAACCTCGAACGAAACGCCAGGGCGGAAACAAAGACGCTGGACCCAGCGATGAGCGCGTTTCCGAGCGCGCGAGCTTTTGTTTGTCGATCCAAACATCACGAAAACGCTGCGGAATAAGGGGGTGAGGCTTGTAGCCGTGAACGTAGGGTTGCCAGACTTCGAAGAGCTGCGGCGAATGCGTCGGGACCCAAGGAGCTTCGTCACGGATGATTTCTTCCGCGCGTTGAAACAAGCGGACGCGTTTCGCAGGATCCATCTCGCGCGCTGCGTCATCGAGGAGGTGATCGAGTTCCTCGTTCTTGAAGAAGGCGTAGTTTTGCGAGTGTTCGTCGTCGATGGCGCGGGACGACAAAGTGGGCTCGAAGAAGTTCGACGCATCCGGAAAGTCGGCCTTCCATCCAGCCCAACCCATCGCCGCCGTGCGTCTCTTGCTGATGGCCGCAAGGTACGAGGCGTAGCTGGTCAAGTGCAGGCGGAGGCGAATGCCAATACGCGCGAGCTGCTGCATCCAGACCTCAGCGGCCTGTTGCTCGAAGGTGTCGCCAGGCGCGATGTAGTCGATGACGTGCGGATAACCGCCACGCCCGGTGGTCGGGTCGAATGGGTAACCAGCAAGACGCATCTGCTCGAGCGCCGCGGAAAGGTCATGGGCACGTACACGCGAGGGCGGTGCAGAGCCAGGAATGCCCTTCGGCACGACGTGATCGGCAGCGCGTACGTCATGACGAACCAGCTCGAGCACCTTGGGATCGATGGCCAACGCGACGGCTCGGCGGATCGCGGGCACATCGAACGGAGGCATCTCGGTGTTCATGAAGATGGCGTTCGTGACGAGCGCGGTGGACAAGGACGAGTGCTGGTTCCAACCGGACGAGGCGCGGTAGAGCCCAGCGTCCTGGGTGCCGAGTCCGCGGACGTAGTCGAGTACGCCCCGTTCGAACTTGTAGCGTTGGGCGGTAGCCCGTTCGTTCATCAGCCACTCGATGGCGTCGAGATACGGGCGACCGGGGATGAAGTACCCGTCGTGCCGTTCGAGACGAATGACGCCGTCCGGTTCCCACGACGCAAGGCGAAACGGTCCAGCACCACAGGGTGGCGGAGGCTTGGAAGCTTCGACGACGGTGCCGGCTGAGGGACAAACGGGGGCGGCAAAGTCGAGGGTGAGGAGGGACAAGAAGGTCGCGTCAGGGCGGTCGAGGGAGATGTCGAGGGAAAGATCTCCCGAGACCCGGATGCCTTCAATGTTTGGGGCGCGTCCTTCGCGAAAGGCCGAAACGCCGCGAATCACGGCGTAGTGGCTGGCTCCGGGACTCGGGGTGCGCGGGTGCAACGTGCGTTCGAGGGATCGTTTGACGTCGGCCGCGAGGAGCTTGGTTCCATCATGAAAAACAACGTTGGAACGCAAAGTAAAAGCATAAGTCAGTCCATCTGCCGAGGCGTGAAAGGACTGCGCCAAGTCGCCAACGATGTGCCCTTCGTCGTTCCACGTGACGAGTTTGGCGAAGAGTAGGTCCCCGAGAATGGTCGCGGATTCGTCGTATGCGAGTGCCGGGTCGAGCGTGCGCACGTTCACGATGCTCGCGACGTGCAGCGTGCCCCCGCGCACGGGTGAAGTTGTCTCCGACGCACTGCCAATAGGTGGTGCGACGTGTGGCTTGGGCAGTCCCAACAAGACGAGTAACGCCGCCGCAACGAGAAGCAGATCGGCTGGGAGTCGAGCGCCTGGTTGTAGGGCAGGGCGTGATGAACCTTCGAGTGCGTCGCGCAACGCGTCACCCAATCGTCCAAAGCCCAAGACCGTGAGCAAGATGGCGATGCTTGGAGCAGCAACGAGTCCTGGACGCGTTGCGAAAAACGGCTCGGCCTCGTGCAACATGCGCCCCCA
>DAOMZH010000229.1:0-12595 GCA_035437985.1 Polyangium sp. (in: bacteria) | reverse complement strand
CATCCCGCCGTTGCCGAAGCTGCTGCTGTTGGTCGTCCGGACGAACTCAAAGGTCAAGCGCTCGTGGTGTTTGTTTCTTTGCGCCCCGGTCACAAGCCGGGTCCGGAATTGGCGTCGACGCTTGCGAATCACGTGGGCCAAGAGATCGGCAAGTTTGCGCGGCCGGATCAGATTCGATTTGCGGATGCTTTGCCGAAGACCAGAAGCGGCAAGATCATGCGGCGGTTGCTCAAGGACGTAGCGTCTGGACGCGAAACGACAGGCGATACGTCGACGCTCGAAGACTTGGGTGTCCTGGCGAAACTTCGCGCGGACGAAGAGTGATCCTGCCTCTCGGTTCTTTTCCCCTCATTCGACTCGGGATACGCTGCCGACCATGCGTTCTCAGCTGACGCGATGGATCTCGGCAGTCACGGCTTGCGCCTTGTTTACTGCGAGTTTGCCCGTGTATGCGCAGGGCAGAGGCAAAAAGCCGGAAGAAGACCCGAAGGTTGCCGAGGCGAAAAAGCACATGGAGGCCGGTGCGGCGTTTTTCAACGACCCTGCTGGACACAAGTGCGAGGAAGCCTTCGCGGAGTTCGAAAAGGCGTACGACCTCGTTGGATCGCTCAATGCACTCAAGGGCATGGCGTTTTGCGCGATGTTTCTCGAGCGTGATGGGGAAGCCATCGAGCTTTACGAGACGTTGCTCGAACGCAAAGGTTCGCAGATCGAGCGGGCAGACAAACAGCAGATCGAAGCGGACTTGAAAGCGCTTCGGGCAGCGGTTGCCGTGGTGACGTTGAAGACGGACGTCACGGGGTTGACCGTCGTGGATACCCGCACACCGGCCAAGGGATATCCGATCACGAATCGCTACAAGATCGACGAGAAGCAATTGCAGCTCGGTCTGCATCCTGGGGTGCACGAGTTCAAGGCGACTGTCGATGGCAAGCCGGATCAGGTTTGGCGGATCGAAATCAAGAACGGCGAAGCCTACGATCACGACTTCAATTTCGGCGTGGGCGACGATGGGCCGAAAGACAAACCGCCGCCGAAAGAGCCAGAAAAACCGTCCCGTCCGATTCCGAAGAGCGTCTTCATCGTTGGAGGTGCAACGGTTGCTTTGGGGGCTGCAGGTGCCGTCGTCGGGGTCTTGGCCAAGGGAGCTCGAGCAGACTTCGAGGCGGCCAATGGCAAAGAGACCGACAAGGCAAAGCTCGAAGCGCAGCGGTCGAACGTCGTGACCATGAACCTCGTGGCCGACATCTCGTTTGGCTTGGCTTTGGCAGGAGCGGCGACGACCGTGGTCTTGTTCCTCAAGCGACCCGATAAAAAGCCAGAAGCGACGCAAGGTGCGCTGTCTTTTTCACCGTGGGCTACGCCGCAAGGTGGTGGCGCAATGGTCTGGGGCACGTTTTGAACACTGCGTGCACGCGATCTTCCTCGATCCAGGTGCGCAGAAATTGAGCATCTTTTTCGGGATGGGTGGATAATCCAAAGCTCGAGGCGCACGCGTTGGAGATCGAGCCGGGGACCATCGTTGCAAATCGCTACCGCATCAGCCACCCGCTTGGTCGCGGTGGCATGGGGGAAGTGTTTGCCGCAGAGAACACGCGCACTGGACGTTGGGCCGCGCTCAAGCTGCTCCATGCCGACGCGAAAACCAAAGCTTCGTCCGTCGAACGCTTTCGTCGTGAAGCCCGCGCATCCGGTTCGATCAACAGCGACTACGTCACCCAGGTCCTCGATGTCGAAGAGGATCCTGTTTACGGCATCGTGCTCGTCTTCGAATTGCTCGAAGGCGAGAGCCTCATCGATCGCTTGAAACGTACGGGGCCGATTCCGTTCGAAGAGCTGCATCCGATCATCGAACAAGTGTGGATGGGCCTCGCCGACGCGCATCGCGTGGGCATCATTCACCGCGACCTCAAGCCTTCGAACGTTTTTCTCGAACAACGCCCCGATGGTTCGATCCGCGTGAAGATCCTCGACTTCGGGATCTCCAAACTACCCAAAGGCATGGAGGGCGAGACGCTGACCGAAATGGGTCAGAGCCTCGGAACGTTTTCGTTCATGCCACCCGAGCAGATCGGCAAAGCGAAGATGGTCGATCATCGCGCGGACATCTACGCGTGCACGACGCTGATCTACCAATCGCTCACGGGACAGCTGCCGTACGTCGCGAAAAACGTTCTCGTGATGGTCGAGATGAAGGCGAAGCAAGCTCCGCGAACAGTTGGGGAAGCTCTCGAGCGTCCTGTCGACCCACGACTCGAATCGTTCATGTCCAAAGGATTGGCTCGCGACGCCAACGACCGATTTCAGTCGGCTGCCGAGGCGCTCAGTGCGTGGCGAGAGCTCGTGCAACGGCCGTCGAATCCGCGCGCTTCTCCGGTGGCTCCCATGCCGGTCCCGTGGGCGCATAGTTCGTCGTCGAGCTCGCCCCTCGTTCGTCCACCACCGTCGGTCGATATTTCGGTTCGAAACGATTCGCATCCTTCAAGGCCGGTGATTTACAACGAGACGACGACGGACGACGTTGTGGCCACGGTGGCCATGCCTCGCGCGCGACTCACCGCGGTTACCGGAACGCCGCACATCGTGAATCCACCGTCGTCATCACCGGGATCGCATCCTCTCGCATCGACGATCGCGATGCCGCCACCGGGTGGTTTTCCCGGCATGAGCAGTTCGGGTTCGTATGGAGTGGCGCAGCAGCAGCAGCAGCCGCAAGCGACGAACACACCGGTCGCGTTTACGCATCCGAGTGCTTCGCAACCGGGATACGCGAACCCGATCACGCCGTCGCAAGTTCCGCAGCAACAAACGCAGGCGATGAGTGCTTACAACGGACCTGGGGCAGGTGGTTGGTCGCCGAACGTGCAGACAAACCAAGGGCAATGGCGGCAAACAGGCCCGAATCTTCCAACGGTCGAACCAACCTCGATGGAGCCACCTCCGAAACGAGGTCTGCCGTTTTTGTTTTGGGCCGTCATCGCGACGCTGTTGGGTTTCGCGATCGTCAGTTACCTGTTGCTGAACAAGTAGTCGCCGACGCGAGCGTACAAAAAAACAAACGCTGGTTCGTCATGACCAGCGTTTGTCGTCAAGGAACGCAGCGATGTCGCGTCAGTGGGTCCAGCGCACGACGACACACGTGACGTTGTCGGGTCCGCCGTTTTCGTTGGCGCGCTCGATGAGCTTCGCTGCGGCGGTGGTGATGTCGCCATGTCGGCCGAGGATTTCCGCGATCTCGTTGTCGGTCACCGGACCAGACAAACCGTCGGAGCAGAGCACGTAGGTGTCGTTCACCAGCGGGATTTCGAAACGCGTGTCGACCTTGACGGTCTCTTTCATCCCGAGCGCACGAACGATGACGTTCTTGTGCGGGAAGTTCGCAATCTCCTCGGGCGTGAGGCGTTTCATCTTGATGTAGTCGTTGAGCAGCGAGTGGTCTTCGGTGAGGCACTCGAGTTTGGAGTCGCGATAGCGATAGACGCGACTGTCACCAACGTGGGCGATGTACACGCCATCGTTTGCCGTGAAGATCGAGACAAACGTCGTGCCCATGCCGCGTTTCTTCGATTCACGTTGCGCCGTTTCGTAGATGCGCAAGTTCGCGAGCTTGATGCCCGTGATGAGACGATTCTCTTCGTAGCCTTTCGAGCGGTCCATCTTGTACGGCCACGTCCGCTCGGGATCGTCTTGCGTTTGCGCGAAGAACTCTTGCATCGAATCGACTGCCATCTTCGATGCGACTTCGCCCGATGCATGACCGCCCATTCCATCGGCAACGATGAAGAGGCCGTACTCCGTCATGATCGCGAAGTTGTCCTCGTTATGGTTGCGCTTGCGGCCGACGTTCGTCTCGCCGGCTACCTCAATACGAAGCTGTTGAGCCACGGTTCACCAAATGTAGAGGACGGGGATCGCTCGGGGTTGTGAGTGAGCGCTTCTGTCATGGTCTGGATCGTTCGCCAGTGTGTCAACGGAGATCCAACAACCAGGTTCTGTGAAACGCAGGATACGCGTTTAGCGGCGACGTTCCATCAAGTCAGTTTTCGGACGCGGAGCGCCAGGAGGCGCAGAATCTCCGAGTGATGGGAGGTCGGCCTGCACGGGTTGTTCAGGGAGGGCCCGGGGGTCGGGGGCCTGCCGCAAAACCACCGTCACCTGTCGATATTTGCCTTGACCAAACAGAAGAAGCGGCACTTTGGCCCCAACAGGCTGCGCGCGAATCGTTTCTGACAATCCATCCGGCGTCGTGACGGGTACTCCATCAACAGCGACGATCACATCACTGACCGATGCATCACCAGCTGCGAGTTTGGCTTCGGCTGCCGGACTGTCCGGATAAACGCTCTGAACTCGCACGCCCTTTACGATCGGACCAGCGTCCGCAATCCCCTGAATTCCAAGCCATGCCGAAGGAGCAACGGCCGTCGCGGGAACGGTCTTGAGGAACGTACGAATCGCATTGATCGGTACGCCAAACGCCACCGGCGTGCACGGCTTGCCTTCATTCGGTGAACAACCACGAACCAACAGCGATACGACGCGACCATCTTCATCGATGATCGGACTGCCAAGGTCGATGGGCGATACGCGTGAACCAAGTTCGAAGGCGTTGGGCAAACTCACGTCATCGGCACCAAGCAGTGTGCGTCGTCCACGAATGACCATGGGAGCTGCAGCGAGTTTTCCACGCGTTGCGGAGTACGAACGAATGACTGCTTCGGCACGAACCGGATCTTTCGTCGAAGCTATGAGGCCATCGGCCCATCGGCCTGTTTGCGGAACGAGCAACGCGAGGTCCCACATGCGGTCATGATGACCGAGTTTGGCGCGAACAACCGTTCCATCGGCAAACCTGACGTCGATGTCGTTACCCGAACCGAGGGGTGAAAGCGCAGTGAGAACTCGACCATCACCCGACAACGCGGTGCCGAGCGAGATGGGTTGTCCGGCGCGTTCCACGATGACAACGCCACGCATCGCTTTCTCTTCGACAGAGGGAGCTTGCGGGATGGCGATGGGCGTGCGCGCTTCGGTTTGTCCAGGAACAGGAGGAAGAGCAGCGGGGGGAGGAGCCGTGCGAACTGGGGCGACGGGTTGCGGGATGCGAATCGGCGGGCGGGGTTGGACACCCGACGGGAGTGACGGGGCCCCAGGTGCCTTCGTGGGCGCCTTCGTTACTGGCGCTTGGGCGAAAGCGGTCGCGACGGAGCCGAACGTGAGGGCGATGAACGTGACCGCCACCGCGAACCGTTGACGGCGATTCACGGTGCGGGTGTGAAAAGTCGTTGGGATCGAAGTGGAGTAAATGGACGAAGCAGGGGCGGTGGCGGCGGTGTTTTTCGTCATGGGGCGTTCCTCGAAGCTCTTCGACGAGATCTTGGCTTGCTCGATGATGTAGCGTGACACGGGGTGTTGCAAAGGTCGCGCCGACGTTGGCGCACTCGACCTGTGTGAAATCGCGATTGGCCTCCCAAAGGATCGAGCCTTCGGGTCAAAGCCGGTCGTTGGACGGAGGAGTTCGAAATTCGCTTCCGGGTTTGGTCACAAAAGAGGAGCTCGCAGCAACATGGCGCGCGAAGAGGCAATCATGGCCCCGGCATTGGCACGTGTAGAGACGCAAAAAGAAGAATCGTCGGTCGCGGACGAAGCACGCGCCATCGAAGAATTGATCGCGGCGGGAGACCATCGCGAAGCCTTGGCCCGTTGTGCGCGGGCCTATGCAGCATCCATCGGTCGCCTGTGCATGGCCTTCACCGGCTCCCAAGCCGACAGTGAAGAGCTCGTACAAGAGACGTTGGTCGCGGCATACCACGCGTTTCCAACCTATCGCTCCGAAGGCAGCGTTCGCGCGTTTCTTTACGGAATCGCTCGACGCCTCTGCGGTCGATACACGGAAACACAAGCCCGACAGAAGTCTCGTTTGCATCTCGTTCACGACGCCACCGCGTCGCGTGCCGATGCAGGCGAACTGGCGCTCGAGAAAGAACGCGCCCGTCGTGCCCGTGAGGCTCTCGCGAAACTCAAGCCAAGTGAACGTGAGGCTGTGGTGCTTCGGTACGACGCCGAGCTCGGATTTCGCGAGCTGGCGTTGGCATGTGGGATCGACGAAGCGACAGCGCGTAAACGAGTAAGCCGCGCGCTCGCGCGTTTGCGCGCAGAAATCGGCGAGGAGTGATGTCATGAGTACGTCCGAGACCAACCAAGATCGACTCTGCCGAGAAGTCGATGAACGAATGACCGAAGTCCTCGACGGTACGGCGCCGCGCGAGTTGATGGATCACCTCGCCGACTGCGACGTGTGTCGAGACAATCGTTACGACGCTGAACGAACTGCGAGTTTCGTGACCAAAGCCGGCGCAGACTTCCAAGCCGATGCAGGTTTGGCGGACCGGATCCTCGCCCGCATCGACGTGGACAAACTCCCCGCTCCGACCGGCGCAATTCCCCGAAGTCTGACGACATTGGTTTCGAGCGTCACGCCGAGCAACGTGTCGAGCAAACCAACATCGGCGCCCCGAACCGAAGTTCCGATCAGCGCTCCAAAGATCAGCGAACGAGAAGTCATCGAATCAGCGAAAACGGAACTCGCAACACGCGAGCGACACGACACGATGCCTTCCGAACCAGAGCTGACCAAGGACGGTCCTTCAGAGGCCCCCGAGGCGGGTGCGTCACGACCAACTGGTACGCTCGTCGACGAAGCAAGCCCGGCAGGTGCGTCACGACCAACTGGTACGCTCGTCGACGAAGCAAGCCCGGCAGGTGCGTCACGACCAACGGGAACGCTCGTCGATTCGGCAGCTCCGGCGCGAGCCGTGACGCAGCCTGAAGAACCCGCATCGCGCGAACGTCCGAAGACCACCGAGAAAGCGGTCGAGCCGCAAAAAGCAGCTTCGGGAGCGAAGGTGATTCCGCTCTTTCGGCGGCCGAAAGTAGTCGCAGGTGTGCTCGGAACCTTGGCTGCCGCAGCGGCGGTTGGGTTCTACATGAAAAACTCCTCGGAGACGGACAAACGGACGACCGAAGCTCCCACGAAGCAAGAAGCCGTGTGGACGGGCAAGGTCGATTCGGTGTCGCGTGCATCTGCAGACAAGAGTGGTGGTCTCGAAGCATGCAACCCTGGCGGCAAGTGCTGGCCGCTCGCGGCTGGTGGTGAAGTCAAAAGTGGTACGACGTTACGCACGGATGCTCGCACGCGTGCCTACGTGTCGCTCGCGGATGGCTCTGTTCTCGCGCTCGATCGTGGTTCGTCCGTGTCGATCGCCGAAGGCAAAGAACGCTCGGCGAAAATCGAATCGGGAACCGTCGTCGCCGATGTGGCGTGGATCAAAGATGCGCCACCAGCTCGCTTCGCGTTCGCTGCAGGCGATGTGGAAGTGCTCGGTACCAAGCTGATGCTCACGGCGAACAACGAACGCGCGAACGTGGAAGTCGCACGCGGAAAAGTTCGGGTGCGACCAACGTCGGGCAAGTGGATGGATGTTCGTGCGGGTGAGGAAGCGACGATCGAAAAAGGTCGCGAGCCAGTCGTGGCGAGTTCAGCGAGCGTCGCGGATTCGATGGAGTGGAGTGATCGTTCACCGGAGGAGCTGGACGCGCCGGTGTTGCGTGGCGTGGGTGAATTGCGAGCGCGCAAGCCCGGACAAACTACGGAAAAGGACCGCGCGGTTCGCTTGGCCAAACACTCGGTCAAGGTGCGTGTGGTCGACGTCGTTGCGCGGACGGAGATCGACGAGACCTTCACGAACGATACCGACGAAGAGCTCGAAGGGATTTATCGATTCCCGCTTCCGCCTGGTGCGCAGATCGAACGATTGGCGCTCGAGGTGGACGGCAAGATGATGGAAGGAGCGTTCGTCGATCGCGACAAGGGCGCAGCCATCTGGCGCGGCGTGATTCAAAACGCGGCTCCGAAGACGCCGAAGCCGAAAGAGGAGATCATTTGGGTTGCTGGGCCCTGGCGCGATCCTGCGCTGCTCGAATGGCAACGCGGTGGTCGCTTTGAGCTCAAAATTTTCCCGATTCCGCGCAAAGGCTCACGTCGCGTCGTGCTCGCGTACACGCAAACAGTGGAGCAAGCGGCGGGCGTTCGACGCTTTACGTATCCGTTGGCGCACGACCCGAGTGGCACGACGAAGATCGATTCGTTCGACCTCGACCTGCAAGTGCTCGGAAACGACAAATCGTTTGGGCTCCAAACACGTGGTTACGAACTGGCGTCGGCAAGTGGAGATGCGACGGGAGACCGCAAGACGTTTCAAGCGGCGAACTTCGTTCCGGCGGGCGATCTGACGGTGGAATACGCGCTCCCGGATCGGGATCGCGAAGCTACGGCGTGGGCCTACAAGATGGAGCCATCGACGAACGTCGACTCCGCCAAACCCGTGGATGGTCCCGCGACCACGAAGGCCAAGACAAACGAAGAGAAGGACGCCGCAGAAGCAGCGAAAGCCATCGCGTTCGATTCGTCGCCGTATGTCGCCATCGCGGTCCGACCCAAGTTGCCACGTTGGCAAGAGGCGAAAGAACGCGTGCACGCCATCGTGGTCGACACGAGTCGCTCGATGTTTGGAGAGCGGTTTGCCCGGGCCACACGTTTGGCCTCGACAATCGTTCGCGAGATGGATCGACGCGACACGTTCGTGGTTCTCGCGTGTGACACGACGTGCCGCCCGATGACGGCCGATGGCAAGTCGTCGTTCCCCACGCCAACGGCTCCTGGAGCTGCAGCGGCAGGCGAAGTGGAACGATTCCTCGGCAGTGTCGAGCCCGATGGGGGCAGCGACATGTCGGCCTCCGTGAGTGCAGCGCGAAGTGCCGTAGGTAGTTTGGGCAGCAAGGAATTGCGCATCATCTACCTCGGCGATGGCACACCAACCGTTGGTCCTACGCGTCCGTCACATATCGAAGCCGGTGTGCGCAGCTCGTTGCCGGGTACGAACGGCTCGATCATTGCCGTTGCGCTCGGCGCCGATGCCGACATGACCTCGCTCGGAGCACTCGCGCGTGGTGGTGGTGGCGTGGTGATTCCCTACGTGCCGGGACAAAAGGTTTCGTCCGCCGCACTCGACGTTCTTTCAGCAGCGTATGGCGTGACGCTTCGTGATGCTGAAGTCGAACTGCCTCCGGGCCTCACGCAAGTGACACCTGCGCGTCTCGATCCAATTCGAGCTGGTGGCGAAACGTTCGTCGTGGCGCGTATGTCCAGCGGTGAGGCGATCGATGGTTCGATCAAGCTGCGTGGACGGGTGGCGGAAGAACGGTTTGAACAGACGTACCCAATCAAGATCCTCGCTTCGACCAGTTCAGGCAATGCGTTCGTTCCGCGGATGTATGCCGCGGCGAAGATCGCCGAACTGGAACAGACGGGAGGCCAAGGCAACAAACTAGCCGCGATCGAGTTGTCGAAACGGTTTGCCGTAGCGAGTCGTTTCACGTCGCTGCTCGTGCTCGAAAGCGAAGCGATGATGAATGCGTTCGGTCTCGAGCGATCGAGTCTGGCGCCCTCGTTCACCGGAGAAGTTGGTGCTCAAAGCTCCACTGCGGACGCGGACAACGAAGCGCAACTCGACGAAGAATCGAAGAAGGAAGCGGAAGCATCAAGAGACCTCGCTGCCGATAGCCTTGGAAACGTTGCTGGAGGCGCGACTCGTGGTCCGAGTGGGTTTGGCGGAGCGCCAGCACCTGCGCCGACGACGGCGTCGCCGGCCAAACCAAGGGCGGCGCCGAGAGATCCGTTCGGCGATGACGCACCCGCGGCAGAAGCTGCGCCTGCGCCAGCGACCAAGTCTGCTCCTCGGCCGCGTTTCGATTCCAATGATGGTTGGGGTGGAGACCGTGGCTTTGATGATGGTGGTTGGGGACGACGTCGACGACTCGTCGCGATGAAGAAGATCTTCGAGCGCAAAGCATCGTTTGACGGGACCAACACGCTTGCTGCGCAAAATGCTCCGAAGTTGCTGCTCGCGGAGAGCGAACTTTCGGCTTCGCCCAACAGCCGCGACAAGACGGTGAACTTGTTCGCGATGTACTCGACCGCAGGCCGCATCGGCGAAGCGCAAGAGCTCACGTCGAAGTGGGCTGGACGCGATGCGCTCGATCCGGATGCATTGCTTGCTCGTTCGGACCTTGCTGCACGTCAGGGCGATCGGGATCGCGCGATTCGGATCCTCGGTGGCCTCACGGATGTTCGTCCGGGCGATCGAGCGATGCAGACGCGTTTGGCGGATCTGCACGAAGCAGCGGGCAATCGCGCGCTGGCTTGTGAACATCGCGTCGCGCTCGCCGACATGGCTGCGGATGATGCGAAACTCGTTGCGGATGCGATTCGTTGTGCCAACGCGCTTGGAATGACAGACCTCGGGACGCTCTTGCGCCTCGATGCGAGTACGCCAGTGCGAACGGCGATCGACAAACTGCTCGAGCAACCGGTGCCCGTGACGAACGCGACGATTCGTGGCGACATTCAGGTGACCGCGGAATGGACCGGGAACGTGGATCTCGACATCGGACTCATCGATGCGCAGGGGCGCCGTACTTCGTGGCTCGGAGCAGGTGGCAAAGCGCAAGTGAGTTCTCGCGACGCGACGAGCACGCGTGCGGAGACGCTTGGTCTGACGAACGCGTTGTCGGGCAGCTACGTGGTGGAAGTGGCGCGTGTGGGGACGGCGGATGCGAACATCCCCGTTCGTGGTGAATTGACCCTCAAGATGCCTGGCGAGACTCGGAAAGTTCCCTTCCTGCTCACGGGTTCACGCGCGGAAGTCGGGACGATGCGCGTCTTCTTCACGTCCCGTCTCGTTCCCCTCTGATCGGCAAAAGGGCCATCGATCGCGCGGCGCCATGGACTTCGCGCCCGAAGTGGGGCATCTCCTTCGACCATGAGCGCTGCGCACGACGCCCACGCGGATGCATCCGCCGGCCATCACGACGCCCACGATCACTTCGACAACGAACCTGCCACCGAACTCGGTCCGGACGAGACCCGCACAGCCAACTGGGTTCCGTACCTTGGACTGGCCCTGTTTTTCTCGGCCGGTGTGGCTTGTTTGGTGTGTTCCGACGGGGACAAACCCGCTGCAGACAAGGCCGTTGCTGTTGAAGCGGCGCCAGCGGTTCCCGTCGCTCAACCACCACAGCAATTGCGAGCGATGCCCGCACCGCAACCAGGTATGCCCCAGCCCGGGCAACCAGGTGCAGGCGCGCCGCCGAATGCGTTGAAGCAACTCACGCCTGACCAAGCGCGCGAGATACAGCAACGAATCGAATCGATGAAGGCCCTGCAGCAGCAAGCTGGCGGTCAGCCAACTCCGCCACAACCTGGCGCTGCTCCGCCACGACCTGTTGCTCTGCCACAACCTGGTGGTGCTCCGCCGCGACCCGCACCTCCAGCACCACCGGCTCACTGATGAACGATTCGGCAAACACGCCGCTTGCTGCGATCAAGCGGGTCGTCGTGCTCGGCTCGGGCACGATGGGTCAAGGCATCGCCCAAGTCACGGCCCAAGCTGGGTTTGTCACGCACGTCTACGATGTCGATGCGGCTCGCGTGGCGAAGGCCATCGACAACATCAAGCAGACAACCGACAAACTCGTGCAAAAGGGCAAGATGCTGAACGAGACGCGCAGCGAATTGATCGGCGCGCTCGTCGCAACATCGGACCTTGCCCAAGCGTGCAAGGACGTCGACCTCGTGATCGAGTCGGTCCCGGAACAGATGGAGCTCAAAGTAAATCTGCTTCGGGAGGTCAAAGCCCTCACGCGCCCGGAGACGATTTTGGGAACGAACACGTCGAGTTTGTCGATCACGGAAATCGGCGCCCGCGTGGGAGCCCCCAATCGGACGATTGGTTTGCACTTCTTCAATCCGCCGCCGGTGATGGAGCTGCTCGAGATCGTGCGGGGTCTTGGAACGGATGAAGCGACGGTGACGACAAGTACGGCCATCGCGAAGCGCCTAGGAAAAACCCCGATCATCGTGAACGACATGCCGGGCTTTGCGACGAGTCGTCTCGGTGTCGTGATTGGTGCCGAAGCGATGCGGATGCTGGAGACAGGTGTTGCTTCAGTGGAGGACATCGATCGCGCGATGGAGCTTGGTTATCGGCATCCGATGGGTCCGTTGAAGCTGACGGATTTGGTGGGGCTCGATGTGCGGCTGATGATTCTCGAGCACTTGCATCGCGAGATTGGCGAGCAGTTCCGACCGCCGGCGATTTTGCGGCAGATGGTTCGTGCGGGAAAACTCGGCAAGAAGACGGGCGAAGGGTTTTACCGCTGGACCGATGCTGGTCCTGTTCCGTCGACGATCAAGCGGTGACTCGAGGCCGGGCCAGAATTTGCGCCTTCGCTACGCGCGCAAATTGAGGCAACGACCGGTGAGTACGACCCTCGCTTCGCGCGCTAACAAGCGCGCTACGTGATCAAATTGAGGCAACGACCGGTGAGTACGACCCTCGCTTCGCGAGCAAATTGAGGCAACGACCGGTGAGTACGACCCTCGCTACGCGCGCAAATTGAGGCAACGACCGGTGAGTACGACCCTCGCTTCGCGCGCTAACAAGCGCGCTACGCGAGGCTTTTGTTTGTGATTGGG
>DAOMZH010000228.1:0-12639 GCA_035437985.1 Polyangium sp. (in: bacteria) | reverse complement strand
GCCAAGCGTAAATCGCGCGGGGATGGTTCTGGGCCATAAATATAACGTGATATTCGTCCCGACGAACCCAGAATGACAGCCACGGCCGGATGCGCATACTGATCGGTCGCCGCGTCGAACACGTACCGAAATCCGACCGAGTCCGCCAACGCGCGTGTTTCTTCGGCTCGACCCACGAGAAAAGACGCCCCTGTCTCGATTTCCGAACCCAATTTGGTTCGCAGACTGTCTTTTCTTTTTCGTGCGTCTACGGGCGTATCCTCGGGATCGATGCTCACGGTGACGAGGCGATAATCGTTACCCATTGCAAGACCCGCCTCGCGTAATCCTTGAGTCATCCCATTCAGGACGAGGGGACAGAGCATGGGGCAACGATAATACGCGAGAACCAAAACAACCGGGCGATTCGAGGTCAGAATCTCTCCCATAGTTATGGTTTTTCCGTATTCATCTTGCAATTCGATATCGCGAGAAATAGTAGCCCCGAGGTGTTCTTGCACGTCGACGACCCCCGGCAAACCTGCATCAGCAAATACGGGTGACGTCGAAAACACCGCCAAAGTCAACAACACAGTTGATTTCCAGCCCCTACACATATGTCCCCCCAACGATCTCGCACAATGCCGCCGCAATGGTTACGGAGCGGATGCACTCACATAAAGCTCGATGGCCATTTCGATCGGCACTCTCACGATACGTTGCTCGCGATTCGCCCATTCGACTTGCTCGAGTTCCGCCTGGTCATTGCGATTCTGCAATTGCCCGGGTCCCGCATTGCCATAAAGGTCTTCGTACACGTTCGAGCGTTCGATGATTGGTCCGAGCCACATTTCGGAAAACTCGCCACTCGGGCGTAGCGCTCGTTCCTGCGATCGCAAAATGACGTAGGCAACTCCGGCAATGGCCAGCGAAAACGCGATCATGCCGACCATTACGTAGAGCAACAATCGCGGAGGTAAAACATCTTCCTCCTGACGAACACTCGGATTGGTAGGTTCATTCGTCATTTCACGTGCTTTCGTATTTGTACGCCGCTTCGAGCAGCGGTTCGTTTTTGGGGACGACGGAATGCCCCCGCAATCGGAAAGAACCGTATGTTAGAAGTGCCCCAGCTACTCCCACCATTGCCGCCACGTCGACCCAATGAATCGTGGGTCCATGAGGACGAACGACGGGCATGACGAGCCATTGCATATCCATCCAATGGGCCAGGAGGAGCCATCCGGCCACTGGTGCGAGCGAGCGTGCGCTCTGTTTTACGCGGTACAAGAGCAGAATGAGAAACGGTCCGACGAAATGGCCCATTGCCAGCGCGATGCCGAAGGGAAGCCATTCCGGCGTTGCGCGCAGAGCATAAAATAGCACCTCCGGAGGCTTGTTGGCCATCCAGATCAAAAATAATTGAAAATATGCGGCATACGCCCAGAAAATGGTGAAGGTGAGCATCAGTCGACCCAATGCATGGTAATGACCGCGTCCAATGCGTGAGCACATGCCCAACCGCTGAAGCGAAGCGATAATGACGACAATGAGGCAAATCGCTGCCAAAAAGCCTCCGGCAAACCAATACACTCCGAACATCGTCGAATACCACGCCGGCGAGAGCGACATGAGCCAATCGAACGAGGCAAACGTCATTGCCAGCGCGACCGGAAATAACCCCACAGCCGACACAGTTCGCGAATAACGAGCATATCGGGGCTCAGGACGTAAATCTTGTCGTAGTGACCATTGCCGAAGCAACGTCGCAATGACAAGCCAAAGAATAAAATAAACCATTGCGCGCAGAAGAAATGCCGAAGGGTTCAGGTAGGGGCGCTGATGCGTCCACAGTTCCTGGGCCATTTCATCGCGGTCACTATTGGGATTCGCCCATGGGAAAATGCGGCTCATGCCCAGGACAATTGGAATGAACCCCAAGATGCCGAGCGGCAATAGGCCCACGATTGCTTCCACGACGCGCCGAATAGCCACCGGCCATTGCGCCGCCATGGCATGCGCGATCATGAGAAAAAGAAGCGCTCCGAGAATCATCGAGAAAGCCCAGGCATACGCGGACAAATATGCCGCATACGCATAAATCGGATGGATCACGAATCCGATACCCAGCGCTCCTGCACCCAGAACAAACGCAATGGCCCCGGCCACAATGCTTTGCTTTCCGCGAAATATGTCCGCTCGATCATTCATGGTAAAACTTCCTCCACTTGTCCTCGCAGCGGTTGCGGTAATTCGTCCAATGCAACTCCCAATGCATGAACGCCCAATGCCCGCACGTACGCGACGATGGCCCACCGATCCAATACCTCGAGCTCCTGCGCATAGCGTGGCATGAGTCCGTGCCCCTGGGTAATCACGCGAAAAATGCGACCATCAGGGTACTTACGAATGCGTGCGGAAATGAGGCTCGGGGGCCGGCGTAACGTCATTTTTTGCGCCACGACACTCGAGCCGTCACCTTTGAGGCCATGGCAGGGCGCGCAAAAAACACCATATTGCCTGCGCCCCGCTTGGACAAATGTCTTCGTTACGAGCACGGGGTTTGTCTCAATATAGTTTTCGTCGACCGAGCCTTCCTCGAGCGCCGAGGGCCATATCGCGCTGTCCGCGGGAGCGGTCGCGGCAGGCGGCTGGCGCATGGCCCGATGATCGGAGAAAAACTCGCAAGCTTGGTACGGCAAAAGATGCGCTTGATTAACCATGCGCTCGAAATCGCGACTGGGACCCGAGTTTTCGCAACCCGTTACGTAAATGGCCCAGACGCTGATTCCGAAAATCACGAGCCTCTGGTTTCTCACGACATACCTTCCCATATGTGCTTGTCGGCCAATCCCACGGGCGCCGTGCGCAATGCCCCAAGCTCGAACAGCAAGTTCGTCGTCAATATTGGATGAAATGCACGATCCTCGACAGATACCAAGAGAAAGAATCGATCGATACTCGCGCGCTCGAAACCGGGTACCTCGAAAACCGGTTGCCAGAGAGCTGGGAGCTTCGACCACGACGCTAGAATCACGACCGCAGTCAATGCAGCGAACAGCACGCTCATTTCAAAGCAGATGGGAACGAAAGCGAGCGGCGCGTGCGCTGGTCGCCCGCCAACATCAAGTCGATAATCGACCGCGCTCGTCCACCATTGCAACGCGTACGCCAAAGCGGCGGCGATGACTCCGATCGGAAAAACTGCGTTATTGATGGGCGACCTGCGCATACCTAACGCCTGCTCGAGATCGCGCATGGGGTAAGGCGTGAATGCATCGAGCGCGCGATACCCTTCCATGCGCATTTCTCGCGCCGCATGCACGATTCGCTCGTGCGTATCGAATTCGGCAACAATACCGGAGGGCAATTTCTTAGCCATGGCGGCGAGCCTCCTCGTGCACCATTTCATGTTTCAATTCTTTGATTTCAGCGACCGGGACGAACGGGATGAAACGCAAGAAGAGCAAAAACAAGAGCAGGAAAAAACCTAGTGTGCCGACGAAGATCGACCAATCCACCAAGGTTGGCCGAAAGACGCCCCATGCCGATGGCAGATAATCACGCTGCAAACCGAGCACGATGATCACATACCGCTCGGCCCACATTCCAACATTGACTAGAATCGAGACGGACCATAAAACCGTCAAATTGTGGCGCGCCCATTTTGACCAAAAGACCAGCGGCACCAACGAATTGCAAAGAATCATGGTGTAGAAGACAGCCGATCCTGGACCAGACAAGCGAGCACTAAAAAACTGCTGGAATTCGTATTCATCACCCCCGTACCAAGCCATGAAAAATTCAACGATATAGGAGTATGTGAGAATCATACTGGTGACGAGGAGCATTTTGGCCAAATTGTCGAGGTGCTTTTTCGTGATGACATTTTCCAATCGAAACAAGCTGCGCACGGGAACAATGAGCGTGACGACCATTCCGAATCCGGAAAAAATCGCGCCCGCTACGAAAAACGGAGGAAAAATTGTAGAATGCCAGCCGGGGACGACTGTCGTGGCAAAGTCGGAACTGACGATGCTGTGAACCGACAACACGAGCGGCGTCGACAAACCTGCCAGCAAGCCATACACGATTCGGTAATGGCGATACGAACTCGCAGCCCCAGAAAATCCCAGCGCAAATATCCCGTAAAGAATTCGCTTGGCGCGCGTGGGCGCCCGATCGCGTGCAGCCGCAAGGTCCGGAACGAGGCCCGTATACCAGAAAAGGAACGACACCGTGAAGTATGTGGCAATGGCCGCAGCATCCCACGGCAATGCACTCTTGAATTGCGGCCACGTACCCATCGTCGCGGGATACGGAATGATCCAATATGCAAACCAAGGGCGGCCCAAATGCAAGATGGGAAAAATGCCCGCCTGCATGACCGCAAATAGCGTCATTGCCTCGGCGAAACGATTGATGCTGGTGCGCCAGCGCTGCTCCATCAACAAAAGAATGGCCGAGATGAACGTGCCGGCGTGACCGATGCCGATCCACCAAACGAAATTGATGATTCCAAAACCCCAACCCACGGGGATGTTGTTGCCCCATAAGCCAATTCCATACGCGACGGTCAGGACGATTCCCGTCATTAGCAACATCAGCCCAGCCAAACCCACCGCAAATCCAATCCAACCGTATTTGCGCCATGGCTGCCACGCCGTCGAAAGCAACTGCTCCGACAGTTCCGCGTCCCCAGGGCGACCAAGAAGCACTTGCTCGGGCATCATCCCATCTCCGAATTGGGGTTGCTGATTTTCGCCAAGTATGCGACGCGCGGCATCGTTCCCAATTCGTTGAGCACCGAATATTGTCTTGGTTCGTTGCGCCAAACGACCATGGGCGTCTCCAGCTGCCGCAGCGAATCGAATTGAATCGCGCGAGTCGGACAGGCCGCAGCACACGCCGGAATGACTTCGCCAGCTCGCAAGCTACGCGCTTCGATGCTCGCTTCGATCTCGGCGTGCCGAATACGCTGCACGCAAAATGTGCACTTCTCCATCACTCCCCGTTCACGCACAGTTACTTCGGGATTGCGCTGCAATCGCCGCACATCACCATTGAGCTGCGAACGTTCTTCGCTCCAATCGAAGAAATTGAAGCGACGAACCTTGTACGGACAATTGTTCGAGCAGAACCTCGTCCCAATGCACCGATTGTAAACCATTTCATTCAGCCCGTCGGGACTGTGCACCGTTGCATTGACCGGACAAACATATTCGCAAGGCGCCTTTTCACAATGCTGACACAACATCGGTTGCTGGACGACAGGACCCATTTCGATATCGGCAACGTGATACGAGTCGATTCGTAACCAATGCATCTCCCGGCCACGCAGGACTTCTTCGCGCCCCACGACCGGAATGTTGTTTTCCGCCTGGCAAGCGACGACGCAAGCACTGCATCCCGAACAAATCGCCGTGTCGATGGTCATCGCCCATTGTTCGCCCTTATTTTGCGTCGCGGGTAACAGTGACAAGACCCGACGACGTTGCCGTTCCGTAAACTCGGGGTTTTTCTTGTATTCATCCAGCGTCGTGGCCAATGCAATCGGTTTACCGTGCAGTTGCCAATGCGTTTGCGTCAAAGCCAGGTCGACGTGACCGTCTTTTCGGCGCGCGATAATCCCTCGACGAAAATCTCGCTCGTGCATGCGCAGTGGTGCGACGTCAATCCCTACCCCTTCGGCAATCGGTCCACCTGCTCGACGACCATATCCCAAAGCTACCGAAATAGCTCCTTCGGCATGGCCAGGGACAATGAGCGCCGGCAATACGATGTTCCTGCCAGGCGCACCAATGCTTGCAACAGGCGGATTGTCCGGTGCTTCCGAGAGCTCGACGAGGTCACCATTCTCGATCCCGAGCGCGCGCGCCGTGGACGAACTCATGCGCGCAGCATTGCCCCAGGTGAGTTTCGTCGTCGGATCGGGCAATTCTTGGAGCCAGGGATTCGTCGCAAATCGCCCATCGAAGACCCGCGTGTCCAGTCCAAAAGCGATTTCATAGGTCCCCGCACGCTCGGCCTCGTGCACGCCCAATGCTTCAATGGCTGCCCGCCCAGCGCCCGCCACAAGCGTCGCCTCGACCTTTTGACTTTCGGTCCCCGTAATGACCCCACGTCGTAATGCGTTCTGCCAAAATTCGTCAAAGTTCCGACCACCGAAGCGCAATCGCCACGATTCTCGAAGAATGTCGTGCACCTTGGGCCGAACATCACCCCCGAGCGCCGCGAGGACTTCGGCCGGCGCATGACCATTAAATAACGGTTCGACAAGGGGCTGCACAATCGAGGCGGTACCATCGTACGCGCGAGCATCACCCCACGACTCCAAATAATGTAACGCTGGGACGAACCAATTCGCCAAGGCCGCCGTCTCGTCGTCATGCGTGCCCAGATGCACCCGGAATGCTACACGGCGGACCGCGTCCGCGAATGACAAATCCCCTGGCGCTGAATAACCTGGATTCGCCTCGAGCGTTACGAGCGTATCCACGGCACCATTTTGCATCTCGCCAATGAGCGACGCAAAGGATTGCTGCGACGAACCCAAATCCACCAATACCGGCTGCATCGTCGACGTCGTCACCCCTGCATTCCCGAGCGAAGAGTTCATCAGCGCCGCGAACGCATGCACGGAGACGGGCTGGTCGTCGCCCGCAATGATTAGCGCAGTTTTTCCTGCTCGTCGCAGATCTCGCGCCATGGGAATGATGACCGCACGCTCGTCACGTCCGAGAAAAGACCGAATCGCCGCCAATGTTTCCGCGGTGGCCATTGCTCCGGGATCGTCCGCGCCAAATAGGATTTCGGCCGCCAATGCAGCGGCAAATGGCCCCATTTCGGATGGTCGGCGACGAATGCGATGGTCCGCCAAACTACCCGTGGAGCTCGGAGCTGTTTCTGCGACGTATAGACGATTCATCGTCGGATTGGGCCACGCGGGGCGACGACGAGCCGCAAAATCACGGGCATGGCGCAAATGCATTGGCGTCGACGTCATGAAATCAGCGCCCAAAGAAACAATCGTCGACGCTTGCGACAGGTCGTAATGTGGTTGCAGTCGACGCCCATACATCCGTGCCGCAGCGTCGAGACTCGCGTCGTTCGTGATTGGCGTGTAAAACGAAATCCGGACGGCCGGGTGGCGCTCGACAATCCGCGCCAGCAAAGCACCAATCAATGGTGATGCCGTGGGTTCGAGCACGATCCGCAATCGCGCGCCTCCGTCTTTTCGGGGCGCCGCGAGCAACAGCGCGAGTTCCTCCCAGGTGTGCACTTGCCGATCGTGCAAAACAAATCGTGCCCGGTACGGATCATACAAGTCGAGAATCGAGGCTTGTTCGAATACACCCGTCGCGCCGAGACTCGCCGGATGCGCAGGATTGCCCTCGATTTTAATGGGCCGCCCCTCACGGCTCTCGACCAAAACGCCCGTGCCATATCCTTGCAGCGTCATCGACGTCGCGTAATATCGTGATACCCCAGGCGTCACATTGACCGGACGGAACGTGTACGGCAGAATCTTTTCAACGGGATCCTTCACGCAACCCGTGATTCCAGCCAGCGCCATGCTCGCCCCGAGCAATTCCATAAAACGACGGCGCGACGGTTCGTCGGGACGTATGTCTGCGCCCGTTGGAAATTCGGAATCGTCGTGGAGTTTTTCTTCACCGAACACGTTCGTCTGTTCGTTCATACGCAAAAGAACCTCCTAGCGGTGGCACGCGCTGCAATTCGTCAGGTTGCGAATTCGATATTGGTGCACGAGTTGCGGACCAAGAGTGGCCTGATCCGCCGAAACCCAGGTCATATCGGTGATTTTGTCGAGCGGGCGGATCTGGGCTTCTGGATGACGATGACAATCCAAACACCAGCCCATGGTCAAATCTGCCACTTGGTACACGCGCCCCATCCAATCGACGCGACCATGGCAGGTGACACAGCCAAACCCTTTGTTCGTATGAATGGCGTGATTGAAATAAACGAAATCAGGAACGTCGTGGACGCGATTCCACGGAATGGGCTCCCCAGAAAAATAGCTCCGCCGAACCGGCTCGAGCATCGGGCTTTGATTCCAAATTTGATTGTGACAACCCATGCACAGTTCGGTCGAGGGAATGCCCGCACTGGCTGCAGACATTGCCGATGAGTGGCAATAAGTACAATCAATGCCATCATCCTGGACGTGATGCCGGTGATCGAATTCGACGGGCTGATCGATGGGATCGAATTGCCCCCGCCAACTGGGCATACGCACCCAAATCATTGGCGCAGCAACGGCGCCTAATATCGCTGAAACACTCAGAACGAGCGTCAGGCGAAATGCCGTATTGGACCAGGGACGAAAAAGTGCCGCCATCGTAGGTTCACGTAACTGACGGTACCCGGACGAACCAGGTCCCCGTCACGCACTACGATGGGCAATCAGCAGATTTGGTTGTGCGAAAAATAGCGAACGAGGCGTTTCAACCGACGAGCGACGGCCAGTCGGTGTGGACAAAGCCGAGCTCGGGTTTGTCCACACGCTCGTACGTATGCGCGCCGAAAAAGTCGCGCTGCGCTTGCGTCAAGTTCTGGGGCAAACGAGCCGAGCGATAGCTGTCGTAATACGCCAAGCTCGACGAAAACGCGAGGCACGGAATGCCGAGCGATTGCGCCAAACCCACCGCCCGACGGAATCCCGATTGCGCATTGGCCATGGCCTCTCGGAAGCGATCATCGAGCAAAAGGCTGGGCAAGTCAGCGCGTTTGGCATACGCTTCGCGAATTCCATCCAGGAATTGAGCGCGAATGATGCAACCGCCTTTCCAAATGCGCGCGATTTCTCCGAGCTGCAAATTCCAATGGTACGTTTCGGACGCTGTTCGTAATAACGCCATTCCTTGCGTGTACGAACAAATCTTTGCCGCATAAAGCGCATCGTGAACCGCGGAAACAATGGCTTTCTCGTCGTCGCGGCTCGTTTGTCCCGAAGGACCAGCCAGGACCTGCGCCGCCTCCAAACGTTCCGTTTTTCGTCCCGAAAGCAAGCGCGCCATGATTGCCGCATCAATCGTCGGAATGGCGACGCCCAAATCGAGCGCCACTTTCGACGTCCACAACCCCGTACCTTTTTGCCCCGCTTTGTCCATGATCAGGTCGACGAGCGGCGTGCCCGATTCTGGATCTTTGGCGCGGAAAATCTTGGCCGTGATTTCAATGAGGAACGACTGCAAAACGCCTTCGTTCCATTCCGCGAAAATGTCCGCCAAACGATCCGCCGAATAACCCAAACCGCGATGCAGAATGTCATAAGCCTCGGCAATCAACTGCATATCGCCATATTCGATGCCATTGTGCACCATTTTGACGAAATGCCCCGAACCACCAGGACCAATGTAGGTCACGCAAGGCCCATCATTGACTTTCGCCGCAATCGCTTCCCAAATCGGACGAATCTCCTCATACGCCGTACGGTCTCCCCCCGGCATCAACGACGGCCCCCAAAGCGCCCCCTCCTCGCCTCCAGAAACCCCGGATCCCAAAAACCGAATACCGTGCGCGGCCAATTCTTTTTCCCGCCGCTCGGTGTCTTCATACCACGAATTGCCACCATCAATGATGATGTCGCCCGCCTCGAGATGCGGACGTAACTGTTCGATGGTCCAATCGACGGGTTGGCCCGCCTTGACGAGAAGAACGATTTTTCGTGGCCGCTCGAGTTGCCGCGCCAAATCCGCAGCCGTTGGAGCACCAAGGAATTGCAATCCCTTCGCTCGCGTCTCCAAAAGCCGCTCGACCTTCGCAGGATCCCGATTGTGTACAGCTATCGGAAAACCATGTCGTTCGATGTTCAGCGCCAGGTTTTCACCCATCACCGCGAGTCCCACGAGCCCGATTTTCGCTTGCGTCACGACCTAGACCTCCTGCCGATTCCACGTTCCCCGAGAAACATCGTTTCCCGCGAACCGCCACTCAACACCCCTGCGACTAGCACATGCCCACTCCGGCGAGAACCGCGATCGACACGACGCACGAAACCGATGGTCCAGACCGCTCGAACTCGTTTCGGAACGGTCGGACAATCAATGTCCGAGCGAATGAAGTTTCCAGGTGACGAGTTCGTCCTAAGGATGCATATTGAGTTCGTCGGTGAGGACGACGAGCCCGGACGGGGATGCCGAGGTAAAACATTCGAGCAATCCGCGGGACCGATTCGAAGCGACCGATGACTCATTCTATATCGACCGAATACCCGGCGTAAGGAGGCCGGTCGGGTAGCTTTTTGCCGCCCGAGAACCATGATGACATGCCGCGACGAAATACGCCCGATCCGTACGCTCAGCAAGTTGGTGCCCGTATTCGCGAACTCCGCCTCGAGCGCAACATGTCTCTGGCCAATTTGGCTGAAGCAAGCGCCCTTTCCAAGGGTCATTTGTCGAGCGTCGAGCATGGGCTGGCCGCGATCACGATCGGCACGATTCAGCGTCTTGCTCAGGGTTTCGACCTGCCGCCGCTTTACATTTTGGCGTTTGCCGCCGAAGACGAATACGCGAAAATCGTCGAGCTTTTGCGCGATTTGCCCATTGCCGACGTGAAAAAGGTGCGTCGCCAATTGCAGGGCCAAGTGGGCAAGAAAAAGTAAATTGCCCAAATCGGGGGTGATGTCCGCATTGCCCCCATGAACCGACAGACTACTTGCCCCGTGTGGTGCGCGCAGGTCGTGCACCGCACGGGGATTTTTTGTGATTGATCAATAATTTGGTTGCATCATCGCGCGAGTCGTTGATTCATCTGGTGGTGAGCCTGATTCGACCCCCCGCCATCCCAACCGCTATGAACACCAATCATCTGTTTTTCCAGCTCATTTTGAGCGCCACAATTTTTCTCTCCGCGGGGTGTGGCAAAACAAACCCGACCCCAGAACCCGCAAAAGTTCCTCCGCCTTCCGAATGTAACGGTCACGCCGAATTGTGCTCCCGGCGCTTCGACGAAGTTGCTTTTCCCGCGACCCACAACGCCATGTCCAACTTCGAGCAAGGTTGGGGCGCGGCAAATCAAAACTTCAGCATGAAAAGGCAGCTCGATGATGGCATCCGCGCCATGCTTTTCGATACGTACGAATGGAACGAAGACCTCTATTTGTGCCACTCCATCTGCCAGCTCGGACATTCACTTTTCGTTGACGAACTAAAAATGATCCGCTCGTTCCTGGACGAACATCCTCACGAAGTGCTCACGTTCATCATCGAAGACCACATTACGCCCAGCCAAACCGAGAAAGCCTTCCAAGCCGCGGGTCTTGCGGACATGATGTACACCCACGAGGCCGGAACTCCCTGGCCCACGTTGTACGACATGATCGTCAGTGGCAAACGAATCGTTGCCGGTGCAGAATCCGCCGGTCCCCCACCCTCTTGGTATCACCACATTTGGGACATCACTTGGGACACGCCCTATTCATTCGCCAAACCCGAAGATTTCAATTGCAATCTCAATCGCGGCAGCAAAGACAATGATTTGTTCTTGATGAATCACTGGCTTTCGGACCCGCTCTCGACGCCAGACCGCGCGAAAGTGGCGAACGAATATGGGCTCCTTTCGTCGCGGGCGAAGCAATGTCAAGCGGAAGGCGGGCAAATTCCCAATTTCGTCGCCGTCGATTTTTACGACATCGGCGCGCTCTTCCAGGTCGTCGACGAACTCAATCAGCTGTAGAAAAAACTCGCTCTCGCCCCGGTCAACTCTCGGTGGGTTTGGGCACGACCGAAGCTTCTGCATTCCGTAACGTCAAAGCCACGACCACCATCAACATGGCCGCCGTCGCCGCACCAATGAATGGAGCCACCGCGGCAACGTGGCTATACATGAATCCCCACGTCGGAGGCCAAATTGTCCGGGCCCAGCTTCCCGCCGATTGCGCATAACCAAGCGCCGCACCTTGGTATTGGGGCGGCGCCACTTTCGACGCAATGCTCGACAAAACCGGATTGTTTACCGATACACCCACACCAATGAGAATATTGCCCACGATGAGCATCCAGGGCCGCGTCGAACTCAACGAAAACGTCATTCCCGCCGCAATGAGAACTCCGGCCGCCATCACCATCGAAACATCACTGAATCGTGCGGTGAGTCTCTTCATCAAAAACCCTTGAATGAGGACTCCAGAAACCCCGAATGCGCCGAACATGTAACCCACTTCCACCGGACTCCAATGGAATCGCTCCGCCGACAAAAGCGGAAATGCCACGTTGAGGCACGTCATCGCGGTGAACGTCAAGAAGAATAACGCCAGTACGGCAGCCATTCGTCGATCGCGAATCAGCTCCAAAAAGCTAATCGATTTGCTCGACGACTTGCCATCCGACGCCGGTTGGTCCTGACGAAACTGCCGCGTTTCCGGCATGAGAATCGCCGCCAGCCCCAAATCGAGCAGCGCCATCACCGCCGCAGCGATCGGAGGTGCCCAATCGGCAATCTTACCCGTTTGACCTCCAATGAATGGCCCCATGATGAGCCCCAAACCAATACCCGCACCGAGTCTGCCCATCGCCGCCGAACGTTCACTCTTGTCCGTCACATCCGCAATTGCCGCTTGACATGCGCTCAAGTTGCCGGCAGTCATGCCCGCGAGCCCGCGCGAAACGAAAAGCAACCACAACATGCGTTGCT
>DAOMZH010000227.1:0-12647 GCA_035437985.1 Polyangium sp. (in: bacteria) | reverse complement strand
AATCGACGCTCCAGGCTTGGGCGGCAAAACGCGATGACACGGCGGTCGCACTGGTGATGCGCAACGAGACGACGCCAATGCCGGATCGGACCGATGATCCCACGCGCGTGACGACCCAAGGAGGCGTGCGGATCGTACGTGTGCCCCGTGATGTCGGCGGGTTTGGCTTGACAAAACCGAGCTGGAGTCCCTACGGCCCCGTGGGACGCGCACCTCTTGGTCCGGCGGTCGACCGTCGCGTGCAAGTGCAGGACGACGGCACCATTCACGCCTGGTTTTCTGCGCAGAACAATTCGGATCCGGGCTCGGGCATCCACGCGGGCGTAGTGGTTGACCCACGCGGGCAGCTGACCATTTTTCCCCCGCCAGCCCGCGCGATGACGACGATCGCCACGAGTCAATACGGCATTGCCTTGCGCAACGACGGGACGCTCTTGGAGACACTCGATCACGGACGAACCTATCAGGCGCGCGGTTTGTCGCCGGTACCAGCGAGTGCCTTCAACGGTTATTGTTCGATGCTTGGTTGCGTTCTCACGTCCGTCGCGCGTCTTGGCTGGGGTGCGCCCACAACAAACCACGTGCTCGATTCGACGCGGTTCGAGGCTGATCCCGTACCCGCATCGACGACGAAGCTCGACTGTTCGATGGCGGGTACGCCGGAGGTGATCGACGACAAGTTCCTGCACCGAGGCAATCGTCAGACGTGGTCAACCGGGTTTGGCGACGTCATGTCGTTGATCCGCGAAGTCGAAAACGTACCTGATTCCGTGCCGCAAGCGCCCCAAGCCCCACCTCCGGATCCCGACGATCCTCCGGCGCCAAACGTTGCACCTCCAAAGAAATCCGTTCGAGCACCAACGAGAACGCAATCGCTCCTGCTGCGGGCGCCGTTCGATCCCGATGCGTTGCCGCGACCGCTCGATGCCACGAGTTCACAACTGGAAAACGTACGTCGCTTGGGGGTTTTTCCGCTGCTAGGTAAAGACGGCGACGTGGGTTTGCTCATCATCTCCGACAAACACGAGCTCTTGGTGTTCGGCGACGAACTCACGACCTTGCCGCTTTTCGAGCAGCGGCGATACATGTCCGATGACACGCGAAATCCTCCGGGGTTGCTCCTCGGCCCCAACCAAGCCGTGATCTTGGCGGATGTTCGACGCCGTTCGACGCTCGAAGAACACAGTTTGGGCACTCCGCGTGCGCCAATTTATTTGGCGCAAGAGCGCGACTACGCATCCGTGCGCAAACAGGCGGCTTTGGCGCGTCGCGACGATGGCGTGCAGGGTCTCCTCGCTTGGGAGGGTTCTCCTCCGCAAATGGCTGCGGTGTCGGAGCTCGACAGCAAGTCGCGAACATTTCTGCCTTTGGCGCCGCTTGCGCCGTGGAGCTCGGCGACGATGGGCGATGATCCACGGTGCAAAAACGTTCGTGGTTGGTCAGCACTTGTGCCCATTGATCCGACCTTATGGTTTGACCTCAAAGGACTTGCAGCCCGAGGCGTGGATGTGAGTTCGACGGGAATGTTGCTCGTGCGTTGGAGTGCGGAGCGCCTGTGCATCGATGCGCTCGATGTGGGTTTGGAATCTCGGGCGGCATATGATTTTCGTTATGACAATCGATTGATCATGCGCTGGACGCCCATGGGCAAAAAACGACGCGGTGGGGTGGTATTGATGGACGGAACGAGGCGAAAAGTGGATTGTCGTTGGGGGCCGAAGAACTGATCCCCGTCCACGACTTCGTCCGCGACGGTTTGGCAAGACTGCACCATTTTAAAAGCAATCGAGGATCCACGAAATGAGCCATCGAACCATGATGCCTGCGGAAGAAGTATTGCGGGCTCGCGAAAAACTCGTTCTCGATCATTTCCATGACGAAGTCGCACATGCTTGGGACAAAGTATTGTCGACATTTCCCCATCCGCATTATGAGCTGATTGCCACGTTGAAAGTGCACGACGGCGAGCGCGAAGTACGCGATTATTTTTTTGAAACCCGCCGGGCATTTCCGGACCAAAACCACGAAATCATTTCCTTGCGCCATAGCGCGGATGCCGTCATTGTCGAATTTTGGCTACTGGGCACGCACAGGGGCCCCTTGGGGCATATCCCGCCCACCGGAGGTCGACATCGCACGCGGATGACTGCTTTTTTCATTTTCGACGACCAAGAGCGCTTGGTTTGCGAACGGGTTTATTTCGACTCCCTCACCATGCTCAAACAGCTCCTTGGCGGAATCGATCTAAAAAACCCTCGGCATTGGCCAATTGCCATTCGAGCATTACGCGGTTTGCTCACCTTGACCAGCAAGCCGGATCCTCGTTTGCTCAATACACCCAAATTTAATTTGTAGGGCGCGAAGCTCCCTGCGAATTGAGCCAGCTCAAGGCGGCGGTGGAATGGACGTTTCGATTCCCAAGAATACGTCGTCGACCCCAAAATCATTTCCTGAAGGCTGAGTATTGGCATTGACGAGTTTCAAGGTGACCGAGGTGTCACTGCCTGAATTCCAGGTCGTGCTCAACCCCTCCCAGACGCCGAGTTTTGACGAGGTACGTGTGCCGAGGAGCTGATCGTTTGCGTAAAAAGACAATTCCGAGGGACCGACGGGATTGACTCCATCGCCGTAAGGCGGAGGGCAACACGCATTCATGACCCACGCCTCGAAATAATATTTGGTGTTGGGTTGCACCGCAATCGGTGCGGCATACCAAACGCGATCGGGCGTGGCTTTCCCATTACCAATAAACATCATCCCCGCGCCGGTCGTATGATCGCCAATCATGAGCAGATTGCCATTAAATGCTCGAGGGTTCGTCCCGACTGTATACTCGCCCTCGACCGTGTTGAGGGTGGCGTACGTGTAATCGGAGGAAAACTGCGTATTGCCCGCCTCGAAATCGCCATTGGGCACGAGATTTTCGACAGGTGGCTTCATGGCATCGGGCGGACCAGCATCGTCATTGGGGAAAAATCCGCCATCGAATAAATCACCGCTCGAAGAACTGCTGGCCGCCGTATCGCCTCCACTGCCCGCCACGCCTCCACTGCCCGCGCCGCCGCGCCCTCCATCGCCAACACCACCGTTCGATGATGAACATCCAAACAATTGGACTGAAAGAATCGAGATGGTTGCAACGTTGATCAGGGCGAAGACAAAAAAGCGTTTCACGGAATCGACCTCCAAACTCCGATGAGACGCTACGTAATGGGCGCTGTCAATCGATTCGAACGTCAACGAATGACATGATGATGCGTTTACGATACAATCCAGGACGCCCTCGCGCGAAAACACCATGCACCGGATCACTGCCTTGATTGCTTGCGGTTTGATGGGATGCACCTCGCCCGCGCCCGTCCCCGCACCCGTACCGCACGTATCCGCGGCGCCTCGCATGCACGCGGCAGCGACATCACCTGCGCCGAGCGGCTCGCCCGGGGAATCAACCAGTGCAATAGCGCCTCCGCCCCCGATACCCAGTGCATCGGCAACAAGCGCGGAAACGGAACCACGACGAGTCGTTATCTGCGATGATTGCAATGCAAAACCCATTCTTCAATACGTTCAATTCGATCACAAGAAAGCGCAAATCCTCAAACGATCCTTGCCTATTCTCGAAGCAGTGGAAGAAGTAATGCAGTTGCATCCGGAAGTTCGCGTCGAAATTAGTGGGCATATCGACGCGAGCGAAGAGGGATACCTTCAGCACACGTATGGCTATCATCGGGCCAAGGCGGTCCGTGATTGGCTCGTCAAACGCGGCATCGATGCCACGCGAATGGAAATCAAGGATTACGGGTCGTCCATGCCGCTCGTGATACCCAAGAATCTTGAAGAGCGCTTGTTCAATCGCCGCGTGGAATTCAAATCGATTCCGAA
Organism: Polyangium sp. (in: bacteria); assembly: GCA_035437985.1. Taxonomy (GTDB): domain Bacteria; phylum Myxococcota_A; class Polyangia; order Polyangiales; family Polyangiaceae; genus Polyangium. The sequence continues at coordinate 8,765 of DAOMZH010000227.1, read as the reverse complement.
GCAGCCTTGAGCCGTACCGGCACGCCATTGAGCACCGAAGCTCCGCTGATTGGATCGTATTCGTCTTCGTCGACCAAATCATTGTAATTGGCGCCGGCCACTTTGGCAGCAACGTTCATCCGCGCGCCTTCGCGATTGTGCCCCCATCCGTAGGGCATGCACACGACCCCCGGCATGACTTCATTCGTAAGTCGCAATGGCACTTCGATTTGATTACGCTTCGATTCGAGGCAAACTCGTTGACCATCGTGCAATCCCAATCGGCCCGCATCGTCCGGATGCATGAACAATACGCACGGCGATTTTCCCGAGACCAGACGTGGACTGTTGTGGAGCCACGAATTCATGCTCCGCAACGTGCGGCGCCCAATCAAGAGAAACTCATCGTCGTTTCGCACCGGCGTTTCCAGGGTCGACAGGAGCCTAGTCAAATCAGCACGAATTTCCGGCGGAGCCAGCGCAATCCGACCTGTCGCATTGCTCATCATTTCCGGCAAACGCGGTTCGAGCGGCCCCAAATCGAGGCCATGCGGATATTGCTTTAATGTTTCGAGGGACAGACCGTACGGACCCAAACGCAACAACAAATCCAAAATTCGGTCGGGTTTTATCGCCCTGGCCAAAGTTTCATGCGCCACACCGGTCCACTTTGCCAAACCACCCCGCGCCCGGCCAAACGCGCCAGCAATGCCCGTCATGATCTCCCAATCGTATCGGGAATTAGATTCTTTCTCGAATATCGCCCGAGCATAATGCGCCGTATTCCGCACAGCCATGGCGTGTTCCAAGATCGGATAATGATCGTTTTCCAAATTGGCTGCAGGGGGCAAAACGATATGTGCATGACGGCTCGTCTCGTTGAGATAGATATCGATTGAGGCCATGAATTCCAACTGGGAAAACAACGCATCGAGCTGCGGGCCATTCGGCAAAGCGAGCACCGGATTACCACATAAGGTGAGCAATCCTTTGACCTGTCCTCGACCGGGCGTCGCCATTTCGTCGTACAATGCGGCAACGGGAAATTCTCCGTTTAATTCCCGGAGACCCTTGACTCGACTACGATACGCTCCAAAACTTCCCGTTTGTCGGAGTATTTTGGCGAGCGCCACCAAGTCGACCGCGGGCTTGCTGAACATCATTCCCCCGGGGCGATCCATATTGCCCGTCACGATATTGATGACGTCGATGAGCCATGTCGACAAGGTTCCGAACGATTGCACGGACGTTCCGATGCGTCCATAAAATGCCGCACCGTCGGCGCGCACGAATTCCTGCGCCAAACGTCGAATTTCGGTCGATTCGATACCCACATGAGGCGCCACGCGTTCCGGGGTCAAATCCTTCACGAATTGACGCACATCGTTCAATCCATCGACAGGCACCGAAGAGCGACGATGTTCCACGCTGGGTTCGGCAAATATGACATTCAAAAATGCCGCCAAAAACAAAGCATCGGTTGCGGGCGTAATAAAATGATGCTCATCGGCCAATTCTGCAGTTTCATTACGCCGCGGATCGATGACGACCATTTTCCCGCCCCGCTCCTGCAATGCCCGCAAGCGACGCTTGCAATCGGGCGCGGTCATGATGCTCCCGTTAGAAACGACGGGATTTGCTCCGAGAATCAAGAAGAACGAGGTTTTCTCGATATCCGGGACGGGCAAGATCGCTGGACTGCCGTACATCAATTGCGAAACGAGCATCCGCGCAAACGAATCGACGGAACTCGACGAATAAACATTTCGCGTCCGAAATCCCCGGACCCACGGGACCAAATGCAAAAGACTCGCATAATTGTGAGCCACAGGATTGCCAAAATAAAGTGCCAGCGAGTCATTGCCGTATTTTTTCTGCAACGCCGCGGTTCGTTCCCCGACCTCGCCAATGGCTTCCTCCCAGCCTATTTCCTCCCAATCCCGACCACGACGCCGAATCGGCTGGCGTAATCTGTCCGGATCCCGATGCAAGTCCTGTTGGGCAATTCCTTTTGGACAAACATAGCCCCGACTGAACCCATCCTGTTCGTCCCCCCGAATCGACACGATTCGCTGGCCATCGACTTCGACTGCCAGACCGCAAATGGCGTCGCAAAAGTTACAAAAACCGTAATGCATTCGAGACATTGGACGAACCTTCGGTCAGGATTGCGGTCGAATTCCACCAGAAGCGTCGCCAACTTATCACGAAATCGCGGCATCAATCAAGCGCTGCAAATCGAGGTTTTGCAAAATGCCTTTGTTGATTGGGCGTTTTGCATCCCAAAAAACTCGCGCCCGGAAAAAATCGAGCGCCAAGTCCGATTCGAGCGCCGCCAGTGCTCTTCGCGCTGCCATTTCGTCGGAAAACGGCAAAAAGTAACAAGTATCGTCCAGCATCACCGGTTGGTCCCCAATTGGACCCACAAGGGAAAATCGGAGTCGTTTGTAAAGCCCCGAAATGGCCACTTTCCAAGGTGCAAATGAATAATCTCCCACGCCAAAAATTGCAAATGGTGGTTGCCCAGTGTAAATCGAACTTTTTCGCCCCGTGAGCAACGCTGCATGCCGATTTAAATACGTCCAGAGGCGCGGAGCACGTTCACGTAACAATTGCGTATCTTCCCCAAGAGCACGTTGCGGCACGATGACCGCATGCTTTGGAACGTCTCGGCCATTGGCAATGTCCGAACTCTTCAGCAACGGATAGAGGTAAGGCGCTTCAATCGCCACCGCCTCGCCAAGGCCATTGAACCATAAACCATCGAGCTTTTCGATCTCCATGATTCGCGCGCAATCATGTTTGAGGCCCGAGCGCCATTCGGGTACGGACGTCCCCATGCAATGCTGCGTGCGTTGATAGGCTTCCAAATCAGCCACGAGTTCACCATCGGCAACGCCGAGATAGCTCTCGGGCACGGGCGTACCTAGAGATGCATACACCGGCCAACGCGCATGAGCCGGTGATAGATTCGGTCCAGTTCGACAAACGAATAACACGGCGTCGACGGCAGCTTGAAAGTGCTTTGATGCGTCGATACGCCAGAGTCCTCCTGGGGCAATCGGCAACTCGACGTTCGTGCAATATTCGATGACCCGTCGCGCCACCGATGATTTACACAACATGGCAAGGGTACCTTCGCGCTCGAGAATAGCTTCGATAAGGACCAGGATCATCCATTCGCAGACGTCGAAATTGCTTTTTCCGGTCAAAGCATCGAGACCGCGCAAGTGTTTGAAATTTTGTTTTCGCGGCAGATTATTCGATCCTAACATGCCAAGCGCGGCGTTTGTAACCCACGGAGGATTTCCAATGACGAGAATGGGATCGTCAAACTCGGCAATTTCACGCTCCCAATCGACTGTGAAAAAATTGCGCGCCGCGATAAATGCCTGATAGCCAGCGAGCCGACTTGCCGCTCGCGCTAAGTAGTCGAGATTGACGTCGTATCCGAGGAACGTGCTCGTGGGCAGTCGACGTGCTGCCGCAACGAGAAATGCGCCTCGACCGCACGTGGGTTCGACAATCGTGGCGGGGGGCCGCGGCATTCGCTGCAACACATGAGCCACAATGTCGCCCGCCAACGCGTCTGGCGTTTGCCAATCCCCAAATTCAATTCGCCGTCGGGAAGCCATACGCAGGTCAACTACTGCTTTCACTCGGTGCCGTCAACGGAATGCTTCCCACGCCCACCCGCCAGAGGGGAAGTCCAACCAATGCACCTATAACGGCTGCGCCAATCCAGAACGAAAATCCGCCTGCCCAGCCATATCGATCCACGAAATACCCCGTGCCAACCCCCGAAAGCGCGGCCCCAGCATAACCAAAGATGCCCGTAACCCCAATGGCCGTCGCGGCAGCTTTACTGGAAGCAATGTCCGTAACAAACACCCCGACGAGAAACTGCGGCCCATAAATGAGAAAACCCAAAAGCGCAAAACTGAGCCCGTGGAGATGCGGATGTCCCGCCGGGATGAAATAAAGCAGAGCGGTCGCGAGCGCTGTCAGCAAAAGGAAAACGACACAGACCGGACCTCGTCGCCGGCGACTCAGACGATCCGAGATTGCGCCCGCCAACAATGCCCCTCCAATGCCGGCGAGTTCGAAGGTTGCCGTCATGGAACCAGCAGCAACGAGAGAGTTTTTATGGCGCTCGACCAAGAATTTCGCACCCCAATCGAAAACACCGCTGCGCACGACATAAACGAATAAATTCACCAGGCTCACGAGCAACAAGGTGCGATTACGAAGAACCCGGTCGAAGACGATTTGACGCAACGTCTCGGGTTTGTCGGAGACCAACTCGCCATTGGGCGTGACTTCAGGGTCTTGGCGATATTGCGCCACAGGAGGCAAACCCATCGAAACGGGCGTATCGCGCAGTCGTTCGGCCAGCATCACGCCGCCGAAAAGACAGATGATCGCGGGCACGATGAATCCACTGCGCCAACCGTAGCTGTCAATCAGATATCCAGCCAAAACAACAATGACCGCCCCCCCAATTTGATGGGACGTATTCCAAATTCCCCACATCAATCCGCGTTCGGAAACACTGTACCATTGCGCCAAAAGCCGGGCACAGGGAGGAAAACCCATCGATTGCACCCAACCATTGATCCCCCAAAAAAGCACCAATGCCCAAAGCGCCGAGCTAAAACCAAAAAGCAAATTCATCACCGCCGATAACATCAATCCCGTGGCCATGAACCATCGCGGATTGGCATGATCCCCCAGCGCACCATTGACCAGTTTCCCAATCCCGTACGTCACGTACAAGACGGTGCTCAGCGCGCCGAGTTGCGTATTGGTATACCCGAGTTCCTTGCTCAACACCGGAAGCGCAATGGAGATGTTTTTTCGACAAAAATAGAAAAGCGCGTAACCAATGAGCGTCCCGTACATCACGCGAATGCGCCAATGACGGTACAACGACCCAATGGCTTCATGATCGGACAAACGTGGTGCGGGAGCACTCGCCTGAAAAATCCCCACCACTTGCTGCACGAGCGCTGCGATCATGGCGCGAAGGTACACGACTCGCGCACCGTTTACCAAATCAACCGAAAGGTATCGCTGCAGCACCGAGAATGGACTTTTTCCCGCTCGCTTGCACGATCACGACGGCTTTGGTCTTGGTTTTCTTGACCTCGTCGATGGTTGGCAATGTTTTCGCCGTGACGAACGTCGTTTCGCCAGCACGAATGGTGCCCAATTTCTCCATCGTGCGCGCAATGGGCGCATGCACGACAGTGACGCCAGCGTTTTCCCCTCGCGGCACTGCTGTCGACAAACCCTCTTCGGTCGTCGTAAAAAACACGTCCGCGTCGACCAGTGGCTGCGGTAATTCCGAAATCGTCACCCGCATCATGTCTTTGTCGCGAGCCAAAAGCACGCGCGCCTTGGGACGCTTCGCGGCTTCGACGATAGCCTCGAGAATGCCTTCTTTGTCACTGCCAATGACGTCGGTTTGTCCGTCAATCACGGCTTGCGGGGTATACACACCCCGAAATCCCATCGCTTGCGCATATGCCCGTTGGCGCGCAGTCCACGCCGCACTGGAAAAAGGATCGGACCAACCGAGATAATTCCAATAATCGACGTGCTCCTCGATCGCGATGATCTCGGCTGCGCCATGTGCCCCCTGACGCGCAAGATCTCGCAAAACGATATCAGCCGAAGGACAACTCGAACACCCTTCGGAGGAAAAAAGCTCAATGACGACAGAACGTCGCGCATCCGCAGCTTCCAAAGGCGGAACCGGGGACGAACGCGTCGAACAGCCAGCAGAAAGGAGAATCGGCAGAGCAAAGTAGAGCGAGCGCATGATGTTTCGTCTACGGAGCTCGGGGCGGGTGGTTTCTTCGAAAGTCGTCGACGAGCAAAAAATCACAAAAACATCGACCAAGGTCGAGCCGCGCGGTGCGTGCCCAAGGCGTCGAATCACGTCGCATCCATGAAATCACGGGCAACATAGCCGCGGAGGTCGACGAAGCTCGACGAAATCGCGACAATGGCTCGTCATCGACGCGCGGGTGACGAGTGGGTGAACGCAAAACCTTCGAGCATGCGGTAGGAATCAAGGCCTTCGATCAATGAGACGAGTCGTCAGCTCCCTCGCCGCGTGCGTCATGGGCCTCGGGTGTTCCGCCGCGCCAAACCCGGCTCCAGTGCCGCATGTTGCGCCATTGCCCACGACCACCTCGACTCCCGCTCCGTCACGGGCGCCGGAATGGTTCCTCAGCGTCGCGTCGATGTGGGTCGAAGCAGCGGACGGCGGGCTCCATCGCGCAGTGGTGGGAACTCGCCTCGAAACGCGAGGATTGCGCATCGTTGCCGAAGCGGACAAACCCGACCCCATCCAAGGCGGGCACGTCGCGCCACCTTGGATCACAGGCGCCAATCTTCCGTGCAAGTACGTCTTTTGGAACGATCGAAAAGTTTGGGCCAGTAATAATTGGTTGGGCGAAGCGCAACAGATCGCCACCTTGCCGACCAACGTGACGGCGAGCTTCGATTGGTTCGAGGGCGCGGGCGTCATGACCGCCGCCGGTCTCTTCGTCGTGAACTCGACAAACTGCACCATGACCAAACTCGACGTGCCCAACGCGGCTGCCGTGTATGCGTCGAGCGCCACGCAAGCTGTGGTGCTGACAGCGCTGGGTCACACCCGTTTGACCGCGGACGCTGGTAAAACCTATCGCGACATCACCCGTGAAATTCCGAATGCGGGGCGCCTCGAACGTGTACGAGACGAACTACACATCTCGACAGGAACGGACGAAGGGTTCGTCGTGAACGCTCAGGGAGCCATCAGCCGAGAGAAATACGTTCTCGATCGCAAACGTTACGAACCCGAACCAGATCCCGATGATCGCTGGCCCGCTGACCACGGGTCGACCACCGCGCTCGAAGCAGTCGCGTCGACCGGCTTGGTCTTGCCGAGTGGCGACGCAATTGCCGCTGATGATGGTTTGGTTGCACGAGTCGACTTGGCGACGGGACGAGCGACGGAAATCATGCGTTTCGAGGGGGAAAATGAAACGTGTCGCCCGCTGGCCGTACGCGATCGGGTGTTGCTCGTCTGTGAGTCAGGACGGCTTGCGAGCGTCATCGATGCGGGAAGTGGGCACGTGGAGCGCACCTTCGACATCGAGCAAGAAGCCGTCTGGGATCGTTTCGTCGTCGATGATGGAGAAGCACTTGGATTCGTTGGTCCCTGTGGCGGACGAAATCCCGGTCCTCCCGTGGACGTCGTGACAAACGCTTCAGCGACGAACACCTCGACGCAACGAAGCTCGACGTTTTGTGTTCGAACGAATGCCGGCACTTGGGTCGAACATCAGCTCGATCCTACAGACGCAGCGGACATTTGGGCCTGGGTTCCGAATGCGGATGGCGGCGCAACAGCGATCGTGGCGGTGAGTGGAACGTTTCTCCACAAAACAAATCCCGTGGATGTACGGGGGACGTTGCGTGTCGTGCGGCTGGCGCGAAATGCACCTCCTATCGACATTTCGGGTTACTCGTCGGAATCACCGAAGCTCGTCTCGCGCGCGCTGCATATGCGCCCTGATGGCAGCATCGAAGGTTGGCTGTCGTCGGGGCACAGTTCGTCAGGTCAAATGTCGGTGTACATCGATCCCGCGGGGCGAGCGCAGCAACGGCCCTTGCCTGCACGGGCGTCGACGATGATGACCAGCGGAAGGTTTGCCCTCGGCCACACGGATGATGGTCGCTACTTTGAATCGACCGACTACGGCCGTTCATTTCAAACGATTGATCCGCCTCCTGGACACGAAGGAGATCCCCTCGCGGTGAGCGAAGCGGGGGCACGTGTCGGACCGTTCGTGCGCATCGGCTGGGGACCGACAGCCAAACCACTTGCACCACCGAAAACGACAACGGCCGAAACGTTCAGCCTGCAAGTGGATCGCCTTCCCCCTGCGGTTCGTCTGGGCTGTCGTTTTTCTGGACCACCGGTCACGGGTCGGATGTCCGACACGACGGGCTTGGGTTTGGTAAAACAAACTTCGTCCCAACTTTCGCCCGGACGCATCCCGTTCGTCGGAGCATTTTTCGTACCTTGGCGCGGTTTGCCCAACGTGCTGACCGGCAATGCGGATTTCGTCTACATGCCGCTTTTCGACCTGGGAACACCCCTCATTCGAACCTCGGTACCGCTCTCGAAAATCGAAAACCAAGAACGTATCTCGCACGAGATGCGCCTCGGGTTCGTACTGGATGGAACGAACGTGTGGCCTGTTGCGGCCGAACGATTTTCTCGCTGCACGGCCGTCCTTTCCGACGAAGCAGGACTAACGATTCCCCTTGGTGGAACGTGCGTCGAAGAACCGACCGCGGGCATAGCCATCAACGGGCGCTTGTTTCTCACGCATGCCGACATCTCCCCATTTTTTCAGGGCCGCCACTCGTCCTTCGTGATCTCCGCTGGGGATTTCAAGGTTGATCGTTCCGGAAAAACCAAACCCCGCGGCTCGAACATCGAGACACTCGCCACGCATCACACGTCGGGCTTCATTCATCGCTTCAAGTTTGCCATGGGCCAACGAGGTAAAACTCCGGTGCTCGTGACTGTCGACAGCGATGGAAACGCAACCCTCACGACGGTCGATTCAGTCCGCGGAACGATTGGCGAGGAAGAACCGCTTGTTTCTCTTTCCAAACTTCAGCCCGGCATGACCCCCGGTTGCGCCGACGCTCCGGACGATGCGCGGGTGCTCCTGGTCTTCTCGAATGAAATAGGTCTCGATGGGCGTAATTTGCCA
>DAOMZH010000226.1:0-12684 GCA_035437985.1 Polyangium sp. (in: bacteria) | reverse complement strand
TGCGACGAAGACGAAGGCCTCTTCCGCGCTTGGATTTGGTGATTCGGTATTCGAGAGTTTGCGCCGGCGTTATCGCAAAGCGGTCGAAATTTTGGAAAAACAGGGAAAAATCAAAGAAGCGGCGTTTGTATTGGCGGAGCTATTGGGCGCAAGTGAAGAAGCCGTTTCGTTCTTGGAAAAACATCACAAGTATCAAATGGCGGCAGAATTGGCCGAAGGGCGCAATTTGGACCCTGCCCTGGTCGTGCGGCAATGGATCCTCGCAGGAGACCGCAATCGAGCCGTCTTGATTGCGCGACGCACGGGAGCCTTTGCAGCAGCGGTCGCGCGTCTCGAGGCGACGCATCCGGAGCACGCGGCAGCATTGCGTATTCTGTGGGCCAATCAATTGGCCGCGTCGGGCGCGTATGGTGCGGCAGTCCAAACCATTTGGCCAGTCGAAAAAGCGCGACATTTGGCGCGAGAATGGATTGATCGCGGAATCGAAATCGGCGGAACGGTCGGCACGCGGCTCTTGGCGACCAAAGCGTGGCTCGTTCCCGAGGAATTCGCTTCGGTGGCCGACGCCGTAAAAACCATGCCGCGAAACGGCTCGGAAGAGGCCATCGAAACGTGGACGGCCTTGGCACAATCGGTCATTGCGAACCCAACGTCGAAAACCATGCGCATTCTCGCGCGGGCCTGCTTGCGGACGCTCACGCCTCATGCGGGAGAAAAAACCTTGAAATCGATCGTGGATCGTTTGGCCACGGTAACCGAAGATCCGATTTTGCTCGCGGATTTGCGCCGACAAACGCCAGGCGGAACAGCGCGAGTAACCGTACGGGCCAGCGGCCTATCCGACGCGGGACTCGGCCGAAACTTGAATGAAGACGCATGGCTGATTGGCGTCATCGAAGGAACGCGTTGTGTCCAGCAGATTGAAATTCCAAAGGAACGTGCGCTCCCTACGCGCGGAATCGTCTTGGGTGTGGCTGATGGAATGGGTGGATACAGTCACGCGGAAGTTGCGACGCTAGCGTTGACCACGATGTCCAAGTACCTCGAGAAAGCCGGCCACGATGCGAATACGATTGGCAATGCCCTGACGGACGCATTGAGTGCAGCGAGCGCAATGGTTTACCAGCGAGGCAAAGAGGACCCAAGATACCGAGGGTGTGGCGCGACAATCACAGCAGCGTGGATTCATGGAAGTACAGCGTGGATCGCCCAAATTGGGGATACGCGCGCCTATCTGTTGCGTCATGGCCATCTCGAACAATTGACGCAAGACCATTCTCTGTTTAATGAGATGTTGAAGGCTGGAAATCTAACGCCTGAACAAATAGAAGAATTCCCCCATCGCAGCGTCATTACGCGGGCTTTGGGCGTCGTCGAAAATGTAAATGCGGATGTATATCGCGTCCCATTGGTCGATGGAGACCGGCTATTTCTGTGTACGGACGGCATTCACGCCGTCGTGGATCCCGAGCACATGGTCGAAGCATTACGCGTGCCCCTCGACGTACGTCGAATGCAAGCCGAGTTCGCGCCGAAATCCGCTTGCGCCATGCTCAAGCAAAAAGCCTACGAAAACAAGGCTCCCGACAATATCGCGATGATCGTTTGCGATATTCGGGTCCAGAATGCAGCGGTGCCCGAGGGTGGCGTGGTGGCCGAAAAAATTACGCTCGAAAAAGAAGACGAATCCATACCCACGACGCGTTTGATTTCGCGAAAATCAACCGAGATCGGCACATTGCCCATTTTCGATGCCGTGGTTTTACCGGGCGGACGATTGCTCTTGGCTCTCGGAGAAGCGGGCGTACGGTTGATTTCGGCTCAGAATAAAACCCTGGTGCAATTCGATCAGCCCGCAGAAAAGCTCGTTATTTCGGATCACGGCGATCGCGCCATTGCCGTTTCCCGCCGCGGGGAAGCCCTTCGTACCACACGCATTGATCTCGTGCGGCGTCGAGCGCAACGCTGGTTCGATGCGCTGCTCGTTGATTCTGCCGACACGTTCGATGGTTCGTCATGGCTCGTCGTGGGTGAACACGGCGTCTATGCCCTCGACGCGCTCGAGGAAGGTTTTACCGCATTATGGGATTTGAAAGAGCCCGATTGCCTCATGGGAAGTCGCTCCGTCGATGCCGTGTGCCTTCGCGTCGGAGGCGAAGTTTGGACCTTGGACCAACCCACATTTCGCGTGCGCAGTCGACGCGAACTGCCCAGGGGAGATGACACGCCATGGCCCGCCTTCGGGCTCGCAACGCAAGGACGCATCGTCGCGTGGGTCAAGCACGGGCCCGCACGAAGACTCACGCCCGCCATGCGCGAGGCCCATGATGCGTCATGGACAGTTTTGACCGAGGGCGACACCGACATCATCCAGGGAACTCAACATGTAGCTCCCGTCATTGACGACATGGGAAACCATGCCGCCTTTTCACACATTCACCCAGGACACTGCGTTACGAGGGTCTTCGACCTGCAAGCGAAGAAATCGCGCATTGAAGTGCACTTCGAAGGCGCCTCGCAGTTGCGCACTCGGTTTCAAGGGACAAACGTCATCTTCTGCGACGATCGCGGACGCGTCATCGTCGCCAACGTCACCACCGGTAAGATCCTCAGCGATCTCTGGATTTAGTTTGACCACGTAACAAGTACGCCAAGACAAACAAACGCCAAATTCTGGGGCGGAGTTTGTCTAGACGGACTCTTCAGGAAACCGGATCACTTCTTGGGTTTGCCTTGGGTCGGATCCAGTTCCATTTTCTGGTCCTTTTCCTTCTTCACTTCGTTGCCGGTAGCCTTGAATTTCAGCGTCGGCACTACCGCGGGCTGCCCGCGCTTCTTGCGCTCTTCTTCTTCACGCTTGCGTTCTTCGAGGCTCGGGACGTCGAGGACCAACCCGCCACCCGTTGGATCTTTGCCCAGGTACGGTTTGCCATCGACTTCGGCGACGTGGAATGCGGTGCGTCGATTTTCGGCGCGACCTTCCGGGAGTTCGTTGGGGCCCAAAGGTTTTCGTTCACCAAAACCAACAGCCAACAGACGCAAGTGGCTCACGCCGTTGTCGACGAGCCAGTTGCACACGGCCAACGATCGTTGTGCGCTCAGCTCTTCGTTTTTCTGATCGTCACCGCGATCGTCGGTATGTCCTTCGATGCGAATACGCGTGACTTCGGGATGCTCCGTCGCGAACTTGAGCAGTTCCTTCAGGACCTTCTCGCTCTCGCCAAACTTGTGGATCGTGGCGCTGCCCGTATCGAAAACGATCTTGCCTTGGATGAAGATCTGGCTCTCGCCGTCCTTGGCTGTCCATTCTTTCTCCGGGTACCACTTGGGCACTTTGGCGTTCATTTCCGCCTTGGGAACAGGCACGGGAGGCAATCGATTGTCCGTGCATCCCATGGTCGCGAGCGTCGCGAAGGCGAACGAAGTGACGAACGAGAGGCGAACGAGGCGAGGGAAATTCCGGTTCATGAGCGATGTCAGCGTGGCCCATTGTGGCTGCGTTCCGCAAGTAGGTCGGTGCAACCTTCGAAAGGCCAGCGGAAGAGCTTGTATTTCGAGGCTTTTCCGTGCACCGTCGGGCCACATGCGGAGGCTGGCATGGCACTGACAGGTAAGTTGGAAGTCACGATCAAGATCAACCAGCTGCCGGACGACGTCACGACGACGAAAAACGGCTGGAAAGAATTTCAAATCGAACTTGGAACACGCAGCGCGATCATCGCGATGCGTCCACGTTTGTGGACGCGTATCGAAGAATCCTCGCGCGCATTTCCTCATTGGATCGCGGTCATCACCGGACAGATGGGCGAAGACGTCGGCAAGAACTGCTTCCGACTGCTCGAACCCAACGTACAAGTCTTCGAGTACAAGCCCAAACCTGCAGCACCTGCGGGCCCGCCTGCTGCAGCAACACCAGCATCAGCGCCAGAAGAAAACAAAGAGAGCTAGCCCGCGCTACCGCCAGAGCCGCGGCTGATCCATCCTTGGCCCATGCCTACATCGGCCGTTGTTCAAGACAAACTAACTCGTTTGCGTGCGCGCCTCGCCGAGCTTGGCTCGGTTCTCGTCTGTTATTCCGGCGGCGTGGACAGTGCGTTTGTCCTGGCTGTTGCGCACGAAGTTCTCGGACCGCGAGCCATCGGCATGACCGCTGTCTCGCCGAGCCTTCCTCCGCGCGAACGTGAAGAAGCCATCGACATCGCCAAACTCATCGGCGCCGATCATCGCCTCGTGGAATCACAGGAGATGGAAGATCCGTCGTACGTCGCGAACAACCCCGATCGCTGTTTTCATTGCAAGAGCGAGCTGTATCGGATCGCTTCGCAGAAGCGCGTCGAGTGGGGACTCGCGGCGATCTTGAACGGCGTCAATCAAGACGATCTTGGTGACTATCGACCAGGGATCGAAGCCGCAAAACTCGCGGGCGTGTCGAGTCCGCTGGTGGAGCTAGGTTTTACCAAGGACGATGTTCGTGCCGGTGCGGATGCACTGGGTTTGCCCATTTGGAACAAGCCGGCCGCAGCATGTTTGTCCAGCCGAATCCCGTACGGCACGAGCGTGACGCGGGAGCGCTTGGATCAGATTGGTGGGTTCGAGGCTGCGCTGAAGAACCTCGGCTTTCGACAAGTACGCGTCCGTTACCACGGAGAGCTGGCGCGCATCGAAGTGGCGCTCGAAGAACTCAGTCGCGCGACCGACGTGGCGATGCGCGATGCGATCGTCATCGCAGGCAAGAAGCATGGATTTCGTTATGTGACGCTCGATCTCGGTGGTTATCGGATGGGCAGTCACAACGAAGTGCTCGTGGGCAAGAGTTTACGGGTGGTGAGCTGAGCTGGTGAAAGGTTTGTCCCAATGGGCCGATTTACGCATTTAGCTACGCATCCGGCGCGAGGCGTAGGGGACATTCTGAAGTGGCGCGTTTTCGAACCGATCAAAGGGAAAAAGCTGCCCAAAGACGACACGAAAGGGCCGACGACGCGTCTCCACGACAAGGAAATCATTGCGAGTGCCGACGCGAGTTTGGTGTGGATTGGGCATGCGAGTTTCTTGTTGACGTTGGGCGGCAAGAGAATGCTGACCGATCCGGTGCTGGGACAGCGGGTGGGATTGATTGAGCGATTGTCGGCGCCCGGCATTCCGCTCGAGGAATTACCACCAATCGATATCGTACTCGTGACGCACAACCATAGAGATCATCTCGATCCGTGGAGTATTCGGCGTATTGGTTCCAATCCGACGTACGTGGTTCCCAAGGGCAATGGCCAGTTGATTTCCGCATTGGTCAAATCGGCAAAAATCATCGAGTTGGACTGGTGGGAAACAACGAAGATCGGCACGGTCGAAGTGATGCTCGTTCCCTCTCGGCATTGGTCGATGCATTGGCCCTGGGATCGTAATGAAGGGCTTTGGGGTGGGTATGTCATTCACGGGCCCGAGGGCTCGGCGTATCATTCCGGCGATACGGGTTTTTGGGACAGGTTCGAAGAAATCGGGAAACGGGCCGGAAACATTGATTGGGCGATGTTGCCGATTGGCGCCTACGAGCCGAGATGGTTCATGGAGCCCCAACACATGAATCCGGATGAAGCGGCAAAAGCTGCGCGGATGTTGGGCGCAAAAAACTTTGTCGCCATGCATTGGGGCACATTCAAATTAACGGACGAACCGGTTGGCGCGCCTCCGGGTCGCGCGCGAGCGGCGTGGGCGAACGAGGGTGGAGCGGAAGAGAATTTGTGGATTCTGGACCCGGGAGAAACACGCCGTTTGAGGTAAAGAATGCGCCGAGACTTGACGCGTGGTTGTGCTGCTTGTCGATTGCGTTTTTCTTCGCAATTGACGCATTGCCCTGTTTGTCGCAGTACCGCAGCGTCGGTTCCTGAAGCCACGATTCGCATTCAGCCCACTTCACGCGCTGCTTGGCTGGCGAAATGGGTGATTACAATCTCCACCCTTCCCGCAATTGGCCTCGTCCTTTGGACGGGGGGCACGCTGTTTCGCCAAGGTTGGCCGCCGACGAGTGGAATCGAAGTGCTCATGCTCGTTTTTGGAGCATTTTCGATGCTTCTTGGTGCGGGTATCGTCGTTGCCATGCCGTTGGCGTTGTGGGTCGGGCTCATAACGCTCGTTCGTTGGATCTTGGAAAAGATCGTGGATCGACCGCGAAAAACGCTGCGAATTTCCATCGAAACGAGCCCCCGCCAAAACACGACGGGCCACATACATCCCATGCATCGGCTCTGGGACAAACTCGAGACTTTCGTCAGGAAGCAGATTGACGAGCCGAAGACGTTTTACCTGATTCTTTCCATCGGGCTCATTGGACTCGAAATCCTGGGCGAAATTTTCGGTGCGAGTCCATCTTTGAAATTCACGAATTGGGATGCCTTCTTGGAATCCGCCCTCGAGGTTGGGGTGATCAATGTCCTAGGGGTCGCCATTTTGATGTTCCTTTTGGGCATACTCGGTTCATTCGTGGGCTTTTGCTACAATTTTTTGGCCAAACCACCCTATCTCTTCGGGTACGACCCGAACCCTCCAGAGTTGCGAAATATTGCGCTTCTCTCGCAATATCTTCACGATCGGCAACAAATCATTGGTCGGGTTGCACCGCTCGAAGCCGCGGAACGGGTAGCGCTGGGTTTGGACGCGGATACGCCGTTGCGCAGTCCCTTGTCGGGCCAAACATGTTTTGCGTTCCGAATCGTAGGCACAGCCGAGGGACAATTGGTGGATGACGCCGATGCCACGGGTTTTGCTGTGATTGGCGACGATCAAAAACGATGTCTCGTGACGACCGCGGATGTCGTCGTGTATTTTGCCGCAGACGAGAAATTGAACGTGCAAGGAGCGCGTGGATTTCTCAAAGATCGCGGTTTGCCCGAGCGATACCTCGAATTGCGCGAGGGTATGCTCCGCGAAAGCGACCTGGTGCGGGTGGTCGGACGGGGCGCAGAATTGCGCATTGGTTCGGCGGGATATCGCGGAAATGAGCAAAGGTTGACGATCGATGCTGGCGATGGTTTGCCCGTGGTGATTCGGGGGCATGAGGAAGAACGGTCGTGATGGTGTGCATTTCGGGTTTGGTCGTGGCGAGCCGTTCGTGCTAACACCACATAACCGTTACGAGGTGTTTCGTGCCGTTTTCGCACATCCAAGGTCAAACTGAAGCCATTCGTACGCTGACGCGGGCGCTGGAAAGCGGTCGCGTGCATCATGCGTATCGTTTCGAGGGACCGGACGGGGTGGGCAAAGAGATGGCGGCCTTCGCGCTTGCGCAAGCGCTCGTGTGTACGTCCGGGGACAAACTCGGGTGTGGGCGATGCGATGCGTGTAGGCGCGCGGTGACGCTCGCGAATGAACGCCCGGAAGTGCCATTGCATCCGGATGTCATTTTGGTCGAGCGTGGACTTTATCCAGCTTCGGTGATTGGAAAAGAAGAAGTCGCGCAGATATCGGTGGAACAAATAAGAAAAGTGGTGCTTTCGCACGCGTCTTATGCCCCGCATGAAGGACGTGGACGACTCTTCATCATTCGCCATGCCGAAGAATTGGCTGGCGCCAGCAATGCAAGCGCAGCAAACGCGTTGTTGAAGTTTTTGGAAGAACCACGGCAAGGAACGCATTTCGTTCTGCTCACGTCGCGCCCCGATCGAATGCTCGATACGATTCGTTCGCGAACGCAAAAAATACGTTTTGGTCCCTTACCCGATCCCGTGTTGCAAAGCATTTTGACGGCCAAAGGTGTTCCGCAAGAAAAACATGACTTGGTGATTGATCTGGCGGCGGGTAGCGCGTCAGCGGCGGTAGCCTTGGTGGATGCGGAAAAGACGACGAGTCGAGATGAATTCGTGTCGGCCATGATGTCGGCAATGCGGGCGCAGAATTTGGGGCCGGCGGTGAACATCGCCGAAGGACTCGATACGAAAGACAAAGAACGGCTCAAAGAGGATTTGCGGGCGCTCGGCGCGACGCTTGCCCGATCGGCGAAAAAACGCCTGGAAACCGAGCCTATTGGGGCGGTGATCGATGCCCGACGGTTCGAATGCGTTTTACGGGCGATTGGGTATCTCGAACGAAATGCTTCGCCCAATTTGTCGATTCTCTCGCTGGTGATGGAACTGCGCGCTGCAATGCCATAGCAGCCCGTTGATTCATTCATCGTCGAGCGATTTGCCCATACGCTCGTATTCGCTTGCATCGATACGCCGTCCCGACCATGCGAGGGATTGTTCGCCGCTCGTGAGCACAATGCCGACTTCTCGCGCACCAGCCGAGTATGTCGCCACGATTCCCGTCGATTCCACATCCGGGGCGCCTTGACCCAAACGTTCGAGCTTCACGGGCAAACGGCTTTTTCGATGCATTGTGAATCCGCCAATTTCGAGCGTCGCCGGAGGTTCGGCCGGAGAAACTACCTCCACTGGGCGCAACCAAAGAATGTTCCGCTCTGGAAGCGGATGGGCAACGACGACCCAATGTTCTCGACCTTCAGGCGCGAAAAAAAGCACCATGATGGCATTTTGCTCGCGTGCAACAATCGCCCCAGAAAGCCACCGTTCTTGCCCGTCAGACGAAATGACGTCCCCGAGTTCCAACGGAAAACCAGCGAGTGGTTTTGCGGCGGGTAAAGCTGCTTTCGGTGCTTTGTTCGTCGCATCGTCCGCGGCACGAAGGTCGCCTTTTTTTGCCGAGCGACGGCTCGCAAAAAATCCCATGGATGCAGCAACGGCAGCGGTGATCACGAGAATGGTAATCGTCATGGTAAAACTTTCTTTTCGACACTCAGAATCGCTTCGTGCAAATCTTTGGCCCGCTGCTCGACTTCCCGAAGCGCGGACGAACCACTCGACGTTGGCAACAACCCTCCGATGATCGCCAAAGCATCGACTATTTCGGCCAGGGCGCGAGCATGTTCGAGGTCGATTCCACCAATGGCCACGAGCGGCCCGGAAAAACCTCGCCTACGGGCATGGGAGGCGAGGTCTCGCAAGCGCGACAAACCCAAGGTCGGATTGGGATTGGTCTTGTTTTTTGTTCCAAACACGGGGCCAATTGCGAGATAATCGGCACCTTCGTCGATTCCAGCGCTCATTTGAGCTTCGCTCGTGGTCGACAAACCGACGGACAAACGTGTATTCATTCGGCTCGCGAGGGACCGCACGAGCGGCACGGGCAGATCCGTTTGTCCTACATGAACCCCGGGACAACCCGTAAGAAGCGCCAGATCCGCGCGATCGTTGGCATACAAGGGAACGCCCGCAGCCGCCGCCAGAGGCACGAGGCGCGACAGAAGCTCGAGCGTGCAGCGGATGCCAATACCATCCGGAGACTTGTCGCGAAGCTGAATCGCTGCTGGACGCACCGAAAGAACGGCCTCCGCGAAATCCACGACGTCGATTCCCCGTTGCTCGAGCGCGGCCGTATCTACCATCGCATAGAGACCTCGCATACATGTCCTCGACGTTCGCGCATGCTCGTCCGAAAAAGAGATTCAGGCGAGAGGCTCAGATGTACGCTAAGGTTGACGCGCGCGAAAGGAAAGCAGAAATGCTTCCGGTTATTCGCTCTTCGTTACCCGCTGTGGGAGTCATATCGTGATGGGAATTCGTTCTGGGTTGGTGCGGAGTGTGCTCGTTGCGGGGGCATTGTCGACATCGACCGAAGTGTGGGCGCAAGCCAAAAATGCGGCAGAAAAACTGCCTGAGCCGCCGCCTCTGCCGGCCGCGAGCGCACGTCTTTGGGTGATTGCACCAACAGCCGTGGGGCCGTGGACGATGCGGATCGAAAACGAAGGAACCATCGCCTTGCGCGTTCCTGCGGACGGACGTTTGTTGCGTTTGGAAGTTCAAACGGACGAAACGGCCAAACCCATTTCGTGCATTTTGCCATCGAGTCTGCGACCTTCGGGTTTTCCCGAGGATCGAGCTTTGCTATTGGCTCCAGGTCATTCGTATGTGGAATCGTTCGATCCGCACCTGTACTGTTTTGGCAAGAGTGCCGTGAAATTTGGGCCGAATCTGCTCGTGCATGCGCGATTTGGATGGGATCCGCCTAAAACGCCAAAAACAAAAGCCAAGAACAAAAAACCGCCGACTGGACCGTATGCCGTTGAAAGCACGGAACGGGAACCAACGATCGCGCCGTTGTGGGAGATAACAGCTCCGTCGATCGTGCTCGGTGCCATGACAAACGCAGCGCCTGTCGTCCCTCCGCCGCAGAATCCAGAAACTGCACCTAAATCAGAGGGAACAGAAACGAAAGAAGCGACGCCACCGGCGAAGGAAGGTTCGTCAGAAACGAACAAGCCGGTGCCCCCTGCAAGTCTGCCCGTGGACGAACGCGCGGGAAAATTGGAATTATCGAGCACGGCGTTCATCGAAGCTTCGGCGCCGCGGACGATAACGATCAACGTGACGGCAAAAAATGTCGGGTTACGGCCGATTGTGACTGCATTACGGCCCTGGATGTTGTCGTTTCGAATCGATGGGCCCGGTGGCGACGTGCAGATGTGTTACGCCGATAATGGTCGACGGGTGTTGCCGCCTGATGCGTATCGACCTATGGCTCCAGGGGCTTCGACCTCATTTGCCGTTTTGCTCGCCGAAGTTTGTCCGAAAGGAATTTTTCCCCGACCGGGATTGTATCGAGTCACGGTCACGATGGCGGCGAAAGAATCGATGAACGGGATCGACATCAAGACGTTGCAAATCGGCGCGCGTGATCCTTCGTTCGTGCGTCTGACTTCCGCGACGGAACCGTTTTTCGCCGACCCGCCCAAGGCCACTCCGCCAGCTCCCGTGGAGGCGTCTGGAGATTGAGCAGTTTGGCGCCGGTACGTTCCTTGCCAAACGGATTATTTTTTCCGCGGTACTTCGCGCTTTTCGACCATGTCGACCGTCGGAATGTGTTTGCTTGGACGACCGGCGAAGTTTTGGCGCACGAGCTCAGGATCGGCCAGGGCATCGATTGAAAATGCCGCTCCGTGGCAATTGATGCATACATCCCGAATCATCTTGTCGGAGGGTCGTAGATTGCTGTTTTGGTTGTGGTCGACGACGGTCAGACCATTGGATGGATGTTTGCGCCGAGGCAAATGGCACGTGGCACAGGAAACGCCGGTGCCTGCAGGCGCTTTGCCGGTCGCTTCGGCGAGCCACGTCTTGTAATGGGCGGAGCGATCATAATTGCGCGTATGTTCGTCATCGTGACAATTTGGGCATGATCCGGCTGCGGCCATTCGAGCGTCGTACGAATGCGCGGTGTGGCAGGAACTGCATCCGATTTGGCGGTCAGCCGCTTCAGGTTTCATCGGCAATCGCGCCATGGACGGTTTCATCGGATCCAATCCGACGGCCAGACGCATTCCGTGGCGACCTTGGCGAATGCCGTGGCCTTGTTCTTCGTGGCATCGTTCGCAAACGTTCATTGGTGGATTTTTGGCCCACGGTGAAGCAATGCCGCCATGACAGCCGGTGCAATTCACGCCCCCGCGCGCATGCCCAGAAGCCGCCCATTCATTAACGAGAACTGCGGCAACCGCAACGGTCGGCGGCGTATCGGCGTCTTTGGCCGAGAGCAAACTCGGCTGTTCAGCGCCAGGTTTTACACCCCGAACCAAAACATGAGCTTCGGCAAGTGTTGGCGGCTCCCCAATGTGTTGTTTTAGGTAATCTTCCCAGAGGCTGCGATTGTCGTGGTAATTATGGCAGCCCGCATCGCTACATGTGGAGAACGACATTCCCGTATGACTGGGACGTTCGGTTCCCACATCTGCGTGGCATTCGACGCAGAAATCGACGGGGAGCGAATAGCCTTCGCGATGCGTTCCGGCGGGCCAATGCTCGGCATGACACGTGACACAACGAGTCGCGTCGATTTTCGCCAATTGCGCGGCATTACGCGGATCGTCGAACTTGGTTTTGGGATGGGAGTCAGCCGTTTCGCGCGCCTGGGCGTGACACTTCAAACATGCGTCGTTCGACACTCCGCCGAATGGCGTATGGCATTGATTGCACGCCATTTCGATCTGGTAATGCCCATGCGAAGTCGCTCCGGGCAGATAGATGGTTTGGTCTTGCGAACGCAGACGATGCACGCCGTACCCACCGACGAGCGCCGTGACCAAAAGCCAAACCAGAATGGAGACACGCGTGCTCATGCGAACGGCATCAATAGTAGTACACCATGACCACATGAAGCGCGATCAGGATCGGTAGAGGCCAGAGCACGAGGATGTGCACCCAAGACGCACGAATTCGACGATCGCGCGCAGCCAAGGCCGCCCATCGATCACTAAACACAAAGACGGCACCGGCCGCAGCACCGACGACGATCGCTCCGAGGAACGCAACGGTGAGGATGAAATTGAGCCCGTTACCAACGCTAAAACCCGTATGCGTAAAATACAAAAGAAGCGATGCGGCCGTGACGGCTCCATGAATTGCCCGGAAAATCGGCACATCGGCAAACTGAAAACGCTTCCAACGCTTGCGCAGCGTAATGCCGAGGCTGAGCAGACAAACAGCAACGAGCAGGTATCCGCTGACCTGTTTCCAAATTCCGTTGCGGGTCAAAGCTTCGACGATGACACTTGCGCGCACCGATCTCGCTGGAGGGATTGGTGGAAACACGAGCACGATGGGCAACGACACCGCCACAATCGACGCGGCAAGTAGAGCTTTT
>DAOMZH010000225.1:0-12731 GCA_035437985.1 Polyangium sp. (in: bacteria) | reverse complement strand
CTCGAATGCGTCAAAGAAAACGCTGGTAAACCTGCGGTTTGTCGCCGAGACACCAACGTTTGCGTCAAACTCGAAACGGAACAGTGCCGCCTTCTCGCGGACAAGAGCGAAGTCGAGAACGACACGACGGTCTGGATCGGGGCAATGTATCCGTATGGCCCCAAAGGCTCGACGTATGGGCGCCAAGCCGCGCGAGCCATCGAATTGGGGCGCAAAGATTTCAAAGACATTGGCGGCATTCCGGCGACTACGGTGGGCGGAAAACCGCGACCTTTGGGCGTCTTGCTTTGTGACGACTCGGAAAACCAATTCCAAGAGCCCGTGGCCAAACATCTGGTCGAGGCCGTTGGTGTCCCGGTGATTCTCGGGTTTGCCCGCAGCAAAGAAGTAATGGACTTGGCAAACACGTTTTTCCTTCCGAAAGGAGTGTTTGCCTTGGCCTCGAACACCGCCTCGATGCTCGTGGACATTCCGCATCCCCCGGGTGAACCACGTCTCGTTCTGCGGGCGACGACGAGCGCGGACATGATCACGCGGCCCAAAGCAGCCGTCGTGGAAACGATGCTCGAACCGATGCTCAAGTCGCGAGGTGTGCTGCGTGGCGGAGAAGCGCTACGGATCGCGATCGTGCGCTCGAACAATGCTTCTGGGGTGAGTCACGCGGACAAACTGCTTTCGCTCTTGCATTGGAACGGCAAGAGTGCCGCAGAAAATGGGGATTTGGTACAACAGTTCGTTGTTCCGGACGAACTCGAACGGAAAGACAAACCCGATGCCCTCAACCCGATGGCCGATGCGGTCGCGCAATTTGCGCCGCATGTGGTCATTGGTGCCGGAACGGATCAGGGTCCGTACTTGGCGATTGAAAGGCGTTGGTCGCCCCGCACGAGGTATCGCCCGAACTACTTGACGTCCGGTCAGTTTGGCGATCCAGACTTGGAAAAACTCGTGGCCGAACGTCCCGATGCGCTGCGTCGCCTGTTCAGTCTCAACACGACGGTACCGCCGGCCTACACGAAGTTTTTGATGCACCACAACGAGATCTTCACCGACGAAAAGCTGGACGTGGTGAACTCGAACAGCGCTCCGTACGACGCGTTTTACGCGGCGGCTTATGCGATCATCGCGCTCGGGGACGAACCCATCACGGGCAAAGCGCTGGCGCGGTCGGTGCGGCGCTTGGTTCCGCCAGGCGAAGCGATCGATGTGGGACCGGCCGGAATTTACAAGGCGGCGTAGCTCTTGAACGACGGGAAAAACATCGATCTCGTGGGAGCTCAAACGACCTTGGACTTCGATCCGGAAACGGGTGATCCAACGGCAGACTTTGCGGTGCGCTGCATCGATCCCTGGAAACACGTGCCCGTGGAGTCGGGATACTTGTTCAGCGCCAAGTCGGGCAAACTCGAAGGTGCATTCAAATGTCCGTGAACTGGGCGCATGTGCCGCACTTCATGAAGCACTTGTTGAAGTAGCGACGGCCATTCGGACAAACTGCACACGAGCCGTCCGTGACGGTTGCGTTTTGCGGTCGGATGCAGCTACGTTGCGGATCTGACCACTGGTCTCCCATGCGAACCTTTGCTGCCCTCTTTAGTTCCATGGCCCTCGCGACGATGACGTTCGCGACGTCGGCCCAAGCTCAAAACGAAGCCTGGTCGGATCGTGATCCGCGGACGCCCGCGTATCGACATCCCATTGGCCCGGTTGGTATTCGTGGTGGTGCGGAATATCGCGCCAATGCGTTGTACGTGAATCCCATTGCGCCCAACAGCGAGAGCGGGCGGCGCATCGGGTGGATCGAACATCGTCTACGCCTCGATTTGGGTCTCGATTATCGCGACAAGGTCCGCATTCAAGCATCGGCTGACGTGCTGGATGGGGCGCTTTGGGGTGACAACGGAACGCTTTTTTCCGGACCGCGCCCGAATTTTGGTTCCAACGTCAATGCGCGTAGTCCCAACATTGCCATTCCTTGCGTGACGCAACGTGGGGACAATCCCCTGAAAGCCGATAGCTACGGTTATGGGCTTTGTTCGCAGGAGCAAGTTCGTTTCCGCAAACTTTATGGTGATGTTTCATTGCCGTTTGGTTTGCTTCGGGTGGGGCGTCAATCGGCCAATACGGGCACGGGCGTGCAAGCTGCCGATGGTGAAGGCCGGCCGAATCGTTTTGGTTTTTCCCGCCAAGGCAATCTCGTCGACCGCATTCTTTTCGCCACCAAACCGCTCGAAGCATTCAAACCCAAAGAAGAAGTCGATACGTCCGAAGATCACGGAATGATCTTGGCTTTGGCTTATGATCGCTGGGTGACGGATGACGTGCATTTGTTCGGCGACGACGTGCAGCAATTCGACGTGGCCGTGCGTTACATGTCCGATTATATCGGTCCCTTCCGGGATTTCTTCATTGGCGGTTATTTCGTACATCGCTGGGACACCGTGAATGCGTCGAGCATCAACAGTTTTGGCGGGCGTCTGCTCACGAAGATTGGCGATTTTCACATCAGCACGGAGACAGCGGCCAACGTCGGGTCGACCAAGGAGATCTCCGAAGCGTACAAATACATCACGAATGATCCGGTGGTGGCACAGAACATCTTGCAGGTGGGTTCCCGGACGGTCGTACGCTATGACAAACCGCGGTTTTCTGCGTATTTGGAGCTCGATTATGCGTCCGGCGATGACAACCCGACAAACCGGACGCCGCTGACGCAATTTGTCTTTGCGGAAGACGCGAACGTGGGTCTGTTGCTCTTCGAGCATGTGCTTTCGTACCAAACGGCGCGGGTTGCGGCGGCGAGCAATGAATTGATTCGGCGGCTCGGAGCGACGAGTTTCCCCACGGATTCGATCTGGACACGAGGCGCGTTTACCAATGCGGTGGCGTTTTTCCCGCAAATGGATGTTCGTCCCGCCAAAGGGTTATTGATTCGCGGCGGGGCTCTTTTTGCGTGGGCTGCGGCACCCGTTGCGGATCCCGTCGCTTCGTTGCAAGCGCGAGATGGTAATTCGGTGACTGACGATTTGGTCAACTTCAATGGGGGCAAGCCGGGAAATTATTGGGGCACGGAACTCGATGCGCGCATTTCGTACCGGTACCTCGATCACTTCTTGTTCGACCTCGAAGGTGCGATTCTTTTCCCGGGCGATGCCCTGCGCAATGCGGACGGGTATGCAGCGCGGAGCGTATTGGTTCAAGGGCGAACTTCCTTCTACTTCTAGGTGGTGAACGACCATGAAACGGCTTGGTTCGTCGATTCTTTTGCTTGCTTCGGCATTGCTCGTCAATTGCGAAACCTACAATGCGCCACCGGCTCCATACATCGAAGGTGGCGAAGACGGGGTGCTCGAAGATCCCGCAGCCCCGCTGATCATTGGTTTTGGCGAGCCTGTCGATCCGGACACGGTCGATGTGAAAGTGATTCGGCTCGTCACGGATGTCGAAGGCAATTTGGCGGACGAAGTCCCCAATCCCGAAACGGAACTGAGCATTCTGGTTAGCCACGACAAGTTTGACGACGTAGGCGGAACGGCCGAATTTTCCCCCGACTTCTCGAAATTGAAAATAACGCCGAATGCTCCATTGCCCATTGGGCCCAAATTGGCAGTGCTCGTCGAGAAAAACTTGACGGACTTGGATGGAAACGTGACCAAGACGCGCAAAAGGCTGACGTTTGGTTTTTCGTTCAAGCTCGAATGTAATGCGCCGTCGGCTGTCTTCAATCCTGGTTATTACTTCATGCTTGCGGACATTGCACAGCCGCTGAAGGTGCAGGTCCAGCTGTGGGCCTATTTCGAGGTGGATCCATTGACCGGCAAGGTCCGGGGGCAATGCACGAACGCCGACCGCAATCCGGATCCCAATCGGTGTCCCATGCCATGCGCCTCGTCCGAGGTTTGCCGATTGCTTCCGGAACCGGCGTGCGTCGCGGCTTCCGAACGTGCCGGGACGGTGGACGAATATAGTGATTACATCGTGAACCCGACTCCGCCCACAGGATATTCGTTCAGCATCGAAGGGTGCGTACAGGACCAACCCGACGGCACGGCTGTTTTTGTCACGGCACCGACGGAGGTCATCGTGCAACAACCGCCCGTGACGCTTCGCAATGTGACGCTTGGCGCATCGCTCGGCAAAGCTGCAATGGACCGCATACGAGGCGGTGGATCGCTGGCAGCAGATGAAGTACTGATTGGCAACAACGCCAGCGGCAAAGGCGAAGGCTCGCTCGATTTGCTTTCGGTGCCCGAGGGCGAAGTTCCGCCGGGCATACCCAAACCCACGCCTTGAATTCGTGCTCCGTCGAGCACGCGGAGGCTCGAATGGAAGAGAAAACGACGCGACGCAAAGCATCTCCTTGGCAATTGGTAAAACAAGCCGCCGGTGGTCCGCGCGATTTGATCGAAAAATTCGGGCGGCTCGGGCGGACATTGCGTGGATATCGAGATCGTGACGAATTGCGGCGCAAGCTCGAACGCTTGCAAGCAATTGGGGTGATCGAGGAAATCCCGACGAACGTGCAATTGTTTGCAGGTGCAGTGGATATGCTGCGGTTTTGGATTTCGCCGGCCGCGGCGGAATATTACGCGTCGATTGGGATCGGATATGGGTTTCACCAAGTGTTACGATTCTTGGACGAACCTTCGAGCGTCGTGGATCCTGTCGGTTTTTATAGTTCGCGCGACGGAATCATCGGGCATTTGATGCAGGTGGTGCACGCGAATCCGCGTTACGACTTCGAGCTCTTGTCGATGTACGAAGATGGCCTCGAACAACTGGAAAAACAGATCGAAATGATGCTGGACGGAACGCATCCGCGGGCGACGTCGATTGGGGCCGTCGTGGAAGAACCGGATTATCACGCGCGCTTGCTGGACTACACGCGTTCGTTCCGGAGAAACCCCGAAACAGCGCCGCCCATTCGCGCCAATGTAGCCAACAATCCGCATTGGGTGGATATTGAACGCACGTTCGGATCGCTCAAGACGTCGATGCGTTATTGTTGTCGCTTGCCAAAAGACCCTGCGGATGCGCTGCACCATTTGATGATGGTGACGAGTTTTCCCAAGCAATGGGCGGACCCAGCACCATGAGCCTTCGACGTTTTGGGGCGATCCTAGGGCTATCGGCGACACTACTCGCGGGCCTATCGACCTTTGCGGCAGCGGATGCGCATGCGGACGACGCGCCTCCCGCCGCGGGCACGCCTCTGCTGTCCGACGACGCGCTCGTGGCCATAATTAACCAGGCTATCGCGGAGCAAGAATACCGACGCGCCATCGAGACGGTCAACGAATTGCATGCGCGCAAAAGTCGGCAATTCAATCCCGTCTCACACGCTTGGCTCCGGGCTCGTTATGGGGATTTGCGGCGAGCGACGTCATTGCTCGTGCCTATCTTGGCCAAGAAAAACGAATTTTCGCAGTATCTTCATTTCACGATGGAGCCGCTCTTGCGCGGTACGCTCGCCTTTCACGCGGGGAATCGGGAATCGGCGATCGACGTTTTGCACAAGGGAATCGATCAATACGCAGCGGCAGCCGAGCAAGATCCCTTGTTGTTTTTGATCCTCATGCAGAAGTTCGACTTGTTGGCCCAATTGTATCGAGAACGGGGCGAACACCGGGCGGCGGCGCAATGTATTCGCGATATGCGCCCGCTTTTGAAGAAACGAGCCTATGGACCGGAGCTGCTGGTGCTGCCGGACTTGAATCAAGCTGAATTGCATCTGGCGAAAGGCAATACAGCATTGGCCGCGGAATCGTTGAAGAGCGCCGAACGATACTTGGAAGCGGAATACAAAATGCCCAAAGCGACCCGCGCGCGGGTATTGGTCAATATGGGTGTCGTCGCCACGCGGCGGGGCCAATGGCCGGAAGCAAAACGTCTGCTGGAAGAAGCATTGGCGCTCGAAGAATCAATTTTTGTCGACTTTCATTGGGCAACCATCGAGACCCTGCGGCATTTGACGAATTTGCACGTGGCCATGGGCAAACCGCGCGAAGCTCTCGCGTATGCGACGCGCGCGGCCGATCGCGCAGACAAACGCGCGCGACATTTGCTGAGTTTGGGATCGGAGCGGCAAAAGAGAATCGCGGCGCGGCACGTCGAACACGATGCGGATACCGTGGTTTCGCTGCATTTGCAGCATGCCCCCACGGACGTGCAAGCGGCCCGTTTGGCGCTGACGACCATTTTGCGGCGCAAAGGAATGGTCTTCGAAGCCATGGTCGGGGGCATTTCGGCATTGCATGACAGCCTGGACAAAGATGGCCAAGCGCTGGCAAAAGAATTTGCGGACTTGTCTGCGCAATTGTCGACGATGATTTCGCGCGGTCCCGTCGATGTGACCCTCGAAGATTATCAGAGTGATCTTTTCGAGTTGGAAGAGCAGCGGCGGAGCTTGGAGGAACGTCTCGTCGCGCATACGAATCGATCGATGAAGTACGAATTCGACGACGCGCCGTTGGTGCAGTTGGCCGAGGTGCAAGCGAGCATTCCCGAAGGAGCGGCGCTCGTGGAATTATTCGAATATCGCCCGCACCGGCCGTTTGGCCCGCCGATACATTCTACATGGGGAAGACCGCGTTTTGCCGCGTACATTTTGCATAAAACGGGCGATCCTGCGTGGCTCGACCTGGGGCAATCGGGGGCGATCGAGAAGACGGCAACGGCGCTGGTGCAAGAATTGGCCGCGACGGGAAGTCATCGCGAATTAGCGCGGAAACTCGATGAACTGGTGATGCAACCCGTGCGCCGAGCCTTGGGCACGACCCGATGGATGTTGCTCAGTCCAGACGGAGCATTAAACTTCGTTCCGTTTTATGCTTTGGTGGACGAACAGAATCGCGAATTGGTGGATACGTCGTCGATTACGTATTTGATGACGGGTCGAGACTTGTTGCGTTTGCGAGAAACCAAAGTGTCGGCGCGCCAAGATCCGGTCATCGTGGCGAATCCCGATTTTGGAAAAACCATCGAAACGGAAACCAATGAACGGTCGGAAGCCCAATCGAGATCCGTGGATCTGTCGCGGATTCGTTTTTCGCAACTGGCGGGGACCGAAGAAGAAGGTCAACAGGTGAGCAAAACGCTGGCCAAAGCGCATTTGTTGAATGGCCTGAATGCGACCGAAGAAGCATTGAAAGAATTGCACGGGCCCCGGGTTTTGCATATCGCGACGCATGGGTTTTTCTTGCCCGACATTGAGAACGTGACCGGTACCACGTCGAAAACCGAGACGGATCCGTGGAACGCCAATCCGCTTTTGCGATCGGGTTTGGCGCTTGTCGGGGCAAACCGGCGCAAAAGCCAATCAGACCGCGAAGACGGAGTGCTCACGGCGCTGGAAGTGTCCAATTTGGATTTGCGTGGCACGCGACTCGTGGTGCTCTCCGCGTGTGAAACGGGGGTGGGACAAGCGCTGCGTGGAGAGGGCGTTTATGGTCTGCAGCGGGCCATGATGATTGCAGGGGCGGAAACAGAAGTGACGAGCCTTTGGCAAGTGAGCGACAATGCAACGAAAAGCCTGATGGTGAAGTTTTACGAGGAATTGGCCAAAGGAGCAGGTCGGGGCGAAGCAATGCGTCTGGCGCAATTGGCTGTGCGGGAAACTTATCCGCATCCCTATTATTGGGCGAGTTTTATCGTCACCGGAAGCAATGCGACGCTCGAGGGGCAAAACATGGCGCCGGACCCGAAGAATTTTCAGGTTTTACCGAGTGCGCGCGGATGCGGGTGCCGGGTGGGAGAAACGAATTCGTCGGAGAATGGATGGGTGGTGCTGATCCTAATGGGGCTCATGGTGGGTCGGAGACGAATGGGTTTTTCTGGACGGACCTAAACGCCGTGGCGGTTGGCGAAATGGATAACCTCTACTCCGTCGCCTTCCCGCTCGATCCTCAGAAGCATCAGTTTCCTCCTCGAATCACAAAACCGGCAAGCGACGCACGACGTCCGTAGGTTTGTCACGTCGAAAGCGAAAATCGCAACGCGTCCCGCCCTGGGCCAACGTCTCGGTCCGTCGCAATCCCCACCCGAATTCTTCGCTGCCAATGATATCGGCCAGGCAGATATACGGAGCGAATTCAGCAGCACCTTGGCTCAACGCCAATTCGCGAATGGCACAACGTGAATAATCGATGCCCAATTCATGACTTCCCGGTTCGGCGGGAACGTAATCGGCCTCCCACCCGCCCACCGCCGCCGTGCGCGAACGCTTGGTCCACGATTGCGTCAACCAACGCGTCAACCGCGAGAACATCCCTTCGGCGGCAGCCCAACGCGCGAGCCCCCGCATCCGCTTGAAATGCGCTCGCGTTGCTGCATCACAGACGCCCCAAGCCCGAGCTGCGTCAAACCCGCGGGCTTGCAACACGAGGTACACCGCAATGTACAAGGCCCCCGAAATGCTGAAGGCTCGTTGCATTGGCGCCCCCAATCCCGGATCGGGCATCGCGGCGAGCAATTCGCGAAAACGCGCCCGAACATCGTCGAGCGCGCGGATTGCTTCTTTGTCGCCTGGCAATGCCGTTTCCAAAGCCGGACGAAAATCGGGCACCCATTTGTCGAATTCGGCAAGCGCTTGACGCTCGATACGCGATAAAAACATGACCCAAACGTATCATCCCGACACGCGATTGGAAAGAATGTAAGCGCGGGCAAGTCATCTTTCACGTAGCGGCACAAATCATCGCCTCGAACGATGTCGATTCCCCTTCCCTCGGCTCTTCATCTCCTCTATGGTCCGATCTGGAGGGACGAACATGTCCGAGCAGTCGACGTGTGACGTATTGGTGGTTGGTGGTGGGCCTGTGGGATTGACCATGGCGTGTGAGCTGCGACGGCACGGATTGAATCCGCGCATCATCGATGCGAATGCAGCGCCGCCCATTTGGTCCAAAGCGGCAGGTGTTGCGGCACGAACCATGGAAGTTTGGCAAGACATGGGCATCGTCGATCGGGCATTAAAACTTGGTCGGCCCATGTACGGCGCCAATATGTATAGCGGCACCGAACGCATCGCGCATTTGACGTTCAACATCACGGGTACACCATTTCCGTATATTTTTGGTCTCGAACAACAACGCACCGAAGGAATGCTCGCCGAGCATTTGCGAGACCTCGGGGGAACATTCGAGCGTCCGGTAAAACTCATTGACTTCGAGCAAAACGACGAGGGCGTGACGGCGCGCCTCGAATACGCCGATGGCCGAGAAGAAAAAGTGCGTTGTCGGTGGCTCGTCGGTTGCGATGGAGCCAAAAGCACGGTGCGACATGGTTTGAATTTGCCATTCGAAGGGTCGACGTTCGAGCAAACCTTGATGCAAGCCGATGTTCGGGTCGATTTGCCTTTTGCGGTGGATCCCAATGAAGCCGTAGCGTTTGTCTCGAAAGACGGCGTCGCCGGTATGTTGCCGCTGCTGGAAGAAGGACGTTATCGATTTATTTTATTGGGCGTGGACAATCCGCCCGCCGTACCCCCAATCGAATTGTTTCAGGAGCTCGTCGAACAACGTTGCCCTGCGGGCACGCGCGTGTACGATCCCGCGTGGACCATTTCTTTTCGATTTCACGGTCGAATCGTCCCTCGATATCGTGTGGGGCGCGTATTTCTCGCGGGCGATGCGGCGCATATTCATAGCCCCGCAGGAGCCCAAGGCATGAATCTCGGCATTCAAGACGCCTACAATTTGGCTTGGAAGTTAGCGCTCGTCGACAAGGGCGTTGCCAAACCGACGCTGCTCGATTCTTACGATCCCGAGCGGCGACCCATCGGCGAAGGAATCGTCAAAGGAACGGACATTTTCACGCAACGGGGAATGCGTTTTTTGACGCTGCGATCGCCAATTGCGGAAGCTTTGCGCAATCAGGCGATTTCGTTTGTCCTGAACACGGGATTTGTCCCGCAAAACTTTTTCCAATCCCTTGCGCAGATCGGTGTGGGATATCCGAATAGCCCCGCGGTTGGGGAATACCACACGCCCGTTTGGTCCACGGCCTTGGGAATACGCAAAGACGAAGGACCAAGGATTGGAGATTGGGTTCGTTTTGCCAAAGGCCCAGGCCCCGGCGAACGCGTTCCCGATATCGAACTCGCCACCGGAAATACGCTTTTCGATGTTCTGCGCGGAACCAAGCATGTGTTATTTCTGTTCGATGGCTCGGCAACGACCGACGCGGGATATGCCAATCTGACCTCGATTGCAACCCAGATCGAGCAACGTTGGGGCGAGCATATCGTGGTGCACGTCGTGACCCCCGCCGCGGAAAAACCTGCAGCCCTACAATGGTCAGGGTCGCGGCTCGTGGACGAAGATCATCGTCTGCACGAGCATTTCGGATGCAACTCAGAAAGCCTGTACCTCGTACGGCCCGACGGTTACGTGGGGTATCGGAGCCAACCGGCCGACGAAGGCAAACTACTGCATTACCTGGAAACGATATTCGCTTCGTGACGGTGGGTCGCGGTCAATTCGCCTCACCTCAATGCCTCAATTCCTCCGGCGGCGCGTCGATTCGACACACTTCGTCCTTCGAATGCCCCCGAAACATCAGCGCCTCGCCATCGTGCTCGACCATGTGATGATGTCCCTCGTTCGTGATGAAATGGTACGCTTGGACAATCTCGCCTTCGTATTCGTAGCGCGGATCAATCGCCGTCAGGTTTGCCAGTTCTTGTCCTGCCTCCCGGCACAAAGCGCGAATGAGTTTCAAGTACCGAGGTTCATTGGCGGCTGCTTTCGCAATACGTTGAGCCCGATCGGGGAGCGCGGCCCCGCGACGCCGCGCCTCTTCCGCCATTTCTTCTTCTGAATTCATGGGAAACAATTGGGGATGCTTGCGTAACCACGCGACGTGCAAATCGAAAATATCTTCGGATTCCCCAGCTTTGTTGATTGCCTTGTCGACAGCTTCCCAATCGATCGGATCTTCCGGTTCGTCTTCAGCGTCCTCTTCGTGAAAGTAGCCGCCATCGAGATACGCTTCGAGTTTCTCTCGGGGGACCTTATCGAGCAATTTCGCGGCCTTCTCGAACGCCGCAAGGTAGCGCTTCGCGCCCATCGCCTTCAAACCTTCGCGAACGTCGGTCACGATATCCTTGTCCCACCGAGTGTTGTACACGAATTGCGAAAAACCGCCATTTTCGTATTCAGCCAGAAAATAGTCCACGTGATGACTCCGCAATGCGTCGCGAGCAATCTCGTCACGTGTCAGATGCTCCTCGAAAAGCATGTTCACAAAAGCAATGTTCGACGTAATGAGGTCGCCTTCGTCGTCCTCGGTCAAACCTGATGCGAGCACGACGATTGAGTCTTTGGTCGGCGCAGCTGGGCGCGATGATGCAGGCATGGACAAACGATACACCGGATTGGCCACGGCGCGCCAGTTTTTCTTGGCCCGCGAGCTCGCTCGGCTCCGCGGTTCACCTGTTGCCTTTGTCTACGACAAAAAAAACAGAGAGCCTGCTCTACGGTTGGGGGGGGCTGACCGGAGCAAGCTCTCTGCGGGCGCCGTATAAGCAAAACGCGGGCCAACAAGGATCGGACGTATTTTCAAATAGTTACATGCGCCGGCGAAGATTCGGATCGCAAACTTGCAAGCTCGCTGCACAGAACTGCGTGATCGACGTGGGGCAAAATTCAAAGATGCTTCACAAAATCGCTGCGGTTTCGATCGAAATCGACTTTGCCTGCATGACTTCGATCGCCAAGGCCCGACGTCGTCAAGGAATCGGCTCCACTTTGCCAATTCCTATATCGTAATCCCCGGACGAACCCGTCACGTCGAGAAGCACGTCGTCCCAAAAACGCACGCCCACAGTCCATGTGCCTCCAACAGCAAGCGCCGATGGTGTAGCTGCGGCAACGAACGTCTTGCCCATATTCAAAAATGGTTGAGTCTCGCCAAACGTCTTGATGCCCGACGCGCTGATCGTCCCGGTCGCCGAAGCATACGGAATGAGCACACTGCATAGCCGATCCGTGCTGCAATTGATGGTCGCCCCGCGATCAATCCTGTCTTGCGTCACGCATCCCGCATAAAAGCGCCCGGCCCCATCGGATTCGATCGACGGGCAAAATTGATTGTTCGGCCCGCCAGCAATCGACGCCCATTTTTCATTCAGGTTTTCATCGAAGGCGAGAATCGCAATATCGGCACCGTCGGCCACATTCGTCGCCCCGGACATCGTGGTGCCCTGAAACATGAGAGAGTCACCCATTCCGCCTGCGATCGCAATGGTTCCCGTAGAATGATCCGCCGCCATGCCTACCGCGAATACATTCGCATACCCCTTTGCGGCCAAGAGATCGCCGGTTTGAGGGTGCACCTTCAGCACAAAACTCGTAGCTCCATATTTGGGCATTTGCACTGTGGGTACAGGGGGAAATGTAAATCCCTGGTTATTCGAAATCGTACCGCTCACGAGATGGCCACTGATGAACGGCGTGCCATCGGATCCGGTGACGACCGAAATCGATCCCGAGAGATGGTTACCGCCCGTCCACGTTTTTCCCCACAAACAGTTTCCATTGGTTGCATCAATGGCCAAAAGGACGATGTTTTGCTGGCCATTGGTATTGAAGCCCAAAAACGCCGGGCAGTTGCTGAATGATGTTTCATTACCCACGACCGCGCCTGCGAGGTACAATGTTTTGCCGTCTGGTGAAAGTGCCGAGGAACGCAGAGCATCGTTGGCTGGAGATCCATAGGATTTTTCCCATAAC
>DAOMZH010000224.1:0-12809 GCA_035437985.1 Polyangium sp. (in: bacteria) | reverse complement strand
TTCGTGAGCCGCTTGCTCGAAGAAGAAGGTATCTCGTACTGGTTTGGACAAACCCAAGGCCAAAAGGGCCTCGTCAGCGAGCTGATTCTTGGCGATGCGCCGCAACGGGGCGATGCTCGTTCCGCCATTCGCAATGCGGAAAACCCCAATCAACCGGGAAACAATGAGTGGATTTGTCGCGTACACCTGACGCACGAAGTTCGTCCGGGCGCCGCAATGATTCGCGACTACGACTTTGAAAAACCCAAGTATCTGCTCCGTGGTGAAGCTGAAAAAACGAAGAAAGAAGAATTCTTCGAACAGTACGTGTACGAGCACGGCGCCTTCACCGACGACAAAGAAGGCAAGCGCCGCACGGATATTTTGCTGCAATCGGAGCGCCGCACGAAACGCCACGTCACTTACGATTCCAACGCTTTCGATCTCGCGCCAGGCGCCGTCTTCAGCATCGACAATCATCCCCGCGAAGATCTCGATTCCGGAAAAAAACTGCTCGTCATCGAAGCGATCCACGAAGGCACGACCGACGGTGAATGGACGCTCAGTGGAGAAGCTGCGTTTGCCGACGTTCCTTATCGTCCCGCCCAGCGCACTCCACGTCCGAAGATCAATGGTTTGCAAAGTGCGTTCATCACCGGTCCCAAAGGCGAAGAGATCTACACCGACAAATACGGACGCGTCCGTGCGCAATTCCATTGGGATCGCGACGGCAAATACGACGAACACTCGACGTGTTGGATCCGCGTGAGCCAAGGATGGGCAGGTGCAGCTTTCGGCATGATGACGATTCCGCGCATCGGCCAAGAAGTGCTGGTGGGTTTTTGGGAGGGTAATCCGGACGAACCCGTGATCGTGGGACGTCTCTACAACGGGAAAAATCGCGTTCCGTACAAACTTCCCGACGAGAAAACCAAGAGCACTTGGAAGACCAACAGCTCTCCGACGACCGGCGGCTTCAACGAAATCATGTTCGAGGACAAAGCCGGCAAAGAGCTCTTCTTCATGCAGGCTCAAAAGGATCTGCAGAAGCTCGTCAAGCGCAACGAAACGGAACGAACCGGCGCCAATCGCACACAGGTTGTCGGGGTAAACCGTTCGAGCGTCGTGGGTGCTGTCGATACGGTTCTCGTCGGATCCAAGTACACACTCGTCATGGCCAAACCCAAGGATCTGAAGGTCGAGGCCATGGGTGAACCGGATGTCGAGAAGCAAGAGACGATGATCGAGATGGTCGAAGGAAAGATCACTTTGACCACGGGTAAAGCCACGATCGTTCTCGATGGCGCGACGATCTCGCTCAAGGCCGATGGTGACATCAAGGTCAAAGCGGGCGGCGAAGTCGTCATTCACGGTGGTCCGATGGTGAAGATCAACTGCTAGGAGCGAAGTCATGCCGCCTGCCGCACGAAGAGGTGATCTCACTGTTCATGGTGGAGTGATCGTCGAGGGTTCGCCCGACGTGACGATCGGTGGAATGCCCGCTGCGCGCCTGATGGACAAACACGTTTGTCCAATTCATGGCCCGGGGCCGGTCACCGAAACGTCGAAAACCGTGTTCATCAACAAGGTCGGTGCAGCGCGCGTCATGGATGCGTGCACGTGCATGATGCCCGCGAGCAGTTTGCCCGGGGCGACCAACGCCAAGCCCGAACAAGCCACCTGGAAGTTCAAGGGTGATGGTTCGAGCACAAAGGAAAACAAGTACGCGACCGACGGCGAAGCCACGAGCAAGAACCTCAAGGACGCGTTCAACAAGGCCACCGACAAAGCGATCGACAAAGCCTTGGATCAGATGGAGAAAGGTCGCGATCCAAAGGACCAAGAGTGGAAGCCGAAGCTCTCGGCGGGGGCGAGCAAAGAGTTCTGGAACAAGAGCACGGTGCCCAAGGGGCCCGACGGCAAACCCGTCGACAACTACGCGCAACTCCTTTCAGGTGAAACGAAAGGCTCGGTCTACGCGAACGGCGAATTCGAGAACATAAGGAACATGAAGGCTTCCGCCGGCGCCAAGGCGGAAGCGGAAGGTTCGTTGTTCAAAACCGCGGGCAAGGTCGGAGGTAAAACCGACGACGGCACGTGGGCCGGTGAAGTTGGTGGTGAAGCGAAACTCTTCACAGCAAAAGGAGAGCTCGGAGCTGGTGGCCAGTTCGAGGTGAAGGACGGCAAGGTCAACAATGCCTACGTCGAAGCAGCTGCTGGTCTAGGTGGCTCCGTTGCTGAAGGAAAAGTCGAAGGCAAAGGTTCGGTACGCATTCCCGGCTTGGGATGGCGCATTGGAATTGCTGCAGAAGGCACAGGTTCGGTGCTCACTGCGGAAGCACGCGCGAGTGCTTTCATGGGCAAGAAAGACGGCAAGTGGGAGATCGCGTTCGGAGCAAAAGTGGGCGCGCTGCTCGCCGGTCTCGGATTCAAGTTCGCGATCACGATTGAACAGGACGAACCTCCAGCAGAACCACCGAAGGCGCCGGGCATTCCGGGGGTTGCGGGGATCGATCCCATCGCGATCGGTTGCATGACCGTGCTCGTCGGAGGTTTTCCCCCGCCGTACATCCCAGGTGCACCTGCCCCGGACCAACCCCCATCGGTCATCGTCGACAAGATCGGCATTCGCAACAAGAGCCAGGCTTTGACGCTCAAGGCTGCCAAGCGCGCAGCTGCAGCGTTCACGCCCATCAAGTGCGACTGGTGAAAGACATGGAATCGAGTTCCTACGAGCACGAAGAATCACCACTCATCACGAGCGCAGCGTTTGCGGACGCGCTGGAACGTCTCGTCGCGAGTGGTCGGTTCTACGCGGCGTTCGACGGATCCGAAACACCGTCTGTTGCTGAAAAGGCGCGAGAACTCGGGCCTCGAGGCGGCGTTTGTCTTTACCGACCACAGGACGACGACGAGGAACTGGCGGACGTCGCGCCGTATTTGTTTCACGTCACGCAAGATCTCTTGCCGTGGGTGCGCGCGTTGTCGGCGGAGGATCCGAGCGCGTGTATTTTCGCGCTTGCCGACACGAACCTCGAAGGTGTGCGCCGACATCTGCGTAGGTTTCTCGTGGTGCAATCACCTGCGGGCACGAAGATGAACTTTCGCTTCTTCGATCCGCGCGTTTTGGTCACGTGGCTCGACTGCTGCACGCCGCAAGAGCTCGACGATTTCTACGGTCCAGTATCCGAGTTTGGAATTCCAACCGAAGATACTTTGGGCGCGTTGTTTTGGAAAAGGCGCGT
Organism: Polyangium sp. (in: bacteria); assembly: GCA_035437985.1. Classification (GTDB taxonomy): domain Bacteria; phylum Myxococcota_A; class Polyangia; order Polyangiales; family Polyangiaceae; genus Polyangium. The sequence continues at coordinate 9,585 of DAOMZH010000224.1, read as the reverse complement.
CGAAGGACAGATGCGTAGGCGCACGGATGTGCTGCTCAAGCTGCGTCCGGCGCAGATGCGCGCGTTTGCCCAAGCATCGGATGAGCGGTTCGTCGATCGCACGACGCTCTTTTTGCAATCGGAGTTCCCGGATGCGCGCAAGCAATCACGGGGCACGTTGAAGATGGGCGTTGCGGATCAAATTGCGAAGGCGCGTCTTCATGGATTCACAACGGAGATCCAGCTCGTGACGTATGTCGTGACGGCTTGGCTCTTGGGCGAAAACTTCGATGAAGAATTTCCGGCAGTAAAAGAAACGCTTGCTTCACCGGTGATGTCCCCGAGCGACAAGGCCACTTGGCTGAGTCAGTTCACCGAAAAACTTTTCCGTACGCTTTCGGAGTCTTGAGCCATGTTTGGTGGAGAAACTTTATCGAACGTCTGGAACTCGGCGACGAGTGCGGCAAAGTCCGCAGCGACTTCCATTGCCAATGGCGCGTCTTATGTGGGCGGCAAAGTCGCTGACGGCGCGTCTTATGTGGGAGGTAAAGTCGCGGACGGCGCGTCGTACGTCGGGGGAAAAATTGTCGATGGCGCGTCGTATGTGGGCGATAAAGTCGTCGAAGGGGCGCAATGGACGGGCGACAAGATTGCGCAGGGGGCGCAATGGACGGCCGATATGGCCAAAGAAGGCACCCGTCGAGCGGTTCGGGGAGCGACGGACGCCATTTACACGGGGCTCGGGACGGATGCACAAACGGGCTATGACGTAGGCAAAGCGGTCAAAGGTGCCTATGACAAAGTCAAAAGTGTATTTACGGACAAACCCCCGGCGCAGCCGTGTATCGATTGCGCAAAAAAGGATATCGATCACGATGGCGTGCTCGTCGGCTACAAGGACGGCAAATGCGTCCCGCTGACGAACAAGGGGCAGAAGATTACGCCGGACGACGTCAAGAATGCCAAACGTAATGGTTACAATCCGGTAAACAATGGGGCGGAGGATCCGGACAATCCAAAGGACGCCTCGAAAAACACGTCCGACGCGACGAAAGCGTGCTGCTCGAAATGCACAGCGGGCAAACCGCCGCGCACAATTTTCTACGTCAATGGTATCAACACGACGCACACCACGCATTGCGAGACGCTGAAGCAAATTGGCGACATGACGTGTGCGAACGTGGTGGGCATTTACAATGCGACCGAGGGCATGCCCAAAGACGCGTTGCAAACGGGTATGGATCGATCGCTCGTCGATCAAGCGGCTGGTGGGCGAACGAATTTGGCGCATGATGGGCGAAACCCGGCTGTCGATACATTGAGTGATTTGCTCGTCCAAGAAACGCGCGCGGGTCGACCTCCGGAAATCATGGCGCATAGCCAAGGCGGAGCGATTACGAGTTTGGCGCTATACGACGCCAACAATACGCTCAAAGCTGGGCCTCCGGGAACGCCGAATAGTTTGTCCGGAACAAAAGTGACGAGTTTCGGGGCTGCTGCGCCGTCTTGGGTGCAGGGACCGAATTACACGCATTACGTGCACGTGAATGATTTCACGCCCATGAATTTTGGTTTGGGCGACCATTCGTCGGCGGCGGAGAACGGCAATGGCAAAGTCGTGACGTTTTCCGGAGAACCAGGTGGGCCGTTTACGACGGACAAAGCCAAGCTCGACAAACACTTTTTCGCGAGCCCGACGAAGTATCACGGAATCGACGATCAATTGTACTTGAAGATGTACGATCAACAGAGCAAGGGCGGTTCGGACACCTGCTCTTGTGGCAGGAAGTGATTGCGGACTCCGGAGAAAAACACCATGACGAGCTCTATGAATTCGCCGGATCGAGACAAAGCGCAATTGCTCATGCATAGTTACGCTCGGAAACAGGGAGTTTACGACGCCGAACTGGATGCTCGGGGGGATGTTTCGTTCGGCAATTTCGGATTTCGCCACGACGAAGAAAAAGGAGCCTTGGTCGGCCGGGTGTTCATTGCCAAAGCGTGGATGCTTGGTGATCCGCCGGAATACGAAGACGCGTACCGCACGGTGGCGCGAGCGTTGAACAATCCGGCAGTTGGGGGACTTTTCGACCAGGGCGGAGGTTATTTCCGCTTGGACGAAGACAAACGCATGTATTTTCTGGAAAAGGATTTTCCGCTGGGAAAAACCACTCCGGCGGAGGTCGAAGAAGGAATGGAACGATTACGGAGTTTGGGGGCTACGTGGACGATGCGCTGGTTTGCGCGTGTTGCCGACGTAGCTCATGGGCGGGCGTTTCCCCCCGCCAAACCCGTCAAGCAAGGGGATCCGGACGACAGTTATTGACCGCATCTGAAGAGGACGGACCATGTCGCTGCTCGAGCTTGCTTTTGAAAACAATGAGGATTCGCTTTCCGTCCGCCATTTTGCCGTACGCGAACCGATATCCGGCTTATTCGACGTTTCGATTCTCGCGAGATCTCGCGTGGCGAGTCTCGACTTGGAATCATTCGTGGGGCGTCCCGCGGCCTTCATGATGATGGGTGGGCCGCTCGGAGGTCCACGCGCCTGGTCGGGGATCGCGACGCATTGTCAATTGGTGCAGGCAGAACTCACAGGTCTGTCGACGTACTTCATTCGCATCGCGCCGCAGATGCATCTGCTGACGTTGCGCAAACGTAATCGGATTTTCCAGCACCTGACGATTCCGCAGATCATCCAAAAGATATTGCAGGAATATTCGATCGTCCACAAAATGCAGACGGTCGACGTGCACCAGGAACACGAATATCGGGTGCAATACGAAGAGAGCGATTTCGACTTCATCAATCGGCTGTGCGAAGAAGAGGGCATTTCCTACTACTTCAAACAAATCGCCCAAGGAACCCAATACACGACGGATATGATTCTGTCCGACAAACCAGAATCGCGCGATGATCGCCCCGCCCTGCCCTTCGTGTATTCGCCCAACCAGGACGCGCGAAAAGAATTCGTTCGGAACGTGAAAGTCGCCCATCGCGTGCGTCCTGGTGCCGCCGAATTCCGCGACTACGACTACGTGCGTCCGGACTTTCAATTGTTTGGTGACGCTGAACGCGCCAAGAAGCCGGAGGACTTTTACGAGCTTTACAAGTACGACCCAGCAGCTCTCGTAAAGGATCGTCGGGGCAAACCGCGTGTGCCTGCAGAGTTCGAGGGCGAACTCGTGGCATCCATCGACCTTGCGGCGGCTCGCCGGGGCAAACGATTGCTGAATTTCACGTCCAATGCCTATGATCTTGGACCGGGCGTTTTGTTTCAAATCGAAAATCACCCGCGTCCCGATATTTCCGGCAAGAAGGTGCGCTTCTTGTGCACGGATGTGTATGTCGAAGGCACGCACGACGGGGAATGGAGTTTGACGGGAACGGCGGCGTTTGTCGAAGAACAAGCAAAGACTCGTTTCCGGCCGGTGAAGAATACGCCGAAGCCCGTCATCGAAGGCGTGGAGAGCGCCATCGTGGTTGGCCCCAAAGGCGAAGAGATTCACACGGACGAATTCGGACGCGTGCGCGTGCAATTCCATTGGGATCGCGATGGTCAATACGACGACAAATCATCCTGCTGGGTACGGGTGAGCCACGGCTGGGCAGGTGGGGCGTTTGGCATGATCGTCATGCCGCGGATTGGTCAAGAAGTATTGGTTGGATTTTTGGAAGGTGACCCGGACCAACCCATTCTCGTGGGCCGAGCCTACAACAAAGTCGCTCCGGTGCCGTTTGTCTTGCCGGACCAAATGACGGTCAGCACGTGGAAGTCGCAATCATCGCCGAAGGCTGATGGCTGGAACGAAATCACTTTCGACGATGTGGCGAACAAGGAACTCGTTTACATCCAAGCGCAGCGCAATTTGTCGAAACTCGTCAAAGCCAACGAGAATGAGCGCACGGGGGTCAATCGGACGATCATCGTGGGTGCGAATCGTTCGTCCTTCATTGGCGCTGTCGATAGTTATGTGATTGGCAAGCGGCACGTCGCGGCGGTGATGCCTCCCAAAGAGATTGACGTGACGAAGGGCGAAGAGCCCGAGATTCCGCCGATGACGACGATGATGGAGACGATTCATCCGAAAATCACGCACACGACGACGAAAGCGACGAGCATCATCGATAACAAAGACATCGTCTTGCTCGCGGATCGCAATATCGTTTTCAAGTCGGGCGGCGAGATCATCATCGAGGGCAAACACGTCTACATCAATACCAAGGGGGTTGCCGGAAAAGCGCCGAAGATCGAAGCGGGAGCGGCGGACGGAGCGCGGAAGATTGCGGGACGAACCTTGGGTGCCGTGCGCGAAGTTTTCGGCCAGCCGAAAGCGCAAGCGGTGCGTTTGGCGATGCAACGGCAATTGATTGGATTCCGGCCGCCTACGCGACGGGAAATCATGATTGCCGGTTTGCCCGGAACATCGCCGGAACAAATGACTGCCCGCCGCAAAGTGGCGCTCGAGTTTTACAAGAATATGGGTCGCGCTTGGGACCGGAAAAACTTCGAGCTGCGTGAATACAATTTGCCGGCGGAGCTGCGCGCGATATTCAGTCACCTCACGGGAATCGATTTTACGCAACCGATCAAGGTTGGTCCTCCCCCACCCGCTCCGGCGAAATTGGCGCAATGGCAAGTTCCTGAGGGCAACAAGGGGCAATATTTTGCAACGGCCACCGATCCTTTGACGCTCGGCATTGGCGCTTTGGGTGACAAGGATGGCAAAGTCGTTCCCAAGATCAGCAACGATTTTGCAATTCCTGGCGGCACGCCGTATTTGATGACGACTGCATCCGCCAAACTCGATACGTGGAGCACCCGAGGAACGCCGCAAAAAACGAAGGGCGGCGCGATTCAATACTACATGGGCGACAATTCACGGATCAACATGATTGGCCCGACGCCCAAGCCGACCCCCTGAAGCATCATGTCGCAACTGCCTCTGACAAACCGCGCCGACTTCTTCGATGTGCTCGATAAAACGCATCTCGAAGCGGTGAAAATTGCTGCAAATGGTCCGGGATTCGGGCCGATGCAGTCCATTGCGGATCAACTCGAACGAATGAAATCGCTCACGGCCAATGGCCGAAAACCGACGGAAGACGAGCGCGATTCGATTACGATTGGGCTGATCGCGGTTCGGGAGCTGGAACCTCCGAGCAGCGAAGCAATGGGGGATTTCCTCGACCGATTGCATGAACTCAATGGTTATTTTCGGGAGTGGCCGGACCCGTGACGACATTTCGCTTTCAGCATCGAACCGTTCCGCCTCCGGTAGGCAAAGACGCCGCGATTCGGCTTTGCCGCGTTTCGCCGACGGACCATCGCCTCGCGTATGTGCGTGAAGATGGGCCCGAGGGCGAGACGGGAATCTACGTAGCGAGCGCATTCGATGCGGTTTCGGCCAAACTGATTGTGCCCATGAAATCCGGGCGCATTCAAGATTTGGCATTTTCCCCCGATGGCACGCGTATCGCGTATCGCGTGGAGCCACTTTTGGGGGCTCGAGGTACCGTGGGGTGGGCGTACGTCGACAAACCTGGTGAAGTCAATCGGGTGGATGGTTCGGGTTTTTCCTGGACTCCGGGCGGTAAAGCGATTCTGGTGGCGGATCCGTGGAAGAAGACGTTATTTCGGTATTCGATGGAGGACGAAGCTCCGCGAAAAATGGGGCTGCTCGAAGACGATGCGGATCCTGCATTTCCTGTGCGTATCGCGGTATCACCTGATGGCGCGCATGTCGTGTACACGGCGGGACGCCATGGGGAAGATGTCTCGGAAGTGTGGCTGATTCAGCGCGACAAGGATGTCCTCAAAGGCTCCATTTTGACGGAAATACCCGGGGCCGGAGTGCATATTCTACCGTTTTGGTCGCCCAAAGGGCGCACACTTGGCCTTTGTTGCGTGCACGAAGAGCAGGAAAAAACAGCGATCATCGTCGTGCCGCAATTGGAAGGCGAAGGGCTGGTCCTTTACGAAAGCAGCATATTGGATCCCATCGAAGTGCCGGCGTTTTCGCCCTCGGCTCATTACATTGCTTTTTTCCGGCGCGAATCACCGCCGAATGAGCGTGGAGAAGGTCCAGCGAAGCTCGTGTTCCTCGACGTTCGGCGAGAAACCTTCGCGGCCCTTTCGGAAGCGGACGAGCTTTCGGGGACCCCGCGGTTTTACGCCGACAAAACGCTTACAATCGATGGGGGCTCGGCTGCTCATCAACTCGTTTTTGATGATTCTCCGTGAATCGTCAGGCCCGTAGTGCTATTCATCAGGCATTGGAGAACTCGCCATGGCGCTCGATGATCCGGATCTCCCCACAGAAGGCATTTTGCCTAGTCCCGAAGAGCTCAAGTTATGCCTTGCGGTGACGATTCGCCAGCCGCGTTCGGACTTGGACAGTTCGCTCTTGTTGCCTGACGGTTGGTATCAGCAGCCCGCGCCCTCGGCGCGAATCGATTTTTCCAAAGAAGCGGAATTCGCGCCAATGGCTGTTTTCACGGCGACGAAGGAATTACTTCCCCCGGTCATTTTCTCGATTGGTGTTCGTCCAGCGCCAAAAAAAGGTAGCGTTGCGGAATGGCTCGAGCGGCATTGTTATTTGAATCAATTGGCCATCGAGAAGATGCGAATTACCCAATTCCTGTTTGGCTGGGCCGTCGATGCTTCAGTGCTGCAAGCCAATGATTCCGGAACGATGAAATTGCGGTATACGATGTTCGAGGATGGTGGGCGATTGTTTTCGCTGATTGGAATGGCGCCGCTCGCTCTTTGGGAGGATTGGGTCATTCCGTTGTCGCGTTGTTTGTGCACGTTCGAATTGCTCGAACCCAAAGGACAATCGGCTCCGCTCGGTCCGAAACCCGTCGAAGAAGAAGCTCCGCCCAAAGCATGAGGGCGAAATGAATCGTCCAGAAAAACCCGCTTTCCGACAAACCAAAGCCACGAAATCAGATCAGACGAAGTACGTGGGTTTGGCCGGGTTGATTGCTTCGAGCATCCTCGGATGCCAAGTCATCGCGGGTTTGGACGACTTGAAACTCGCCAATGATGTCGACGGTGGAATCGATGGCGGCGGTGGTAGCGTTGGTGAAACGAGCAGCTCGAGTTCCGTTTCGTCGAGCAGCGGCGAGCCCATCATGGGCGACATTGCGTGTGGGGGCGTGACGTGCCCAATAGGGCTCGAGAGCGCCTGCTGCTCCGACCATTATCAAACAAATTCGTCACCGTTCGTCGAATGCGTCACGGGCCCGCCCAGCAACGATAGTTGTAATACTGCGGGGGGCGCGAATGGTTACGAAACCCGAATCGAATGCCAACTGCCGAGTCATTGCCCGCAGGGGACTGTTTGCTGCGGCAATATCGAAACGATTTCGGTTTTCACCTGGTACGTGACGCTTTCGTGCGCAGCTACGTGCGCCTGGCCCGATACCGTCGTTTGTGACCCGATGAATCCCATGAATTGCCCCGTGGTCGATAACAATGGCACGATGGTGCAAACGGTATGCGCAGCGTCAGACTTGTTGCCCCCTGAATACGGCGTTTGCAAGCTCCCACCATAGAAATCTGAAAACGCCACATCGTCGTGTTCCGTCGCACCTTATCTTGACAACGTTTTTCGTTCACAAAGTCTCGGAGCTGGGTCTATCCTCACAGGAGGTTTACCCATGGCGCACAAATCAGCACCCGCAGAGAGCACTGTCGCTCTTGCTCCGGTTTCACTGGACGAACGTTTTCCGATTCTCGATGTATTGCGGGGATTTGCTCTGTTCGGCATTGCCGTGATGAACATGGGCGGATTCAATACACCGGCGGGTTTGTGGGCTCGGGACAGCATGTATTTTCCCGGCATGGCCGATCGGGCCATGGATTTTTTCACGGGCGTATTTTTCGCGGGCAAAGCAAACTCGATCTTTTCGTTTTTGTTTGCGTTGGGATTCACCATTCAACTGCAGCGCGCCGCATCGAAAGGACAAACCTTTGTTTCGTCTTATTTGCGACGCATTGCCATTCTTTTCTTCATGGGAGCCGTGCATGGCATTCTCATTTGGAATGGTGACGTGCTCCATGTGTACGCGGTGCTTGGTCTCGTACTTCTGGCGATGCGGAACGTTTCGGATCGGACCGTTTGGGTGGTATTGATCCTGTCGCTGCTCGGCGGGCAGATTCGGGGACTCATTTTCACGATTCGCAACGAGCCGCTCATTCATCCGGTTTCGTTTTACCGCGATCTGTCTTACGAGCACATGCGGATTTTCAGTGAAGGCACGTACATCGAACAAGTCAAGGCGCGGCTTTTCCTGTACCAAGACGATTACAGTGGGGAACGTCTTTCGCGGCTCGTCGGACCCATTTGGGGTTATGCCACATTTTTGGTCACGATGCTCATGGGGTTTTACGTTGGGCGAAAACGCTGGCTCGAAAATATCAGTGCGCACGTCCAGACCATCCGAAAAATGTTCTGGATCTGCCTCGGGCTTGGTTTGTCCGTTTCAATTGCCTGTTTCGCGCTCGTAGCCACTCGCCCAATACCTCCGCCTCAAGGCCCCACGGTGCGCGGATTCGTCACTGGCCTCCTGTTCAACTTCAATCGGCCGCTTTTGTGTGTCGCGTACATCTGCGCGTTCTCGCTGCTGTTCCAGAAAGAATCCGCCAAACGCTTCCTCATGATTCTTGCGGTTCCGGGTCGAATGCCCCTGACAAACTATCTCATGCAAAGCATCATGGCCACCACGCTGTTCAACAGTTATGGATTTGGACTGTTTGGCAAAGTAGGGCCATTCGTTGGTTTTTGGATTTCGGTAGCCATGTTTGCCATTGAAGTGGTTTGGAGCCATTATTGGCTCGCGCGATTCCGATTCGGTCCGCTCGAATGGTTGTGGCGCGCGGCGACCTACGGCAAGTTTCCGCGGATGACGCTCGACAAACCCAATGCGGCGGCACCGAGCGTCGAACAAGCTCCAGCCACGAATTGATTTTTGGGCGCGCCACGCGACTTCGCCCCGCAGGCATTCAAGTGCGGTGTCTGGATGCGGGCGAGAACTCGAATGCTCACCAATAACGCGGGCCAGCTTCGGCACCGCACCTGCGAAATGGCCGGGGCAAATTTCCTGGTCGCGCTGATTTTTCATTGTAAACGGAGGACAAACGGATTAGAAGTCTGGCGTCTGTTCCAGTAGATTGCGGATCAACCGCAATTCCGTCGAAGTCTCGGACACGACAAGGATTTCCCAATGAATGCGTTTTTCCTCCTGCCCGCTGCAAGGCCACTGGTCATTTTTTCCGTTTTGCTGGTCCTGAAAATGGCCGCTATCGCATTTGCGACAGCCAATGCTCGACGCAAGGCCAAAGTCGTGGTGAATGCCGAGGACACGGGCGTAAATCCAGGCTCGCACGTCGAGACACAAGAAGCTGCCGACGTGTTGCGGGCCAAACGCGCGCATATGAACGACCTGGAGAACATTCCGGCGTTTCTTTTCATTGCGTTGTTGTTTACCTTGACGGGCGGCTCCTCGACAGGCGCGTGGGCATACTTTGGCGTCTATTTCGCGGCGCGGCTCGTGCACACGATCACGTATCTGTACGAGAAACAGCCGTGGCGCACGATA
>DAOMZH010000223.1:0-12887 GCA_035437985.1 Polyangium sp. (in: bacteria) | reverse complement strand
CGCCGATTCCGCCAACGCAGGTGCGTCCGGACGTACCGCCGGCATTCGAGGCCATCATCTTGAAGTGCCTGGAAAAACGCCCCGAGCATCGATATCAATCCGTTCAGGAGCTCATGGCGCACTTGCTGCCTTACGCGCACGTCGTCGCTCCACCACTGAGCGCAATTCGAGCCTCCGCGCCCTCGGTCGCCGCATTTTCGATTGGCGCCGGGCAAGCGATTGCTGCGCCCGCACCAAAGCCGGTTCCCCACACCAAGACTTTGGTGATGGGTGCGCAACTATCCATATCGAATACCGATCCCTCCACACCGCCTCCCCATACAGCTCCCCATCCAGCAAGCGCAGCGCCAAGCACGACGGCTGTTCCCGAAGGCGTCACGGCTGGTGCGTGGGGACAAACCAGTGGGAATGCTGGGGCAAAAGACAAAAAATCGTTTCTCTTGGGCGCTTTGGCTTGCGTTTTGGTGCTGAGCGTCGGCGGGATCATTGCCGTCGTGAGAGCGATGCTTGATCAGCCAGCGGGCCCCGTAGCTGCAGCGGCGTCGGCGATGCCAGTTGGCCCGCCAAACCCATCGGCCATGCAACCAATCCAGGCGCCGGTTCCCGAGGTCGTTCCGATGCCAACGAACGGGCCTGGGGTCGAGGCGGCTTTGGCGGAGCCGGCCAAACCGGAAACGACGACGGCGCAGCCGAAATCGACCGCGAAAACGGCCGGAACAACGGCGCCGGGCAAAGCTGCAACAACGACGAAAAAACCTTCGATTGCCGATTTTAATGATTGAGCCATGCTCTGGGACAAGGACACGTCAATGATTCGATGGATCGTGGGGAGCGCACTCTTTGCTGCCCTGGGTTTGTCACCTGCAGGGGCCCTGGCGCAAGCATCGGATGCGGACATGAAAGAAGCCCAAAAGCTTTATCAAGACGCAGCCAAGGACATGGATACGCAAGATTATGCGCGCGCCTGCCCGAAACTCGAAGCTGCCCGCAAGATCCTGCCCGAGCACGTGCGCACCGCGATATCGCTCGCCGAATGTCATGACAAGCTCGGAGAACCGGCGACGTCCCTCGAGGCCTACAACGCTGCTCGCGCCTTGGCGCATACGCAAAAGAATACCGACAAACTCGCGGAGATCGATGCAAAATTGGCGGCGCTGAAGCCGCGCGTGCCGCATTTGACGATTTCGGTGTCCAAAAACGTGGCCATGACGCCAGGTTTGACCATTTCGCGAAACAATGTGCCCGTTCCCGTGGGCCAATGGGGAAAATCGGTGGCCGTCAATCCTGGTAAATACCAAATCGAAGTGACCGCTGTCGACAAATCTCCTTGGAAAATAACGCAGGAAATCAATATGGGCCAAAACGCTGCGGTGCAAATCAAACCACCGTGGAGCGCCGATGCCGACGATGCCGACGACACGGGCCCGGCAGGCGCAGATTCGAGCGGCAAGTCTGGGGCTCCTTTACGGACCGTGGGCATCGTTGGTATTTCGGTAGGTGCGGCTGGTCTTGGCGTCGGCGCCATTCTCGGCGCCATGGCCTTGTCGAAAAACAATGCGAGCAACGATGGGCACTGCAATGCCCGAAACATATGTGATCAGACTGGATATGATTTGCGGCTCAAAGCGCGTTCATTCGGAAATGGTTCCACCGCAATGCTCGTCGTGGGTGGAGTGTTGGCGACGACAGGAGTCGTCTTGTTCGTGGTTGGCGGGAAAAACAAAAGCCCGAGCGACAACGGGCAAACGAGTTTATGGGTTGGCCCAACGAGTGTGGGCGTATCTGGGACGTGGTAATCGCGGTAGTTGATAAAAAGGTAAACTGTCCCAATGGCAAATCCCAACGTCTTCGAGGTCGTCGTACCAAACTCCATCTGGGTCACCGAACGCCCCATATGGTTTAGCGGTGTTTGCATGCGCTCGCGAACCACCGTCGTTCGCCTCCCCGGTGATGCCCTCTGGGTACATAGCCCCTGTGCACCCACGGACGATGTATGCGCGGCGCTCGATGCATTGGGCGAGGTGCGTTGGATCGTCGTCCCCAATCGTTTCCATCATTTGGAAACTCCAGCCACTGCCGCTCGATACCCAAACGCGCTCGTCGTTGGACCAAAATCTGCCGAGCCGCGTAATCCGCGAATTCGCTTGACCGCGGGCCTCGAGGATCCCGCATATCTCCGCGCGACGCCCGAGCTCACGCCCATTCCCGTAAAAGGCGTTCCTTTTCTTGACGAAACGGTTTTTTTCCACGCCGCAAGTGGTTCGCTGATTGCTGCCGATTTGCTCATTTCCGCATGCGCGCGAGATCATTGGACTTGGCGAATTGCGGCGCGAATTTGGGGACGTTACGAAAAAGCCAAAACACCCCCGGACGTGCGTTGGAGTACGCGGGCGAATGCGGCCGTAGCTGAATCGATTATGCAGATGCAAGGTTTGCCCGTGCAGCGAATTTTGGTCGCCCACGCTGATCCGATCACGGATCGCCCCGTCGAGCAGCTCGTCGAAGCGTGGAACTTCGCGATTCCTTCTCGCGTGGAGTAAGGCAACCGCTTCTGTTTGGGGCCCAAAACGCCGGCGGTCGGGACCGGTAATCCCTTACTGAGCATGGCCTCGTTTTCTGCTAGAAATCGCGTATGCACACGCGTCGTTCACCAAGTAGCCAGACTCTCGCTCTCCAGCGCAAATTTGTCGCAGTTGTCGCAGCGGACGGCAATCGCCTCGAGACCATCGCGCAATTGCTGAGCCGTGAGGTTTGCGCCCGTTTGCCCGCGACCTCCGCTCAGATCGAGTGATGGTATGGCACTGATGGCTTTGTTTTTCCCAGGATTGGCGTCCGACTCGATGAGCGTGTAGTGGCCATTTTGTTTGCTGACCGTAAAATCATGGGACGATGCGTTCAATGTGCGGATGTAGTGGAACGAATCCCCGGCATCCATCAATTGGTTTTTCAAGGCATCCAGGTCGCATTTTTGGTCTTCTCGAGGTGCTCGCGTACCCATTTTGCCAAACCCAAGATAATTCGAAACGGATCCTGCCGTCCCGGTGCACGAACGCAATTCGTCTTGGGACCACGCTTGTTTTGTGTTGTGGCTCAATGTATCCAGCCGTGTTTCATAAAGCATATCGATAACGGGTTGACTTTCGCCGCCTCCGAGCATCGTTTGAAACAGGCCACTCAGCGCAGTAGCTTTACGAGCGGTCAATTTCATTTGCATTTTTCGCGTGAAATCGCTCGCTCGCCGCTCGTTCCGGGCGGCTTTCGTACCCGGTCGATCCGCAGCATTTTCAAGCGAGAGAGATTCGCTCAATGCTTGTTGTTCGTTGGGCTGTAGTGTCCCGACAAACTGCCGCGCAACTTCCCCGCGCTCGTCTCCCAGCGTCGCGTAAATCTCGTTCAAACGCGTTCTCCAATTCTTCACCATTTGCACCGGCGCATGGACGGAATGGTTTGGCGCGGGCTGCGTGGATTTTAGGGTTTGGCCATGCGAGTGCATCGCCCGCTCGCCCATCTCCGTCGCTTCGCGTTCGAGCATCGGATCGTCATTGATTTCCACGCCGCGTTCCTGAATATTGGGTTTTACGCGGCCCTGGCGTTGTTGCACGATATGCCAAGCTTCGTGTGGAAGATGTTTGTCTTGTCCAGGAGCGAGATGAATCTCGTCACGACGCGCCATCGCTTCTGCTTGCATACGCGCAGGCTCGGACGAATCGCGAATCAGCCGAACATCCGACAAATCCATTCCCGACAAGGCCGCAATCCCCGTCGTGAGCCTCGCAGGCAAGCTCGCTGGTAATCGTTCATGCACCAAGGCGCTCGACGGAACGCCAAATGTTCGCGCCATCTTTTGGCGCTGCGCAACGACCCGAGGCGTCTGGTCCAAAGTACCCCGCTCTGACACACTCGAAGGCGTCGAATATCGAGGCCGGCGCTCTTTTTCTTTCGCTGTCGCCATTGTGGTTCATCCTGGTTACAAAATGGATGGTTCGGTTGGATCGTGACGAGTCCATGGTCGCCGGTTCTTGCCACGATTGCAATGTCAATGTCACGTGGGCACGTTACGCGTCCGAGTGCCCGAGGAGTACCAACGCTCACATCCGTCCAGGCGATGTTGATTTTCGGTTGTTGTGGTTTGTCTGGTCTGCTGGCACCGTGATTATCTCGCGGGACAATTTTTCCAAGCCTTCGAGGATCTTCATTGCCAAAGCGAGGTTAGTCCTGTACGTTGGTGAACGACGAACCGTAGGCCCGTTACGGAGCGGGAAAACGCTGCAGCCACCGATCCAGCTGCCTCGTTTGTCTGCTTCATCCAGAACGGAGTAACGATCAAACATGACGACAAATCGCGAAGACGCGGGCGACAAACCCGACGACCAAACACCTCCTGACGCCCAACCCGATGCTGTGCAGCAACCGGACAATGCCTTGCCCCAGGGGGTAACGCAGGTTTTTCCTGTCGTCGCGATTGGCGCATCGGCTGGAGGTATTGCAGCCCTCAAGACCTTCTTTCGTCACGTACCCGAAGACAGCGGTGTCGCATTTGTCGTCGTGGTGCATCTGTCGCCCGAACACGAGAGTCATCTGCAGGAAATTCTCCAGCCAAACCTGAAAGTTCGCGTGCAACAGGTCACGGAAACGGTGCGGCTGGAAAAAAATCACGCCTATATCATCCCGCCGAATTTCAATCTCGATGCGATCGATACGCATCTGCGGCTCAGTCATCTGGAAAAACGTCGCCATGACCGCGCGCCGATTGATCATTTTTTCCGCACGCTCGCCGAAACCCACGGCAAACGCGCCATTGGCGTCATTCTCACGGGGACCGGATCGGACGGAAGCCTTGGACTACGGCACATCAAAGAACACGGTGGTCTGGCGATCGTCCAGGATCCTTCCGAAGCCGAATACCTCGACATGCCCCAAAACGCGATCAAGACTGGATCCGTGGACATGGTCTTGCCGTTGGCCAAAATCCCGCAAGCCATATTCCGTTATTTTCGCACCAGTTCCAAGCTCGAGGTACGGCTCCATAATGATGACGACGATGAGGAAACGTCGGCCAAGACTAGTGACGAGGACAAGCGATTTTTGAAAAAAGTCTTCGCCATCATCCAATCGCGAACGGGGCGGGATTTCAATCAATACAAATTGTCGACGATGCAACGCCGGGTCGCCCGACGCATGCAATTGCACCATATTCGTGTCCCTTCGGCCTATTTGGAACTTTTGGCTCGCACCCCGGAAGAAATCGCGGCCCTCGCCGACGACCTCCTCATCAACGTCACGAGTTTTTTTCGCGATCCAGAAGTGTTCGAAACGCTGGAAAAACTAGTAATTCCGCAGCTCTTCGACGGCAAAGGACCGGGGGATAACGTACGCGTTTGGTCCGTTGGTTGTGCGACGGGCGAAGAGGCGTATTCGCTGGCTATTTTGCTCCTCGAAAAAGCAACGCAGCTCGAGACTCCGCCCGCGATTCAAGTGTTTGCGTCGGATTTACACAAGCAAGCCCTCGAGCGCGCCCGCGAAGGGATCTATACCGCTGATATCCAAAAAAATGTCCGTCCTGATCGCCTCGAACGGTTTTTCACGCGAGAAAATGGCAATTTTCGGGTCAAACGCGAGGTCCGCGAGCTCATCGTCTTCGCGCCGCACAACGTCATTGCCGACCCACCTTATTCGCGACTCGACCTCATTTCGTGCCGCAATCTTTTCATTTACCTCGACCGTGAATTGCACCGACGTATCGTCGAAATCTTCCATTACGCGCTCAGGCCCGATGGTCATCTGCTGCTCGGAACCTCGGAAAATATCGAAGAGAGCGACCTTTTTCGGGTCGAGGACAAAAAGCGCAGCCTTTTTCGGCGGAGCAGTGCCGTCGTATTCGAACCGCGGCTGCCAGTGTTCAACCTCGGTCGGTCTCGCATGTCCGATCGTTTGCCCGCGACGGGGTACACGCCCGAGGCGATTGCTTATGGGAGTATTCATCAACGCCTCGCCGAGCAATATGCCCCGCCGAGTGTATTGTTGAGCCCGGACAACCATGTGGTGCACTTTTCCGCGCGCGCAGGCCGCTATTTCGTGCATCCAGGAGGCTCGCCAACGACCAGCGTGTTCAAGTTGGTCCGTGACGATTTGCGCGTCGAGCTGAAAACAGCCGTATCGACAGCCCGCGCCCAAAACCAGGTCGTGCGGACGCGACCTATTGATGTTCGTTTTGATGGAACCCAATTCCCCATCGTTCTTGACCTCCGACCATCGCTGGATCCGGAACACCCCGGATTTATGCTCCTCATTTTCGACGAAACGCCGCCGACGGAATCGCCAAAACTTGCGGAGCTCGGCCAAGAAGATCGGGCCAATGCCGTAGAACTGGCCAGAATCCAAGACTTATTGCAGGACAAAGAACGCGCTGAACGACGATTGCAAGAAATCATCAAGGATTACGAAACAAGTCAGGAGGACCTGCGCGCCTCGAATGAAGAATTGCAATCGGCCAACGAAGAGCTGCGATCCACATTCGAAGAGCTGGAGACGAGCAAAGAAGAGCTGCAAAGCATCAACGAGGAACTCCAAACGGTCAATCAAGAAAACCGGCACAAAATGGAGGAGCTCGCGCAACTATCGAGCGATTTGCAAAACCTCTTCGCGGCTGCGGACATTGCGACGATTTTTCTCGACCGGGAGTTTCGGATCCTACGCTTCACGCCGAAAACCACGGAACTCTTCAATGTGCAATTAACCGATCGCGGACGATATCTCTCGGACTTTACGCATCGGCTCGGGCATACGTCGCTCATCCATGATGCCCGTAATGTTCTCGAACGCCTCATTCCTATCGAGCGGGAAGTGGAGGATAGTGCGGGACGTTGGTACATGATGCGTATTCGGCCCTATCGGGGGACGGGTGATCGAATTGCGGGCGTGGTGCTGACGTTCATCGAAATCACGCAACGCAAGCAAACCGAAGACGCATTGCGGGGTGCAAAAGAATATTCCGAACACATCATCGAGACCTTGCCGCAGCCTTTATTGGTTCTTTCCGAGGACTTTGTCGTCAAACGGGCAAACGCCGCGTTTTACACGCATTTTCGGGTGGGACCGGACCAAACCCGAGGGCGCAAGGTGTTTGAGCTCGGCAATGATCAATGGAACATCCCAGCGCTTCGCGACTTGCTCGAACGCGTTTTACCGGACAACAAGACCTTCACGGGGTACACGGTCGAGCACGTCTTCGAGGGCCTCGGCAAGCGGGTCATGTTGCTCAATGGCCGCCAACTCGCCCATATGCGGCTGATTCTGCTCGGGATCAATGACATCACGGAGCGGTATGAAGTGGAAAATGCGCTGCGCGTAAACGAAGAACGATTGCGCCGCATGATGAATGTCGAAGGCGTAGGTGTATTGACCTTCGATCGTACAGGGACGCTCATCGACGCCAATGACGCTTTTTTACGCATGGTCGGTCGCTCGCGAGAGGAAATCACCCAACGAATGCTCACGTGGCAAAACATGACGGGTCCGGAGCACATCGAGCTGAGCCAGCGGCAACTCGACAAACTGCAAAAAACCGGCCGGCTCGGACCCTACGAGAAGGAGTACATCCACAAGGACGGGTCGTTGTCGTGGATGGTGTTTGCCGGCGCGGACATGGGGGATGGAACCATTGTTCAATATTGCATTGACGTGAGTGACCGGAAACGAGCCGAAGCTGCACTTCATGACGCACAAGCTCGTCTGGGGTCGGATCTCCAAGCAATGTCGACGTTGCAAAAGCTCGGCTCTTTGTTCATTGCCGAAGGAAACCTGGACTCGATACTGCACCAGATCGTCGAGGCGGCGGTGGCCATTGCCGCGGCAGATTTTGCAGCCATCCAAATTTTCGACCCCAATACGAAGCAGCTCGGAATTCTGGCCCAACGGGGTTTCGAACCGTGGTGGGTCGAGCATTGCAACAAAGTTCAGGACCAATGCGCTTCTCGCCGTGCCCTCGAAAATGGTGAACGGATCATCATCGAGGATGTGGAGACCGACCCAATTCTCGCGGGCACCGACGAGTTGGAAATGCAGCGTCGTGCTGGCGTTCGCGCTTTGCAAGCGACTCCCTTGGTGAGTCGTTCAGGCCGACCATTGGGGGTTTTCTCGACGCACACCAAAAAGCCGGGGCGGCCTTCGGAGCGCACGCTCCAGTTGCTCGATTTGTTGGCGCGGCAAGCCTCGGACATCGTGGACCGAGCCCAAGCCGAGGAGGCGCGCGAAGCGCATTTGCAGCTCGTCGATGCGGACCGACGGAAAAACGAGTTTTTGGCCATGTTGTCGCACGAGCTGCGTAATCCGCTCACGCCGATTCTGACGAGCCTTCATATTCTGGATATTGCCGAGCCAGGAAGCGAAAAAGCACGCAAAGCCAAGGCGGTCATTGGTCGCCAAGTCAGTCATTTGACGCATCTCATCGAGGATCTACTCGACGTTACGCGCATTACGAGCGGAAAGGTCCAGTTCGAGATTCTCGATATGAATGAATTGGTGCAGCGCGTGGTTGCTGATCATCGGGATGTATTCGCGGCGCAAGGCCTTGGGCTCGAATTGCAACAAGCGCCGACGCCGGTGTGGGTGCATGGAGATAAAACGCGTTTGTCCCAGGTGATTGGCAATATTCTGCAAAATGCGGCCAAGTTTACGTCCCGCGGGGGCAAAGCGGTGGTTGTCGTGGAAAACCAAGCCGCGCAACAGCAGGCAATTGTGCGGATCCTGGACACGGGTCGAGGTATTGCGCCCGAGATGCTGCCGCGGTTGTTCGAGCCGTTCACGCAAGCAGACGCGAGCTTGGATCGAGCCAAGGGTGGGTTGGGCTTGGGGCTGGCGGTGGTCAAAGGATTGGTGGAGTTGCATGGCGGGTCGGTGCGCGGGGAGAGCGATGGGCAAGGCAAAGGTGCGGTGTTTACCGTGGTGCTGCCGAGCGTGACTGCACCCGTGACGACGACGGCGCCGCAGGCCGAAACGAACAGGTCGCGATGACGGGTCCTGGTCATCGAAGACAACGCAGATGCTGCAGATGCGTTACGTACGGCGCTCGAATACGAAGGGCACGAGGTCGAGGTGGCCTTCACGGGTCGAGAAGGCGTGGAAAAAGCCCGGGCGTTTCGACCGGATTTCGTGTATTGCGACATCGGTTTGCCCGAGATGAACGGGTTTGAGGTGGCCACGGCGATACGTGCCGATCCCCAGCTCGCAGGGATGATGCTCATTGCCTTGACGGGATATGCGGCCCCAGAGGATGTCGCGAAGTCGAAACAAGCAGGGTTCGACGAACACTTGGCCAAACCTCCGAGCCTGGCGTCGATATCGA
Organism: Polyangium sp. (in: bacteria); assembly: GCA_035437985.1. Lineage (GTDB taxonomy): Bacteria > Myxococcota_A > Polyangia > Polyangiales > Polyangiaceae > Polyangium. The sequence continues at coordinate 3,544 of DAOMZH010000223.1, read as the reverse complement.
TAATAATGAAAGAAAAACGGCGCTGAAAGAAGGCCGCGGTGGTGGACGGGTTGGAAGGGCCGTGGTGACCTGGGGTTTTTGTGTGTTCGAGCGTAGGGTCGGACGTTGACGAGGGGGCGCCTACGTTCGCGATCGGGGTCGTCCCCGCGCGCGACGTCAAACCGCAGGTAAAACCTGAGCAAATTCGATTGCTTGGCACTGCTTCCGACGTTTGTCGACGCGCCCAGACGCACCCAGCGGGTCAAACCCCAGACCCAAATGTGTGCTGATGTACACCTTGTTTTGTGGGGGCTTGGGGGCAAGGGCGCGAATCTGCGGCAGTTTTTCCCTGGTTCCATGGGTAAAATAGTTTTTTTTGGGTGGATGTCGGAAAGTTCTGGAAAAACCTGTTGCGTTGATCGAGTATGCGGGACGTACGCCAACCGTTGGTCGTTGGTTGGTCATCGATGGGAGCCCGTATGTTCGATACGCGCCGTTCTTTTATGTCTAGATCCGCCTTGTTCGCTGCGACAACCCTTGCATCGTTCTTCATGACGAACTCGGTGTTTGCCGCGGAGCCTGCGACGTGCCTGAGCCCCGATCCTGGTCAATGGCCGGCATCGTCGAAGCCCTACTTCATGGTCGTCGTCGACACATCAGGTTCGATGGCATCGTCGATCACGGGAGGGACAAACTCGTGCGGCTACCAGAACAACCGCATCGGACATGCGCGATGCGCCGTGAGAAACACGGTGAACGCGTTTTCGGGGCAGGTCAACTTCGGGCTCAGTTCGTACGCGTGGCGCGAGATCAACTGCCAAAATGCGACGTGTGGGAACTGTACGGGGACGTGTTTTCCGCAGTGTACTGTGGAGTATCCACCGGGTGGCAGCGGCGGTTGCGGTCCGCTCGTCGCTGAACCGACGCTTGGCATCAACGTGCATGCTGGGGCAAACGTGGTCGTTCCCGTCCTGCAAGATCACTACTGGTCGTTGCCTCCGGATCCCTCGAACGTCAGCAACATCTTGGGCTACGTCGACAACAACTGCGGCAACAGCGAAATCGGCGCAGCGTCGGCTACGCCACTGGGCGGCGTGTTGTTCAATATGCACCAATACTTTTCGGGTACGTTCAAGGATCCTTTCACGAGCGTAACAGTACCCTCGCCAATTGGTACCGTGGTCCAAGGCGAGCGACCGTGCCGAGCAATCAACGTGATTCTGATCACGGACGGCGACGAGACGTGTGATTACTACAACACTGCAATGTATCCGAATGACGAAGGGCTCGCGGTGTACGAAGCGGGCCGCCTATACAATACGGGCGTGACGTTTGGAGGGCAAACCTTCAAAATCAAGGTCCACGTGATTGGGTTCGTCGGAGCGACGACATCGGCGTTGAACAACATTGCGGCGGCTGGTGGGACGGCGACGGCGAGGTCGACGGCGGACGAGGCGCAATTGTCGCAAGCATTGTCGTCGATCATTTCGGGGAGCGTGTCTCCGGAGTCGTGCGATAACGCGGACAACAATTGCAATGGTTGTACGGACGAGGGGTATTCGCATTATTGCAATACCAATCCGACGTGTTGCGCGTGGACGACTCCGGCGCAACGCGCGACGTGTTTGACCAATTATCAGGCGAGCATTACGCCGGGCAATCCCACGGGCAACGTGGCCTTGTTGCCATGTATCAACAACACCGGGCAACAAGCGGATCCGGCGACGTGGTTGTGTTACGATCCGAAAGAAGTCTGCGACAACAACGATAACAACTGCAATGGTCAGGTCGACGACGGGGTGACGCGGTGCGGCAGTCCGCTCCATTGTCCGACGACCGAGATCTGCAATGGCCAGGACGACAATTGCAACGGACAAACGGATGAAAACGTGTGTGCGGGTTGCGTGCCTTCGCAGGAAATCTGCGACGGATGCGATAACGATTGCGACGGGATCATCGACGAAGGAGTTGCATCCGTAGCTTGTGGACAGACAACGCCAGCCAACTGCGCGGGTCAATTGGCTTGTCCGCAGAAAAACATGACGCCGGGGACCCCTGGCGCGTGCGTGGCTGGCAATCCTTATGCGGCGTGCACGAACAGCCCGGCAACCGAAGTTTGCGACGGTGTCGACAACAATTGCAACGGACAAACCGACGAAGGTATTGCCCCGACAGCATGTGTTCCGGCGGGAACGCCAGGGGGCCAAGTGTATGGTGCGCCGAGCCAATGTCGACAAGGTACGCAGGCGTGCGGGAGCACGAACTGTATCGGCTACATCGGACCGTCCGCGGAGGTCTGCGACGGGATTGACAACGATTGCGACGGGGTTATCGACGATGCCCCGAGTGGCGTTGGGCAAACCTGTGGTATTGCGACGGGTGAATGCAGCACGGGTTTGACGGCGTGCGTGAACGGTTCGTTGGTTTGTCAGGGCGGAGTTGGCCCGACGAACGAGCTTTGCGATACGCTCGATAACGATTGTGACGGACAATCAGACGAAACGCCGCTTGCGGACGGGCCTCCAGCGGGCTCCAACGGCTGTTGGAACAATCCGGGCAACTGCTGCACGTTTGGCGGCATATCGTGGTGTCCTCCCACAGGCGCGACGTGTAACGACAATGGAACGCTGACGACACCTTGCAACAAGGGAACGCTGGTTTGCGTGACGGGTGGCTGGGTTTGTCAAAACCCGAAAGGGCCTGCGGCCGAGGCTTGCGACACCGTCGACAACGATTGTGACGGACAAACGGACGAAGGGCTTTCCGGGGCGCCTTGTGGCACGAACACGGGCGAATGCACCGCGGGCACCATTCAATGCACGAACGGGGTCACGGCCTGCGTGGGTTCGGTTGGACCATCGACGGAAACGTGCAATAGCCTGGATGACGATTGCGACGGTCAAGTCGACGAAGGTATTTCCGGCCTTGGCGTGGCGTGTGGCAATAACACCTCGCCGTGCCGTGCCGGGGTCACCGCCTGCGTGGGTGGTCAAGTGATTTGTCAGGGCGCAATTTTGCCGCAAAGCGAAGTCTGCGACGGTGTGGACAACGATTGCGACGGGGCCGTGGACGACGGTCCCTTCACCAATGGTCCGCCTCCGGGACAAACCGGATGCTGGACCCTGCCAGGCAATTGCTGCACGTTCGGAAACCTCAATTGGTGTCCGCCTCCGGGGGGCACCTGTTCGGGCGCCGGAACGCTGACGACGCCTTGTCATACGGGCACATTGACCTGTATGGGCGCATCGGGTTGGTCGTGCGTTGGTCCAGCCAATCCGGCCGCCGAGGTCTGCGACATGGCGGACAACAATTGCGATGGCACCGTGGACAACGTAACGCCGACCGCGTGTGTTCCCGCAGGTACGCCTCCGGGACTCGATTACGGTGGCAATAGCCAATGTCGGCAAGGCACGCAGACATGTGGCGCGTGCACGGGCTTCGTGGGCCCGAGCGCCGAGCTTTGCGATGGGGTCGACAACGATTGCGATGGCGTGGTCGACGATAACGCATTCGGAACGAATCAACCATGCGGCGTCAATCAGCCGCCGTGTCGAGCTGGCGTGAC
>DAOMZH010000222.1:0-12889 GCA_035437985.1 Polyangium sp. (in: bacteria) | reverse complement strand
ATGTTGAGCGTTTCGGGGCCATGGCCTACGTGAATATCCAAATCGACATCGAGTGTCGGCGGTGACATGGCGCTCATGGCGCAGCATCCCGCGCCGCGGAACGTCCTGCGCCAAAAACGACCACGAGCGTCACGAGCGTCAGTATTGCCACGTAAAACCCCGCTCGGGTTTCGTCACCTTCCTGCAAGGCCGTGAATATTTCAATCGCCATCGTATTGGTTCGTCCGTGCACATGACCGGCGAGCATGAGGGTCGCGCCGAATTCTCCAACAGCCCGCGCAAATGCGAGCACGATTGCCGCCACTATGCCGCGATACGCCAAAGGCAACGTCACCCGCCAGAGCACGTCCCACGGTCCCAAACCCAACGAACGCGCCACGTCTTCGAGCGATTTTGGCACCGCTTCCAGCGAAGGTTGCACGGTTTTTACGATAATGGGAAAAGCCACGACTCCCGCCGCAAGCACAGCCCCCGCGGACGTAAAGACGAATCGAATTCCAAACAAGGCCTCGAACAATCGACCACCTACCCCATGCCGACCAAATACGAGCACCAAAAAATACCCAATGACGGAGGGAGGAAGAACAAGCGGCAAAAGCACCAGCGCATCAATGAGAGAGCGACCAGGATATCGATGACGTGCTTGCACGACGGCGAGCGTGATCCCGAGCGGCGCGACGAACAGCAACGCGAGCGCTGCGACGCGTAACGACAAGACGATCGGGAACGTCTCGGGCAAGTCCACGGCGCGGATGTTACGACGTTCGCGCCAAATCGCCATGAAAAAGTTCGTATTTGGTTCAAGACGGCGGGGGTTTCGCGTGGGGAATCACGATGGGCGTTTTTCGCAGGCGACCGACCGCTCGTGTCGCCGAGTTTGGATTTCTATGACAAACCGAAATGTTCGACGTGGGGCCCCTTGACAAACACCTCAGGGCTGTGTAATGCGGGGCCGATGTTGACACTGACGACATTTTTCTCTGGCCAAGCTGAGCGGCTTGCTGCTAAGGTGATTGGTGATGGACCCGAAACACAACGCCGGCGCCATGTTGTGCGCACCCCACACGCAGGGAGTGGTCGATTCTTCGCCTCAAATGCGTTCGCCTCAAATGGCTGGACGTACGGAACGAGGGGCGTCTTTTCCGCCCGTGGATCAACACGTTGTGAAGCCCGAAGTGACGTACGACGAAATGATCCGAGGGCGTAAGGTCAGCGCGATGACCGCTCTTTTCCCGCATGCCAAGGCCCAAAATGGTTTGGCGTTTCTCATCGCGCCGCATGTCAAGCCGGGATATGTGGCGTTGACCGAACTGCTCACCCGCGCGGCGGAAGACTCGGATTTTGGAACCGATGTTTGTGTTTGTCGCGAAGGAACAGATCCGGAGACGGGCTCGAGGTACCTGGAAGAAATTTCGTTCGAAGTCGTCAATGAGCAGACCATGCGCGACGTGCGCGAAAAAGCGGAAGACCTCATTCGCCGCGGTGTTCGCCGGGTTTTTGCGATCTTCGTCAAGAAAAGCCAAGCCTGCGAATGGTCCAAGGCCACGAATGCGTTTGTCACTCTGGACAATGCCGACGTGCTGGAAGATGAGCTGTTTGTCCGACCGATTGCCGTCAAAGCGCTCTTGGACTACCGCCTCAGCGAAAATGAAGTCGCCAGGGCGCTCGACTTGAAAGGCAATCCAGCGATTGAATCGTTGAAGGAGAATGCCCGCAAGCTCGGGGTCGACGAAGGACGCAAGCTCGGGGTCGACGAAGGATTGCTGCATGGTCGGAGGGAAACGCTCGTCGAGCTCGTGAATGACCGATTTGGGGATATTCCTACGGATATCGAAGCCCGAATTCGCACAGCAGGATTGGCGCAGCTTCGTCAGTGGTCGAAAATGTTGCTCACTGCGGTGTCGCTGGACGACGTATTCACAGGGAATTGACAGCTCGCCGAAAGCCTCCCTGTGTTTGCGGTCTGGAAACATCTTGCCCTGGGCAAATGGCTGGGGTAGCGTGCAGCAATGCAACGATTTTTTGCGGTCCTTTTTGCAGTTGCAATCAGTACGTGGGCTTTGGCTTGTGGCCACACGCCGGAAACGGGCGAATCGGTTGCCGAAGTATGCCATGCGCTGAACAATGGAAAATTGAAGAGCGTATCGGGATACATTGGAATCTCTCCCAGCACCACGACGTGCACGACCACGTGCAATTTGCTCGTTCGTACCCAGAAAGCCGCAGGCGGCCGCGAAATGAATGCCGTGTTCGCACTGGGAACCGATAACAATGAACTCGAAGATTTGCCAGCAGATTTTACGGAAAAGGACCTGCGCATCAAAGATAAGAATGGGAAATCGATTCACGCAGGTGACGTGGTCCGTATCACGGGGAAATTGATTGCCGATACGAGAAACGGGCGCATTGAATGTTCGATTGCGGCAACCACGGTGGAAGGACTTGGAGGCTGGCCCTGATTGTAAATGGATTGAGCCCGTATACCCCAAAGCACCAAGTCAATCATTTTGCGTGCCCAGACACGTCGCTCGATTCATTCGTCGCAGACCCCGCCTCATCGTTTGTGTCCAAACTGTCGTGCCGAGTGAGTCGCCGTCGTCTCGGAGAGCCGTGGAGATGCGAATGACCCATCATCGTCAGCTTTCGGGGCCGTTCTGGAGCGCACCGGGTCGACACGGGCAGGGAATGCGAATTCTCGTGCAAGATTTTTGGCCACCGCCGTGAATCTTGGCCATACTGCACGCATGCGCTCCCGTTTCGTGTTGGCTGCTGGTCTTGCGATGTTGGTTGTTCATGCGGGTTGTTCGAGCGACGCTCCTCCGCCGAAAACAGCGAAAGCTCCCGCCCCACCTCCAGCGCCACCACCGGCTCCCGCGGGTCCTCCGGACAAACTCGAACGCGCGCAAATCAAAGCGGTGTTGCCGAATGGACTGCCATGGATTTTGCGGCGCGTGTGGCCCGAAGAAGTGGTGCGCGAAGGCAAATTCATCGGCTGGCGTTTGGTCGCGATTCCTGAAGAATGGCTGGGGCTCGATGTTCGTCCGGACGATATCGTTACGCGCGTGAACGGACAGGGAGTGGAGACGCCGGATCAGTTGTGGGAGGCTTGGATATCGCTCGCAACGGCGCAGGAGCTACGCGTAGCGTACGAACGCAATGGGGAAGCGAAGGAGTTTGTCCTGCCGATCAAGGGAGATCCGGCGCCGGAGCTTCTGGCATCGCTCTCGTCGCCGTCGCCGCCTCCGCGCAAAGCCTCGGCGAAAAAGGGCACGATTGTGATCGAGGGGAAAGATCCGGCGGGGGATCCAGGGGATTGAGGGGTTTGGGGCGAAGGACGCCGCTGGCAATTTGCAGCCCCAAATGTGCAAACAGGGGTTCGACGTCCTCGACGATTTGAGCTTCCTCCCGATTTGCACACCGATGAGCCGTCGGTCACCCTCAACGAGGTCGTGACCATGAATTCGCCATTCGAATTATGAAATGACCTGCGCAGGGCGAATGATGGCAATGGGGGGAATTTCATGCGTACCTGGAACGTCGGGCAATGGATCTTACCTGCTGTATTCGTGTTCGAGGCGGTTTGTCCAGCGTCAGCTGCGGCAGCAAGTGCCGTGCGTAGTGAAAGAGATTGGTTTGGCGCGGTAACCGATCGTCTTGGCCGTCGCGATGGAGCCAAAGCTGCCAAGCTCGTTGACGGTGAAGCGATTGAAGTTTGGAGTACGGCAGCCATGGACGCAATGGCCGTGGATCACACGCCGGTTGCGCCCATTGAAAGTCGGGTTTTTGGAGAACAGGTTGGTCCTGCGCGATCGGCACGAGCGATGGCGATCGTCCACATTGCGATGTTCGAGGCGATGAATGCCATCGACAAAAAGTATCGAAGTTACACGGGGATAAGTCCCATTGCGAAACACACGCGTATTGATACTCGAGCGGCCGTCGCGCAAGCGGCCTACGACACGCTGGGTTTCCTTTACCCATCGCAACAACCACGATTCAAAAGCCAGCTGGACGCATACCTGGGAACATCGATTCGGCAAAATGCAACGTTGCGTGCGATCGACCTCGGTCACGCCTGTGCAGCGTCCATCATTGGGATGCGCACGGACGACGGGTCGAACCATCCCGAGCCGATCATTGGCATCGATTATCAGACGGGCACGGATCCTGGAGATTGGCAGCAAGATCCCATTAGCCAAAGTCCGATTGCGCTTGGCGCGTTTTGGAGCCAGGTAAAACCATTCGCCCTTTCCTCGGCGTCTCAATTTCGAGTTCCGGCACCTCCGAGTTTGTCAAGCCGCGCCTATGCAACGGCATTTGCGGAGGTCTCCGCCCTTGGGGGCCTCGGAGTTCCCGCAGGAACGACGACCCGCAGCGCCGAACAAACGCTGATTGGTAAATTCTGGGGATATGACGGGACACCTGGGCTCGGCACGCCGCCGCGCCTATATAATCAAATTGCGTTAATCATCGCCAAACAAAAAGGAACGACGGGCATCGAATTGGCACGATTGATGGCGCTCGTCAACGTGGCCATGGCCGACACGGGAATTGCCACCTGGGAATCCAAATATACGTATACGTTTTGGCGGCCGGTCACGGCAATCCGTGATGCACTGCTCGACGGCAATGACGCAACGGCGGCCGATCCGGATTTCATCCCTCTCGGGGCTCCGGCAAGTAATACGAACGGGCCCAATTTCACTCCACCTTTTCCGGCGTATCCTTCGGGTCATGCGGCATTCGGTGGCGCCGTATTCCAGACGTTGCGGGCCTTTTATGGCACCGACCAAATCCCCTTTACGGTCGTGTCGGACGAATTCAATGGCGTCACGCTGGACGTCGATGGCACCATTCGGCCATTGGTTCCACGATCATTTCAGACGTTGGCGCAAGCCGAAGAGGAAAATGGGCAAAGCCGAATTTACCTCGGCATTCATTGGAGTTTTGACAAGACGGAGGGTATTACTCAGGGGCGCAAAGTCGCCAATCGTGTTTTCACGACGACCTTCTTGCCCGCGCTCTGATTTGGGAAATCGGTAGATTAGGCCAGCGCGGCATCCATGGCCGCGAGGGTTCCTTTTCCGACGATACCGTCGGCGGTGAGCTTCTTGTACGATTGAAATGCCTTCACGGCCATTTCGGTGCGGGGACCAAAATCCCCATCCGGCGGCGAATTGCTCAGGTATTTCAATTGAATCAGCGCTCGTTGCAATGCTTTTACACCCTCGCCCGAAGCACCTTTCCGCATGGCCGATGCCCGTCCTGCCGCAATGTCTTCGAGCTCGGTGATCCCCGCAATGGGTGCATTCTCGAGAATGCCCTTGGGAGCAGGCGCCGTGGAAGGAGAAGCATTCGATGCATTCGTGCTCGATGATTCTTCGGTGGACTGCGACGTATTGGTCGGACGAGATGCCGGGTACACGTCGGCCGTTTTCCAGGTCGTTGGAGAAATTGGTCGATTGTGAGCACCTTGGGCGGGATTCCACGACATGTTCGCATTGCCCTTGGCATCGCCGGAGCAATCGAGCAGCGGTTGCTCGGCTTTTCCACCCAAGCCTGGAGAATTGATGCACCACATGGGCTCGATGGAGTCGAAATGCGGCGTGCCGCGCAAAGACCGCAAAAGCCACGAAATGGGCAATCCTTCCGCTTGCATGTCGAGCCACGGGCCGCGATACAAAAGGCTCTTGTCGCTCCGTTTGCGTAACAAGAGGCGCGTTTTTCCTCGCGGTTTCAAGTTGGCCACGCTGCTCGCCGGCAGTCCGTTCATGGTCGCCAATCCGCGAAATAGCCACGAGCCGTTGCTCAGTGAAGCGGCAATGTAACCCCACCAATGCGACTCCCAAAGCATGCGAGCGCCTTTTTTCGCCGCGTAATGCATCGCCGGATCATAAAAAGACGTCGTCGTATCCCATAATTGCCATTTGCGCTCCGTCGGGTGTTTTCGAATGACGACGGCGACATGGCCCGAGCCTTGTCCACATCCAACAACGTGCCCGGACGAACCACAGGTTTTCCCATCTTTAGTCATGGGACACGCTGCCGACCAAAAAAGACACGTGCCGACTCCGACTTCATTCCACAAATCGTCGGGCCAATCCGCAAGCACGAGACCCGATTTGCCTGGTTTGCAACGCGAAGCCAAATCCTTTGTCGTCCAACCCCGACCAAGCTTCGCCGTGCGTACTTGGGCATTGATATCCGAACCAATGTCTCCGAACGATCCGCCGTCCCACCCAACGAGACAAAGCGCAGACGTCACGGATTGTTGGCATTGGCCAGCCAACGGATAGATGCCTTCTTGCCCAATGGCTCGGGCAATTGTCTTCTGTCCGCCGGGATAAAAATAAGCGGGTTGGGTATAAGGAATGCCCGTTTGATGTTCGGCAAGCGTTCGGGCAAAACCTTCTTCGAGGGAATTTGCAGCAAAAAAATGTTTGGCGTCGTAATCCGCGTGGGCGAAGATGTCCGCAATGCCTTCGCGGGCGCGAGCGATGATGAAATCTGCAATGCCAAAAACGTCGTCGGACGCGAGATGATGCGTGGGCAAGGGCAATGAATTGACCGTACGCACGATTTGGGGCGGAAGCGTTTCATCAGCAAAATCGATGAGCCCAGGATCCCAATCTTCGGGCGGAACAGGCTCCCCATCGAAAACGCCTTCGTCCCAGGATCGATCCTCGACGGTGGGGAATTCATCCGCAACCAATTCTTTCTCGTGCTCCAACATCGAAGACCTCGTCATTCGCCTGAAAGTCGCTTTCCTCGTCAATTCGTCGGCGCGACATCCGAGGTCCCGAACATATGCCAAGACTCGACTCCACCGCAAGAACTCTTTGCTTGCAACTTGACGCCGACCAGCTCACAAGCTAGCGTCGTCAAACTTCGAGGAGCAAAGTGTTTTCTGCTGCATCTCACAGTTCAGCGCGAGCCCGAGACTGCATCGATTGACAATGCTTCTGTAACCTTTGGACGACACTGGTGTTATTCTTCCATGGTTGAACGAATTCATCCGCGCAGCTCTGGCAAAACTCCCCGTAACGTGCTTCTGGTTCTTCTTATGGTTTTGCCGCCCGTCGTGGCAATGGGCTGCCAAAACGACCCTCCTCCGGATGGTTCCCGACCCACGAAACCGCAAGTCGCCACGGGTCCGCTGAATTTCAAGGCCCTCAAGACGATGCGGGATGAGGCTTTGGCCGCATCCGCAAGTGCCGCAGCGAGCGCATCCGCAAGTCCATCGGCATCAGCTGCCTTGTCTGCCGAACCGGACAAACCCGAAGCGACCAATGCGGCAACGTCGGCATCCGCCAAAGCCGAAGTGACGAAAAAAGATGCGCCCAAGCCCGCGACATCCGCGAGCGCTGCGACGCCAATTCTCTCTGCATCGGCCGTTGCGACACCAGCAACCCCCCAAAGTCCGGCCGATTTGATTGCCACGCGAGTCGACTCGATCTTCCTCGGCCAAAAGACATTTTCCGCGAAGTTCAAACAAGAACACACGCAAAAAGTTGCCGGCGTGACGAAGAAATCAACAGGAAGCTTTTTTTTCGAGCGCCCCAACAAAATGTCGTTCCGCTACGATCCGCCGAGTCAAAATCGCATTGTCTCGGACGGACAGACCATGAAAGTGTACATTGCCGAGGACAAACAGATGTTCGTCCAATCGGTGGACAAAACCGAGTATCCGGGTGCCTTTGCCTTCTTGATGGGGAAAGGAATGGGCCCGTCGTTCAATTTTTCATTTAATGAAAAAGCGAAATTCGACGGCGGCCCAGTGCTCTTGGGCAAACCCAAAGAACCCACACCGCATTACGATTCAGTCATGTTCTACATCGACAATGCGCTGCTCGAAAAGAAGGATCCCGGCGTGGTGCGCCGAATTCTCATCGTCGACGCCCAAGGCAACCGCAATCGGTTCGACCTCGAAGGCGCAACCCAACCCGACAAAATCGACCCGGCGGAATTCACCTTCACGCCTCCGGCGGGTACGAATATCACGCAAAACTGAAACTCGTGCCACTCGACGACCTCTGGCCACCATTTCCGACTTCCCGCATTCTTCATCAGGATGCGGATCTGGTTGCCATCGACAAACCTCCGTTTCTCCCGACGCACGCTCCGGAACGAAGCGACGACGTCGTGCGTCGTTTGACCGAATATTTCGGATCCGAAGGAAAAACCCCAGGATACCTCGGCGTTCACCAACGACTCGAACGTGATATCTCGGGGGTGCTGGTCCTGACGCGCCGGCGCGAAGCCAATCGAAGCATTGCGGAACAAATGGAGCAGCGGAAGGTCAAGCGGACCTATCTCGCCCTCGTCACGGGCACGCCAGGAATGCCTGGTCGCGGTAAAGCGCCCGATTATGGAGTGCTCCGGCATCGGCTCGTTTCTATTTCCGGTGCGCATCGCGTACTTCCGGCAACGGCGCGCGAAGGCACTCCTTCGACGATTTCATTCCGAGTCCTCGAGCGTCGCGGGGCGTTTACGCTCTTGGCGCTCACCCCCGAACCAGGCTGCGTCATTGATTTGCCCGCGCAACTCGGCGCCGAAGGAGCACCTCTCGTTGGAGATCTCGAACGCGGGGGACAAACGGCCCATCGACTGGCATTGCATTTGAGCGACCTCGTGCTCACCCATCCAGAAAACCAACGTCCACTGAAAATCGAAGCGCGCATGCCCACGTTTTTCCGGGATTGGCTGGACGGGACAGACCCGTTGACCCATGTAAACGTCGCCGAGCGCCGATTGCGGGAAGCAGCAGAACGGCGACTCGGTATTGGGCGACTCGCCAACACGGATTGTTTTCGCTTGGCCAATGCCGAAGCGGATGGTCTTCCTGGCGTCACCGTGGATCGTTATGGTGAATACCTCGTGGTTTCCCTGTACGACGAAGCTGCCATGGCCGCTCGCGAAGTGGTATTTGATGCTGTCATGGCGCTTGGCGCAGCCGGCGTGTACGTAAAAAACCGGCCGAAACACGCAAGTCGTATCGTGGATGCGCATCGTGACGAATTTGCTCCGAAAACGCCCGTACGCGGAACGGCGCATCCTGAATCCTTTTTGATCCACGAACTCGGATTGCCCTTCGAAGTAAGGCTCGGGGATGGTTTGTCCACGGGCATTTTCCTCGACCAACGAGAAAATCGCCGGCGCGTGCGGGAAATGGCGAAAGGTTTGTCCGTTGCCAACTTGTTCGCGTATACCGGCGCATTTTCAGTCGCTGCTGCTGCTGGAGGAGCAAAGTCGACCTTGACCGTTGACGTATCGCCTAGCGTGCTCGAATGGGCCGAGACAAACCTTCGACGAATCGGAGCTGATCCCGCAAAGCACCGGGTGCTCGAGGCCGACGTCATGAAATGGCTGGAACACGGCGCCAAAAAAGATGGCCTGTTCGATTTGGTGATTTTGGATCCGCCAAGTTTCGCAACGACGAAACAGAGTCGATTTTCCGCAGAGAGCGATTACAAGAAGCTCGCCGCCATGGCCATGCGCGTACTTTCTCCAGGCGGGCGACTATTGGCTTGTACGAATCACAAAGGGATTGGTCCAGGGAAATTTCGCCGGGTATTGCAAGACGCGGCCCGAGACGCTGGGCGAACCATATCGCAAATAAAAGATTGGCCTGCTCCGGAGGACGTTCCTGCCGAACCGGGAAAAGACGTGCAACTCAAGTCGGTTTTCGTAGTATTGGACGGAGCGGCGCGGCGTTGAGAGATTTCGAAGCGAGTTTGTGGAGGAAAAACGATCATGGCCCGACAACTGCTGTTCACTATTTCATCCTACGCGTATCTCGAGCCGCATTTCTTGCAAGCCGGAGCATTCGATCGTGGGCAAATCGTCCACAAGACGTTTCCTGACGGCGAACGTTATTTACGCGTCGCGGATGATCCGTGGGGACGCGATGTGGTTTTGCTTGGCGGAACGCCGAATGACCTGGATTGGTTGGAACTTTATGACTTGGGTTGTGCGATAAGTCGTGGAGGAGCCCGATCATTATCGATTGTGATGCCGTATTTCGGTTATGCGACGATGGAGCGGGCGGTTTTACCAGGGGAAGTCGTGACGGCGAAAACCCGCGCACGGCTCGTTTCGGCCATTCCGTCGTGCGAAGGGGGAACACGTGTGTATCTCTTCGATTTGCATACCGACGGCATTCCTTTTTATTTCAGCGACAGCCACGTGACGCATCATTTGTATGGAGCTCCTCTGATCAAAAAGGTGCTCGAGCAAAAAATGGCTGGGCGGGATTATGTTTTGGGAGCGACGGATGCGGGACGAGCGAAATGGGTGCAAAGTCTGGCGCGCGATTTGGACGTCGAACCCGCATTCGTTTACAAAAAACGTGATTCAGATACGGGAAAACTCGCAGTCACGGGCGTGAATGCGGACGTGCGCGGGCGTGAAGTGGTCATTTACGACGATATGATTCGGACCGGATCGTCGCTGATTCAGGCGGCAAAGGCGTATCAAAGTGCGGGAGCTACGAAATGCCATGCAATGGCCAGTCATTTGATCTTGCCGCCGGGGGCCTTGGAAAAACTGCAAAACAGCGGCCTTTTCGAATTCATTCTCGGTACGGACTCGCATCCGGGAAGTCAACAATTGGCCGACGTTCCGGGCGCCATCACCTCGGTTGCCAGCGTATTCGTCAAAGCGATGGATCGCACCTACCAAGTTTGACGCTCGCCGACCGGTTTTTTCGTCATCGATTTGGATCCCGACCCCAATTCCGAGTACAACGAGGCTCGTGTCCTCCGACTCCCCTGCCCTTTCCGCGAATCCACCGCCGCCAAGCCGTGTTTTCAAGGCTTTTTGCGTCGTGACGATCGTTTTTCTGTTCTCGCAGATTCTGCTTTACGGACATGGGCGAGATCAGGGGATTTATTCGGTTGTCGCCCGCACGGTACTCGAAGGCGGTATGCCATATCGCGATGCCTGGGACTTCAAGCCTCCGGGCATTTTTATTGTGTTTGCCCTGGCGCGTCTTGCATTTGGCTCGGGCGATGTGGCCATTCGCGTGCTGGAGGTTCTGGGGCTGGGATTGACGGGCTTGGGCCTGGTGGAATTGACTCGTCGGCATTGGAATGACGCGCGGATCGGAATGCTGGCCGCGGTCATCATGACCTTGATTCATGCGCAACTCGAATTCTGGCACACGGCTCAGCCGGAATCGTTTGGCGGAATGCTGACCATTGCGGCATTGCTTTTTGCTCCCCGCCCAAACAAAGAGACGACCTCGAGGGATTGGTTTGTCTCGGGTGTTTTGTTTGGTATTGCTGGGCTGCTCAAGCCGCCGCTGGCCGGTGGAGCGCTGATTCCGCTGCTCGTTTATGCTTGGACGAACCTTCGCGCTGGAGATCCGCCGCCATGGAAGGTGACCTTTCGGGGCCTCGTGCGTCCGACGCTCTTGGTTGCAGCAGGAGGAGCGACACCGATCGTTTTGTGTTTGTTATGGTTTGTCGCGCGTGGTTCATTCGGTGATTTGTACCGCGTGCTTTTCGTCTTCACGCCGCATTATACCGCACTTGGATGGAAGGACTCCACGATTACGGGCATGACCTACTACTCGTTTACGGAATGGCTCCAGCAATATGGGAGTGTTCCAACGGTAGGGCTTTTGCTAGCGCTCGGATTTGGTTTTGGTTCCAAGGAAAAACCATTGGCGGTTCTGGCGATGGGCGTCGTGGCCATGCACTTGATTGGCGTGACGATGCAAGGCAAGTTTTTCCCCTACCATTATGGGGCGACATGGCCGGTGACGGCCATTTTGGCGGCGCACGGTTACCATCAGCTAGCAGCGCGGACGACGACGCGAAAATCAAAAGTTGCATTCTGGGCCTTCATCATCATCATCATTTTTTGCCGTACAGCGGCCAAAGACGTGCCCGAATCGTACCTGAAGCGCACGATGCGGCGCATCAAGCTCATCGCCGGCGGACTCCGGGACCAAAAAACGAAAGACGAATTGGCGAGCATTGCGGACGTGAGCTGCACGCGTAATCGCGCAGTAGCGAATTTGCTCAAGGAAAAAGTGCCCGCTGATCGACCGATATTCGTGTGGGGATTCGAGCCTCAGATCTACGACCTGGCCGAACGAAAATCCGCATCTCGTTATATTTACGACGTTCCGCAGCGCGTAGAATGGGCGAAAGAAGAACATCGAACGGTGTTGATGAACGATTTGCAAAAGTCGCCGCCAGCAGCCATCGTGGTCGAACGTCACGACGTATTCCCACACGTGACGGGCAATGGACTCGGCTCGGCGGATTCGCTCAAGGATTTCGCGCCCTTGCAAAACCTCATTCAAGAGAAATACGCTTTGGCGGCGACGATTGAAGATATGGATGTTTTCATCGCCAAACCCTGAGTCAATGGTGTGGTCGTTCGACAAACCTCGTTCCTTTTCACTTGCCAAGATACCCCGAACGAGCGTACATTGTTCCTGCCCATCCACGACGCGAGCCTTTGCACCGCACGATCATGAGCACCGCTGCTGTTTTATCAAGAGAAACGTCTCGTCCGACCTCTGACGGCGTACACGTCGTCATCGAGAACGCCATGCGCACGTTTCCCGGCAGCGGATTGGTGCTCGACGGCATTACCCTCGACATTCCCAGCGGCTCGTTCTTGGCCCTCTTGGGCCCGTCAGGATGCGGCAAATCGACCCTGCTTCGGATTATTGCGGGGCTCGATCGAGTCGACGCGGGCCAAGTCGCTCTCCAACCATCCGCGGCGCGCATCGCGTACGTTTTTCAAGACGCACACTTGCTACCTTGGCGTACAGTGCTCGAAAATGTGACCTTGCCTTTGGAATTACTTGGAGCACCAAAGGACGTTCGTCGCTCGTCCGCGCTTGCTGCGCTGTCCAAAGTAGGTTTGTCCG
>DAOMZH010000221.1:0-12895 GCA_035437985.1 Polyangium sp. (in: bacteria) | reverse complement strand
CCGTCCAACTCACCGGACCTGCTCCCAGTTTGTCCCTCGTCACTCGCGACCAAGCGCCTGCACAGGATCCATCTTCGCGGCTTGGAACGCCGGGACGAACCCGAACACGAGGCCGATCGTCGAGCTCGTCGTCAGCGCAATCACGAGCGCCGTGGGCGAAATCTCCATGGGCAGGCTCAGTCCTTTTCCCAGGCCGTACGTCGCCGCAAACGCGATGCTGGTCCCGGTCAAACCCCCCACGGTCGTGAGCACCAGCGCTTCGACGAGAAACTGCGTCAGGATGTCGCCTTCGCGCGCACCGATCGCCATACGAATGCCAATCTCGCGCGTTCGTTCCGTGACGCTCACGAGCATGATGTTCATCACGCCGATGCCGCCAACGAGCAACGACACGGCGGCGATACCGATGAGCAACTTCGACAGGTTGCCTGTGATCGACTCTTGCAGCTCGCGGATTTCCGCTTGGCTGCGCACGATGAAATCGTCTTCTTCGCCTTCTTGGATGTGATGACGTTGGCGCAGGATCTCTTCGGCTTGCTTCTTCGCACGATCGGTCGTCTCGGCTGTCGTGGCACTTGCGAAGATCGCGTCTGTGTCACCCGGACGAGCAAAACGCACATGCGAACGCATCGTCGTGATGGGCATGACGACGATGTCGTCTTGGCTTTGCCCAAACGGTGACGGACCCTTTTCTTCGAGCACACCAATCACGCGATACGGGTACTTCCCGATGCGGATCGTGCGGTCGACGGGGTTGAGCGTTCCAAACAATTCCTTCGCCGTGTTGGCGCCGATGAGCGCGACTTTCTCCGAGACGTTTTCCGAAGAAGGCGACCATCCCTCGCCACGCATCACGTTCCAGTTGCGCACTTCGAGGTAGGTGCTGCGCGAGCCGATGACTTCGACTTTGACGTTTTTCCCCTCGTACACCGCTTGGGCAGTGGACCTGAGAAACGGCACCGCAGCTTTGATGCTCGTCGATTCGCGTTCGAGCGCCTGACAATCACCTTCGGACAATTTCGAGCCGGTCGATGTCTTCGCTCCGGACGAACGGGACGACTGCGGAAAAATGATGATCGCGTTCGAACCAAGGCTCGAGATTTGACCACCGATTTGCGTACGCGCAGCAGCTGCGAGCGACGTCATGATCACGACGGCCGCGATGCCGATGGTGATGCCGACGATCGTCAAACCTGCCCGAAGTTTGTTTCGCAAAACCGAACGAAATGCGATCCCAACCGACGACAAGAAGCGAAAAAACCAGCTCATTCTTGCCTCAACGCGATGATGGGATCGAGTCGCGAGGCGCGTAGTGCCGGGAAAAACCCAAAGACCACTCCAATCGTCGCGCTGGTTCCAATGGCCGCGACGACCGCAGGAATCGGCAAAGACAAAGGCCAGTCGAGCACCTTGCCCAACAGCACGATCGCACCTGCGCCAAGGCCGAGTCCAATGAGCCCCCCGATCATGCTCAGCACCACCGCTTCCACCAAGAACTGCGTCAGGATGTCCGATCCCGACGCACCAATCGCCATGCGAATCCCAATCTCGCGCGTTCGTTCCGTGACGCTCACGAGCATGATGTTCATCACGCCGATCCCTCCGACAAACAGCGAGATGGCCGCGATGGATGACAGAAGCACGGTGAGCGTGACGGCGATTCCTTCGAACTTTTTGCGAATTTCCGACTGCGTACGCACGCCGAAATCCGGCTCGGCATCCGGTCCGATGCGATGACGTTGGCGCAGGATCGATTCGATTTGGGACACTGCGCGGTCGACGAGTTTTTCGTCTTTCGCCGATGCAATAAGCATCTGCACGCGTCCCGGCGGCGAACGTTGCACGCGCGCTCGATAACTACCGATCGGCATGATCACGCGATCGTCTTGGTCTTCTCCGAACGGTGATTGGCCCTTTTCGGAGAGCAATCCGACGATGCGATACGGATACCGACCGATGCGTACGTACTGGCCGATGGGATCTTGTTTGCCGTAGAGTTTTTGTCGAACAACCTCGCCGATGATGCAGACCTTCGCCTTGAGCAGTTCTTCGGACTCGGTGAACATCCGCCCCTTGCCCACCGAAAAACCGCGGATGTCCATGTAGCCCCGCGTCGTGCCCATCACCTGCGTGACCACGTTCTGATCTTCAGCGATCACCTGTGCGCCGCTCGAGCTGAAGGGCGCTACGTCCGCGATGCTGGTCGCTTCGCGCACGAGGGCGCGACCGTCGTTCTCCGTGAGGCGATTGCCACTGTCTTTGGTGCGCACACCCGAGCTCTGCGTCGGTTGCGGCCAGATGAAGATGACGTTGGCGCCGAGGTTCGAGATGCGACCGAGGATCTGATTCTGCACGCCCGTACCCAGCGCCACGACGATCACGACGGCAGCGACACCAATGAGAATGCCGAGCACCGTCAGCGTCGAACGGAGTTTGGCGCGGATGATGGCGCGAAACGCCAGCCGAATTGCAGCCCAAATTGCCATCATGGCGTCGCCGCCTGATCTTCGTCGACCGGCAGATTCGCAATCGCTTCCGCCGCGTTCGTCGGGTGCACATTTCGTTCGTCACGCCGAACTCGACCATCACGAAACTCGATCACGCGACTGGCACATGCCGCGATGTCGTGTTCGTGCGTCACGAGCACGATGGTGATGCCTTGGGTCCGATTCAAGCGTTGGAGCAGATCGAGTACTTCGAGGCTCGTGCGGGTGTCCAAGTTCCCGGTGGGTTCGTCCGCTAGTAACAGCGGAGGTTCGGTCACGAGCGCGCGCGCGATGGCGACACGTTGTTGTTGCCCGCCGGAGAGCTGGTTTGGGGTGTGGTGCAAGCGGCTGCCGAGGCCCACGGATTCGAGCGCCTTTTGCGCACGACGGGCGCGCTCGGAAGCCCCCACGCCGCGATACACGAGTGGAAGCTCGACGTTTTCTTGGGCTGTCGTTCGCGGGAGCAAATTGAATCCTTGAAAGACAAACCCGATGAGGTGGTTGCGAACGACTGCGCGGGCATCGTTGCTGCGTTTGCCGACCTCGATGCCATCGAGGATGTATTTGCCGCGGGTAGGTCTGTCTAGACAACCGATGATGTTCATCATCGTGCTTTTGCCCGATCCGCTTTGCCCGATGATCGCGACAAACTCGCCCTTGAGGATGGTCAAAGTCACGCTGCGCAAAGCGCGCACGGTGACGGCTTCGGTGACGTAGTCCTTGCCGATTTGTTGCAGTTCAATGAGCGGCTGAGCGGATTCCATGACGCTCTCCGTCAGAAGCTGCGACGTCCGCCGCCTGCTTGTTTCATCGCTTCGTCGGTCTCGTCCGTGACAACATCGGCCGTGCCCAGATCGCTCTTCAGTACCGTGTTCACACCATCCGTGATGCCAATGTCGACCTCCCGCATCTCGATTTTTTCATCACCGGGTGTGGAGTTCGTCATGACGTACACGCGACCTTTTCCTGGGGCGAGACGCGGGAGAGGATCTTGGGGGATGGGTTTTCCGTCTTTGTCTTTGGGTGGTGTGGGTTTGAAGCGCAACGCGGCGTTGGGCAGGCGTTTGGTCCCTTTGGCTTCGGCCGAATGAATGGTGGCGGTGGCGGTCATGCCGGGGCGAAGTTTGAGTTCGGGATTTTCGACTTCGATGACGGCGGCATAAGTCACGACGCCGGAGGTGTTCACCGGGCTGTAGCGAACTTGGCTGACGGTGCCTTCGAAGGTTTCGCCGGGAAATGCATCGACCCGAATGTCGGCCTTCATTTGTTCTTTCAGGCGTCCGACGTCGGCTTCGTCGATGTCGGCAAGCACGCGCATCTTGCGCAGGTCTTGGGCAATGACGAACAAGGTCGGCGTTTGAAAGCTAGCAGCGACGGTTTGTCCCGGATCGATCGCGCGATTGATCACGATCCCGTCGATGGGCGAATAGATCTTCGTGTACGTGTAGTTTGTCTTGGCGGAACGCAGGGTGGCGCCGAGTTGCGAGACTTGCGCTTTGGCCGAAGCAACATCGGCGATGGTTACGTCGTAGTTGCCCTGAGCGGCGTCGAGTTCTTGTTGTGAGCCCACGCCTTCTTGGAAAACGCGTCGGGCACGTTCGAGGCGCACTCGAGCAGTCTCGAGGTTTGCCTCGGCGCGTTTGACGTTGGCCGATGCGGCGGCGATACGGGCTTGGTTCTCATCGATTTGAGCACCAAGGAGTTGCGGGTCGAGCTCGGCGAGCAGGTCGCCAGCCTTCACTTGCGTGTTGAAGTCGACGTGGACCTTGGTGATGCGACCTGAAACTTGGGCGCCGATCTGGACTTCCGTGACAGGCTTTACTTGTCCGGTTGACTGAATCGTTTCCAAGACATCGCCTGTGGTCACTGTCGAGACCACGTAACGTGCGGCCGGCGGGGGCTTGTTTTTCTTGACCCAGAAAACGCCGCCCGCGATGGCTCCGACGAGCACGAGAAGAATGATGATCCGTCGCAGCCAAAGGCCTTTGCCTTCGACACGCGACAGGGTTTTTTGCAGCTCGGGCCGCCCCGATGCCTCCGTTGGATTTGGCCGCGGATTCGCAGGTTGGACCTGGTCAGTGGATCCAAGGCTGATTTCGGGATTGCCCATGTCGGCCCGCTACATACCACGGCCTACGAACAACTCACGTCCTAGGCACCCTTCGCGCATGGGCTTGATGGCGGCACAGGAGCATGGCACACCCTCGCACCCCATGTCCCCCATCGCCATCGGTCCCGACACGCATGTTACGTTGACGTACGTTCTCTTTGACGAGGACGGGGATGCAGCCGATCGCGCAACCGCGGCGGATCCTTTGCAATACATCCACGGTTATGCGCAGATCATCCCGGGCCTCGAACGTGGGTTGACGGGCATGCATGCAGGGGATCGGCGGGACATCACGGTGCCGCCAGACGATGCTTTCGGGCATCATGATGACGACGGCGTCTTCGAGGTGGACAAGGCGGACTTCGAAGGAAGCGAGGATGTTGCCCTCGGAGATGAATTCGTCGCACAAGGTCCCGACGGCAACACGATGGCCATGCGTGTCATCGAAGTGCTCGAGGATGCCTTCGTGGTGGATACGAATCATCCATTGGCAGGACAAACTGTTCGATTTCAGGTCGAAGTCAGTGCAGTCCGGACAGCGACCGAAGACGAAATTACAAGCGCCCAGTTGGATCTCGAACGACGCGCTGCAGCGGCTCACGAACACGAACATGATGAAAATGGCTGCTGCGACCACGATCATGGCCACGACCACGCCCAACCTCTCGTGCAACTTTCCCGCAAGCACTAAGCAGCGTGGATCGTGAATCGTTTTACCAAGGGAGACACGACAAACTGATGAGCACCTCCGACCGAGGATACTTTGCCCCCCTGAGCCACGATCTCCGCGTTCGCGAGCGTTTGCTCGCCGCAGGAGTCATCACCCCGGCTGAAATTCAGCAGTACCTCGCGGAACTGCCGGATCACGAAGGCCACTGCGAGACGCTGGGAATTGGCCAGCCTGCTTTGAATACGCCGCAGCCCCCAGCTCCCGCACCTGCTCTGCCGCCCATTCGTGTCTCGGCACCTGTGTTGACAACGTCTTCTTCAGCATCGCAGGCGATTGATGATGACGATGACGACGACGAGGACGACGACGACGAGGACGACGACGATCTGCAAGCCTCGGAGAGCAAGCCTGACGCGTCGTCGGTTGCCACGGTCGAAGCTTTCCCCGCGCAAACCATCGCCGTAGGTGAACCGAATCCGAGTGGTGCAGCTGCGGAAGCGGATGCCTCCGCGGATGCGCACAAAGCTGCGGACGCTGCTGCCGAAGAAGCTGCTGTCGATGCCGCCAAACCGGACGTCGTGGCGCAGGATGAAGCGTCCGAACCCGTCGAAACGAAGAGCGACGAGGCGACGAACCCGTCATCCACGGAGCAGGCAGATTGAGCGCGCAGGACAAACACCACGCCGAACTGCCGAAACTCGATTTTTCGATCTTCATCATGTCGCTCATCGAGTCGGCGCACATGCACCTTGGGGACGTTGCTGGTCCCGATGGGCATGTGGAACGCAACCTCGAGTTCGCGCAGCACAACATCGAAATTTTGGCGCTCCTCGAAGAGAAGACCAAAGGCAACCTCACGGGTCCTGAAGAGAGCTTGCTGATGCGCGCTCTCGACGAACTCCGCCAACGCTATACGGAAGCATCGAAGGAAACGTGACCTCCCGCGAACTGCTGCTGCGGCATCTGGCCGTCTCGATCTGCATGCTTGTGGGCCTTGCAGCGTGTGGAAAAAGCAGCAGTTCGTCAGGTACGGCCGCGAGCTCCGCATCAAGCGAGCCCGGGCCGGCAGGATCGATTCCCGTTCCTTCGGCCTCGACGCTCACAGCTGCACCCGCTCCTGAACCACCAGCTATTTTGGGCGCAAACGGTTATCCGCTTTCGTTTGCACCTTTGGCCAAACGAGCGGATCCGGCGGTCGCGACGGTGAAGGCTCGTTCGGTGCAGCAAGGCGCATCTGGGCGGCGCCGCTTTCAAGAAGGATTGGGAACGGCTTTCGTTTACGACCCGAAAGGGTTCATGTTGACGAACAACCACGTGATCGAAGAGGCCACGAACATTCTCGTCGGGTTTGTCGACGGTCGTGAGTTGCAAGCGACGGTCGTTGGGCATGACAAACAGACGGACATTGCGGTCTTGAAGGTCGATCAGGAAAACCTACCTGCTCTGCCGCTGGGTGATTCCGATCGGATCGAAGTGGGCGATTGGGTGGTGGCGATTGGCAATCCGTTCGGCCTCGCGCACACGGTTTCAGCGGGCATTCTTTCTGCCAAAGGGCGCACGAACGAGGACGTTGCGAAAGAAGAAGGTGGGCGCCGTCGTGGGCTTGATCCGACGGGCTACTACAACTTCTTGCAGACCGACGCGAGCATCAATCCGGGCAATTCGGGTGGCCCATTGCTCGATGTGCAGGGTCAAGTGATCGGGATCAACGCGGCGATTCGCGCGGACGCGAACAGCATTGGGTTTGCCATTCCAATCAACATGGTCAAACAGCTCTTGCCGATGTTGTTACGGGACGGAAAGATCTCGCGGAGCGCGATTGGAGTTTCGGTCGGCGCATTAAACGCAGTCGAAGCAACGCGGTTGAAGCGGCCGAACCTCAAAGGAGCATGGGTGTTTAGCGTCACGCCTGGCGGCCCCGCAGGCAAAGCAGGTATCGCCGCCGACGATGTGATCCTCGAATTCGATGGAAAAAACGTTTCCGACCCGAATGAACTGCGGTGGCTCGCAAGTATTGCGGGAGTGAACAAGACCGTTACCCTGCGCATCGCCCGACTCGAACGGATTTTCGACCTTCGAGTCACACTGGGGGACCTCGATGCCTTGACGGCGCAGTCGCAGGACGAAGATACGAATGACAATTAATCTCTCTCGTTCTTTCGCTAGACGAGCGCATACTTTCGAGCGGCAAGCGGATCGCCTAGAGTAGAGGTGCGACGTGTCCTCCATCCCGACAGCTGCGGATGAGACTCATCGGCCCGAGGTCGCCGACTCGGTCGACGACCGTCCGGACACGGGGCTCGATGCGTTGCCCGATGTTTTGCCTGACGACTTGCCAGATGATGCAGTCGCTCTTCCCGACGCCGCGATCGAACGTCTCGCGCCAGTGAATAGGCCTTTCGCGAGGGCGTCCAACAACGAGGCCCGCAGAAGGGAAGCAGAGGAAGATCGTGAGTTCATTCTTCGGGCTCAAAAAGGCGACCAAGTGGCGTTTCGACGGCTTGTCGAACGTCATCAACGTCGCGCGTTCGCGATCGCCATGGGGCTTGTTCGCGACGAAAACGACGCCCGGGAACTCGTTCAGGATGCCTTCTTACGCGTCTACCGCAATCTCAACTCGTTTCAGGGCGGTTCCTCGTTCTTCACGTGGCTTTATCGCATCGTCACAAATCTGGCGATCGATCTCATGCGCAAGCCCGGCCGGCGAGATGTCGAGCTTGTGGATGGGCAGGCAGTACCTGACGAAGCTGCGGATTTCCCCTTGGTATCTCGCATTGACGGCGCCGACCCCATCGACGTCATGCGCCGTCGTGAAATCGCGACTCGAATTCAGGCCGCGCTCGAAGCTCTCCCCCCTTACCACCGAGGCGTCATTTTGATGCGTGAGGTCGAAGGCATGTCGTACGAAGAAATGGCTGTTGCCATGAACGTTTCCAAAGGGACGATCATGAGCCGGCTGTTCCACGCAAGACAAAAGCTCCAGCGCGCTCTGGCGGATTGTTATGCGGAAGAAGGGCGTTCACGGAGCGCCGTCGAAGAATCAGTCGAGCCCGAGGAGGCGCCGTGACGACGAAGAGCATGAACGGAACAGCCCACGAAAGACACGTCGAGAAACCCGTCTCGGACCTCGATTTGATGCTTTATCTCGACGGAGAGCTCAGTGCCGAACGTCACGAGCAGGTTCGTCGCGCCCTATCAAGGGACAAGGTTTTACGCTCCAAGTTCGAGGCGCTCGAGATTTCTTCCACCATCGTGCGAGAACGAGCGCTCGACGCAGCAGCGAACATCGATTTTGCCGATGCTGTGATGGCCAAAATTCTGGTCAATGATGCTGCCGTTTCTCTTGACGAACGCGATGCTGCCCCGGTGATGCAAGCGTCGCGCGAAACTTCAGCCGACGACAAACCGCCGCTTCGCTTGGAAAAACTCGGGACCCGCACTTCGCCATCGAACGATAATTCTCGAGGCATCTTTGCCCTCGTCGCGTTGGCAGTGGCGGCAGCAGCAAGCTTCATGATCTGGGGGCGTTTGGCGCCGAATCCTTCGGCTGCACCAAGTCAGCCCCTCGCAATGATCACGACGCAAGAGATCGCTCCAGCAACCCCTCCGGTCGAGCTGCCTGCAGCTCCTGTTGCCCCAGCTCCGGAAGGCGATGCGGAAGCCGTCGAAGATCAAATGGGCGTCGAAGTTGCCGCCGTGGATTTCGGTTCGAAAGTTGGAACGATCTTTTACGTGCCAACGGAGGCTGCGACGTCGAAACACACCACCACAGTCGTGTGGCTGACTGATCCTGATGGAGAAGAAAAATGAGACTCCCGCTCTTAGGTATTTTTTTGGCTGCTGGGGTTTCACTCGCCCCGATTTGCTCTGTTGCTCACGCCGAAACAGCTGCACCGGCCAAACCCGCCGCAGCTGAAGCCTCCGTCTCCACAGATCTCATCGTTCTGCATGGAACGAACGACGGCACTGGTATCGACCCGAAGATTGGCCAGATGCCCGAACTCGGTAAACCGCCGTTTTCGTCCTACAACAGCTACAAGTTGCTCGAACGATCAACGGTTGCTTCGTCCAAGTCTCAGGCGTCGACGACCAAACTTCCCAATGGCGCCATCTTGCAGGTCGCATTGAAAGACGTCGTCGAGCCCAAGAAGAAGGGCGAGGCGAAGCGCTTCATCATGAGCGCGAGCGTCAAGAAAGCCGGCGGAAAAGACTTCCTACCGCTGCTCGAGGTCAACGCCAAAGCAGGCGAAACGTTTTTCGTCGCGGGGCAGAACTACAAGGGCGGCGTTCTCGTCATCGGGATCAAGGTCAACCCCTGACCCAAGAGCCGTTTGAATATCGAACATGCGTTCGCTTCTCTTCGTCACGGCCGTTCTCACGAGCGCAACGTTCGTCTCGGCCTGTGGGGGTGAAGCAGCGCCACCGTTGTTGAAATTCCCTCGGGCAAACACGGTTGCCCAACCAGGTGCCCTTCAATATCGCCTTCCCGTCGTGGGCAATTGGAAAGTGCACCGCACCCATTACGGGGCGACAAACGATCAAGCCTACGCACTGGATCTCGTCGTCGACATTCCGTACGGCCGAGGTTTTGGCGGCCCCCTGCGGGTCAATACGGACTTTCCCTCGTACAACCAACCGGTCGTGGCCGATGCCCCTGGCGTCGTGGTCATCGCCGTCGACGGCGTGCCAGAGAACCTCCCAACGGTCGTGAACAGATACGACATGCACGGAAACTTCGTCGTTATCGACCATCGAAATGGCGAGTTCTCCCTCTTCGCGCACATCATCCCCGGAAGCCTGAAGGTTCGTCCCGGAATGGCCGTCGCTGCAGGCATGGAGATCGGGCGCTGCGGAAACTCGGGACACTCCACCATGCCCCATTTGCATTGGCAGGTGATGTCGAGCGCGAATGCTTCAGGGGCGATCGGAATTCCTCCACGCTACGCGCCTTATCAACGCAACGGCGTCCTGACGACGGAACTACCCCAGAAAAGCGACAGGGTCGCCGGACCTTAAGCTGGTTCGAGTTCGTTCGGACGAACATCCCGGGGCAAGTCGACTTCGAACACGGCTCCTTGGTTCGTCCGGGCATACGCGCGAATGTGTCCGCCATGGGCATTCACAATGTTGCGCACGATGCTGAGGCCGAGACCGGTGCCCACACCTTCGGGCTTCGTCGTGAAATACGGCTCGAAGATTTTCTCCAAGTGCTCGGGCGATATGCCGTGACCTTCGTCTTCGACGATGATGCGAACGAGGGTTGTTCCGGGCACGACGTTGGTTCGGATGGTCAAACGCCCCCCATGACCACGCATGGCATGAGCTGCGTTGGTGAAGAGATTGACGAAGATCTGCGTGAGTTGGTCCGGGATGCCGCGGATTGCCGGAACGTCACCGAACATGCGTTCGACGGTCACTCCAAACTCATCGAGCACGTAGTCGCAAAAGACCAACGCTTGTTCGATGACGTCGTGAATCGCCACGGCTGTCGCTGCAACTTGTCGCGGACGCGCGTAGGCCAATAGATCGCGCGTGAAGGCGTGAATGCGCTGCGCGGATTGCTGCAGTCGAGCGAGACGTTCGACATCCGCAGGATCGAATCCCGAGCGCTGCGCCTTTTGATGCAGATAGTCCGAATATGCGAGCATCGAAGTCAGCGGACTATTGAGTTCGTGCACGATGTCGACGGCGATTTGCCCAAACGATGCCAAACGGTTCGCTTGGACGAACTTCGCGTCGAATGCGTGAAGTCGCGCATGCTTGACCAGCAGTTCCGCAGCGAGCCTTGCCCTGACCAATGCGGCATCGATCGTCATGACCAACCGTTCGAGGAAGGACTCGAGCGCATCGTCGAGACGAACATGTTCTCGGGAATTCGAGGCAACGTGCAACGTCGCTCCAGCGCTCGAAGGGATTTCGATAATTCGTTCGTGCTCCAAGTGTTGAAAGAGCCGCGATGCATCATCTCCCGATGCTTCGTGGCTGCTCGAGGCACTTCGAACCACCACGGTGCTTTTCTCGCCGCGAGGCACACGCAGACCGACGACGGCAGGCGAGAACGCGTCAGCTGCCAGGGGCACGAAGCACCCCGCAATTTTCGCGACGTCCGTATCCAGCGACGTCTCACATGTCGCTACGAGCAAGCGATCGAGAAGCTCGGCCGATGCGACCATGGTTCAGGAGAATAGATCACCTTGAGGCGGGTTTTTCATCGGCATTGGCCGCCCGAGGTGCTCGTACGCCTTGCGCGTCGCGATGCGCCCCCGCGGGGTTCGTCCAAGAAAACCTTGCTGCAACAAGTAAGGCTCGTAGACGTCTTCGACCGTATCGCGAGGCTCACTGAGCGCCGCGGCGATCGTGTCGATGCCCACGGGCCCACCGTCGTAATGTTCGACGATCACGTTGAGCAAGCGGCGGTCCATGTCGTCCAACCCGGCACGATCGATCTCGAGACGATCTGCCGTCATGTTGGCAATTTCCGCACTAATCCGCCCCGTGCCGAGCACTTCCGCAAAGTCACGCGCTCGACGCAAGAGACGATTGGCCACACGCGGCGTACCCCGCGATCGAGCGGCGAGGGCATACGCACCATCGGCATCGATCGGAACCTCGATGAGCCTGGCGCTGCGCTCGATGATGCGTTGCAAATCTTCGACCGGATAAAAGTCGAGACGCACGACGTATCCAAAGCGAGACAAAAGAGGCGCCGTGAGGAGCCCAGTGCGCGTCGTCGCTCCGATGAGCGTAAAAGGTTTGAGTGCCAACTGTATCGTCGTCGCGTACGGACCATCGCCCGTCATGATGTCGATCTTGAATCCCTCGATGGCCGGATAAAGGCTCTCTTCCACCGCGGGAGTGAGGCGGTGGATCTCGTCGATGAAGAGGACGTCGCGCGCTTCGAGTTTGGTGAGCAACCCGGCGAGTGCACCCTTGTGTTCGATGGCCGGACCACTCGTGGCATGCAGCGTGACCCCCATCTCGCGCGCCACGATGTGCGCGAGGGTGGTTTTACCAAGACCGGGCGGGCCGCAAAACAAGGTGTGATCAACCGGCTCGCGCCGACGTTTCGCCGCTTCGACGAACACCTTCAAATTTTGGCGATGTTTGTCTTGACCAACATATTCGTCGAGTGAATCGGGCCGGAAGAGGCGATCGAAACGATCGTCATCTTCAACAGCCGCGGCAGTGATCACGCGCTCGGACATGACGTGGACGTAGCTCGTACGCACAGCGAAGGGAAGCGACGCGGATCTGGATGATCAACCCAAGGCGGGTTTGGAGGACAGACGTGGGCGACGACCGGGGGTGGCCAACGGGAGCAAACATTGGACGACAGGTGCTCCGTCTGGAGTGCCTTCGACGGTGACGGAGCCGCCGTGCAGTTCGATGATGGAGCGGGCGAGACTCAGACCGAGCGTGAGGCTACGTCCGCGTGATGTGGCGCGACGTGCAAAAAGAGCTTCGACTTCTGCGGGAGTGGTGTTGCGAGCGCCGAGCTCGACGTCGATACGTACGCCCGGTTCGGGGCCTGTTGGACGGGTGGCGCGAACACGAACTTCGCGGGAGTTGGGATCTGCGTGCGAGGTGCGGATCGCGTGGCCGATGATCAGAGCAAAAGCTCGCGAGGAA
>DAOMZH010000220.1:0-12972 GCA_035437985.1 Polyangium sp. (in: bacteria) | reverse complement strand
ACCAGTTCGTCGAGGCAAACGCGCAAAAACTTCATCTTCGGTAATCGGAAGCCATCCGCCCGGCCCCCGTAAACGCGATACCGAAGGCACCGTCGGCGCACGATGCATCGACAACGCCGCTGCAAGCGCCACGCACAACGCGCCCAGCGTGCCCGTTCGCAGGAATAGTTCCAGCAACAAGCCAACCACGAGCGCCAAACCGGCAGCTACCGAGCGCGCGTACATGGGCAGCGGGATCAAGGGTCGAGCTTCAGCTCCTGCAGCAGCCGTCGTGCGCAAAACTTCGCGCGACTTCAAGGCGACCAGGAGTGAATACAAGACAAACACCGCGCCACCAATCACAAAGAGCAAATCGCGACGGGCTGGCGTGAACGATGAAGGTGCCACAGGGGCGTTTGCCTCGTTCTGCGACGTTTTTGCGGCGGTGACGTCGAGCGCTCGGGCATCGAAACGTACATGCCACGTCACCGCTTCACCTTTTGGAGCATAGGGCCGCAAGAGCTCGAGTTCGTCTCGGCCTGTCCCTCGGCGCAACGTCGAAAGCGTCGAGGCAGGCGGGCTTACCGCTGCGGTGTCTTGGGTTTCTGCTGGAGGCGCTTCATCGGGACGCGGTTCGGTCGGGCCCGACGGCAGAATGAACGTCGCACGTGCCGAGTCGAAGCCATCATTCCAAGACAAACCTGTCCAACGGAGCTGCGCCATCGAGCCATCCCGATGCATGAGCCCGCGACGAAAAAGTTCCGTTCGGTAACGGACGAAGACGACAAAAACGCCCCGCGACAAACCCTTGTCAGCATCGAAGCGAACCCGCATCACCGACGGTTCCTTCGTTCCGTCGTCTTGCGGGCGACTCGACGGAGGCAGCATCTCCAGGTTCACCGGCTCGGCTTGGGCAAGTGAGCCACTAGCCGCATCTTTGCCCGGAACGACGTACCCATCGGTCTCGGGAACTGCATCCGCGTCCACGCCGCGCAGATCGAGCGCACGTAATGGCCCGCCAGAGATGCGCAACGTGATCTTGTGTTCGATACGTGCAGAACCATCTTTGGCGATGTCTACGCGCACGTCATCGCCGGCGACACGCGCATCGACCCAGGCCGAGGCTGTACGTGGCAAGGCGAGAGAACCGAGCGCCAAAGCAGTTGCGAGGAGCGAGGAGGGCCGGGCTAGCCGGATGAGCATGGCCCAGCCATTTCACGAAGGGCCGGGCTGGGCCAAATTTCGAGCAGCGAGAGAGAGTGCGCTTCGGCGGTGAAGGGCTTCAATGAATCTTGATATGGACGCCCTTGCCGCCCTTCCAGCCCCATCGGCCTTTGCCTTTGCCCTTGCCAACGACCACGATATTTGGCGTCGGATCGACCACGACAACCGCAGGAGCCCAACCGACCGCGACGAACAGACCAATCGTCGGTGCGCCCGGACCAACCACGACGACCGTGCCCGGATGATATCCGCAAAGCACCACGACCGGCTCGGGCGACCGTTCTCCCGTGAGCACGACCGTCAATCGATGTGGGTTTGTCTTAACGACCGTGAGTTTGCCCGTGAAGTACAATCCTTTCGGTTCGGCGGCCAATTCGACGGTTTCTGGGGCGCTGCCCACGACGGCCAGCTTGACTTTTCGTTTGCCCACGGGAATGGGTTTGAAATCGTCATCGAGCACGTAAACGCGCGTTTCGCCCGATTTCACATCGGCCACGACTTCGATCACGTCGTCCCCGACCACCTGAATGACGCCTCCATTGGGCCCTTTTTTCCCCTCGGGCAATTTCACTTCCGCGGACACTTTGGCAGTGGCCACGAGCTCGCGCGTACCTCCGCGCGGCACGTGCATGGCGCCCTTGATGGGTTTGCCCTTTACGGAAACGTCATAACTCACTTCGGTGAGATCGGCATTGAGCGCCGGGAATTCGGCCGTATGCACGCCGGCTTCGGTGTCGTAAACGAGTTTCGCCGTGACGGGTTTCGCGTCGGCTTGCAGTGGTTTGACCGTGACCGATCCCGTGACACTCGTTCCCAACGGCGCCCCATCGGCGGCTTTGAAACGCGCCTTGAGTTTGCCTTCAGGAGCCACGACCCACGATACCGTGGCCGGTTCGTGTTGTTCCGTGATCGCTTCTTCGGCCGCGGCACTTTCCGCGGTGATTTCAGGCTTGGCAGCCTCGTCTTTTTTGCTGCACGCGGGCAACGCAATCGCTGCCGCGAGCGTAAGCATTACGAATCCAGCGCGGAAAAGTTTGTCGTGTCGCATGACTTGACAATCTATAGAAAAACGGTCCTCCACGCAATCAACATTTTGCCAAAACCATGCCCGCCCCGAGCAGATCTTGCGTCCGCTCTCGCCAGACGAGCTGGTTACTCGCGAACGCAGTTTCGAGTCGTCACGTGCCTTCTTTTGCGGTGCTATTTCAATAATTGAATTGTACTTGAAGCCGTAGCAACCGCCCACGCTCTTGGGGATATGGAGCTTCAGGATGGGTTCGTTCGGCGAAGGTATATGCAGCGGTTATTTCCAAAGCGCTGAACGGTCGCCATTCCGTACCAATTTCGAGTTCACGGACACTGTAATGAGGTGCGTTCGTCTCGAACTTGCGCCCACCTTCGTACAGAACCCCTCGAACATACGGAAAGAAATCCCAAACTTGGGCATTGAGCATTGCGTAGCCGCCATGAAGCGGTCGATCCTCGATTCGTGTTCCATCAACGAGCTCCGGGCCTCGGCCGATATTGTACTCGGCTTGGAAACCAATCGGTTGCGGGTATACCGTCAATGCCGCGTGCAGCCGCATGTCTTGTACTTCGTCCGGAGCTGTCACGTCGTCCGCTGTTTTCACGACATACTTGCCCGCGTAACCTCCAGCGCCGACTTCGACGATTTGCTTTTTCCCCACCAAAAAGGGCCAGGTCAATCGCGCGACGACATGCGGCGTGGCATTTTTCTCTTTCTGGTTTGCGGTTTGTCCGTTATAAGCGCCCAGGGCCACGACGCCGTAATCGCCAGAACCCTTGAGTCCCGAGTCGACGAGCATTTTGAAGCGTTTGCGAATACGCTCGGGTGCCCAATAGAAGAAGATCCCGAGGTCACGTTCGTCCTTTACGGCACTGTTGATGGCATCTGAACGATCAAAGGGCGCTCGGTTTTGACTCGATTGCATGTTTTCGAACCCATAAGGCACTTTGGATTGCCCAACGCGAAAACGAAATTCTTTACGTTTGTCAATCGAGACATCGGCATACCAATCTCGCATGGTTGGAACATGGTATTGGTCGCTGACGACGCTTGCAAAATCCGGCTGCAAGTAAACGAAGACATGGTCGTGCACGTCGCCCTGCAAAATTAGGCGCGCCCGACGAATGAGAATTCCGCCATCCTTGCCGATGGACCGATCTCCCTGCGTATTCACGAGTCGTTCGTTTGTTGCTCCAAGCTGATTGTAACGAATCTGCGTGTAGCCGCGAATTTTGATTTTCTCGTACCAATGCGGCTCTTCCTTCTTGGGCTTGGGCACTTCAATCGGTCGTACCGGGGCTACGATGGGTGGAGGAGGCGGCGGGGCCGCGACAGGAGGTGACGGCGGTAGATCAGGTGTGGGAGTCGCCGCGACAGGTGCGGTTTCAGGAGTTGTAGTTGCGGTCGCACTTGTCGTCGCAGGTGTCGTCGCAGGTGTCGCAGAACTTGTCGTTGGCGATTCGGTCCCGGGGGCTGGCTCAGCCAACACATCGCGGGAAAATGCACCAACGAATACCAATGTGACCAGGGAAGAGAGCAACGAGCGCATGACATTTCGTCCGGAAGTCCGGCCTTTCGATGGTCAGCATCATGCGCAGGATCGTGTGACGTCTTTGTTACGACATGTTTACGCGTGAGCCACGGCTCCGCAACGAATCGGTGACATACGTACGTCAGGTGCGTGAACGAACGACGTCTGTTGGTCATAAAAACGTAGCGCGCTGAAAAAAACGTCAATCAACACGACGGCGTTTTGAATTTGTACTTGTTCGTCGACAGCATCGCGTTGCCTCCAAAAAAGAACGGAAGAACATATTCAAACCTGCTTTTTGCGCACGGACCAAATGAAGCCGTCATAAAAGAAATGCATCAACGCCACAGTTTGTGCAACGCTCCATAAAAAGCGGTGATCATCCGCCAGGATTTCGGCGAAGGCTCCATAAGCGACCGTGACCAGCACGAAAACGATCGCCGCGATCGGTTTTGCATGCCGCAGACCAGCTATCCCCAGGCGCTGCACCAATACGTTTTGCTCGAACCACCACACGAGCCCGAAATATTGCAGGGCATGAAATAAATTCATGATGAGAAATGCTTGTCCAAATGGATTGAACCCCCAAGCCCAAATGGAACAAATCCCCGTTGTTACATAGAGAAAAACTTTTTGTCCACCAATCTTGTATCCGCGCCGCGCAAGACGAACATAAGCACCCACGTAAAATACGAGAAACGCGGCGCCTCCGACGGTTACAGCCCGGGCAATCGTTCCTTGATGGGTTTTCAAGGCCGTAGGTATTTGCGTAAAAAATAAGGCATCCACATCGGCAAAAAGCTCGAACTTTTGAAAATGTGCGTACATCGTCGCCCCAGAAACGACGGGCCCAATGTACAAAAGCAAATTGAGCAAAAAATCGAGTCTCCGGCCGACGAGCGGGTCATTACCCTGATTGCGGTCGTAAATGCGTCCGAGCCCAAATGTTTGCAGCGCCGAATGCCACACATCCCAAAATGTCACGAGAACCGTCGCCATGACCACGGCCCACATCGACGTCATCATGGCAATGATGAAAAGAATGGGGACCACGACAAACCGAATCTTATGGCGCGGAAATACGTCGGGATCCAGGTGGCTCCGCACAAAAACGGCTACCAAATGCGCATGCACGAAAATGCCGAGCAAAAGCGTCGCCCAGGTGACGCGTCGCCCGTGCAGCCAAAAACGATCGGTATCGAACGTCGATCCAGATACGAGCATACCGACGAGGATGGAAAGCAAAGGTGGAAGAAGGAAAAATATCCAATCGTACGCAGGATTGACGATATAGGGCGAGCGCCGCGGAGCTGCTGTGCTGGGCGCAGAAATGCACGGGTCCGCGGCGGTCACGTCTTGTCCGTCGAGGGTTCGCGGTCAGCAGGCAAGAAACGAAGCACGACGCGTTTGTCCGCTAGATGATCGAGGAGCCACAAATTAAAAAGGTTGATGCCAATCATTTCGAGGGTTTCTTCCACGGCATCGATGAGACCATAACCGAGATTATGCGAGCCGTGTTTTTCCGTCCAATAACCGAGGGGCAGTTCCATGACCACGGCGCCGCCCACGTAAATCGTGCCCGCAATCAAAAAACGAAGGGCAGTTCTTCGCGGCAAATGCTTCAAGAAACGCACATACGAAATACCGATCAGGAGCACGACTGCGGCCGCAGGTACGACCCAGCTAAAATACAAAATACCAGAAAGGCTCAAAAACCCCCCCGCCATTTCGTGGATCGAAAAAATTTCATCAATCGCGATATAAAAAAAACCAAGCGCCAGGATCCACCAATGAGGCACGAATCCGTCTGCGTTTTTTCTTGCGGCGACCGCCGAAAACGAGAGCAGAACCGCCGCAAGTGAAAGAATCGCCGCAGAATAAAACGTCGGAACGTTGCCTTCGTAACTCAAAGAAAAGAGGGGCACGAGGCCCGATTGGGTCGACAGAGTCAACGCCGCGCCGAGCAGTTCGGCAGCGATTCCCGCGACGGATACGAGCGTGAGGACCACGAAAAATGGGCGCCGTAAAGTCGATTGCGACAGGACGATGTCCAATGCGGCGCTTTCTTTTCCAGACACAGAAAACATGATGCACCAAGTCGGTGCACGTGTGAACGGTCATTGCTTCGTTTGATCGCGTTCTTTTCTTCCACGAGCCCCATGTCCCGTGTACGCTACGGACCAGCATGTCTTCCGACGCCCAGGATGTCCCCGAGAGACTCGGTCGATACGAGATCCTCGAACGCCTTGCTTCTGGCGGTATGGGCGAAGTGTTCGTCGGAAGGTTTGTCGGACCAGGTGGGTTCATCAAGCCCGTCGCCGTCAAACGCATTCATCCGCATCTTGCCGGCGATGAAGCGTTCATCCACATGCTGCATGACGAAGCCAATGTCGCCGCAGCGATTCGCCATCCGAACATCATTGCGACGATCGACGTAGGTTCCGAAGGTTCCAACCACTTCGTGGTTCTCGACTACTGCAGTGGCGATTCGTTGTCGCGTCTGTTGCGGGACCAGAAAAAACGCGGCAAGGCTTTTCCGGATTGGCTCGTAGCTTGGATCGGCGCCGAAACGGCCTCCGCTTTGCACGCAGCACATGAAGCCAAATCGCTCACGGGTGAGTCGCTCGAGATCATTCATCGCGACGTGTCGTTATCCAACGTTTTGTTGTCCGATGCAGGTCACCCGATGCTTTTCGATTTCGGGGTTGCCAAGGCCGCGCAGCGCATGACCCAAACCACCGCCGGTGAGCTCAAGGGCAAACTCCCGTACATGGCTCCTGAAACATTTCGTGGAGCCCCCATTGATCGCACGGTCGACATCTTTAGTTTGGGCGTGATGCTTTATGAAATGGCTACGGCCATTTCGCCGTTTGCCCGCGGTAGTGACATCGACACGATCACTGCGTTGCAAGGCGCGATCATCGATCCGCCGAGCCAAAAAATGCCAGCATCGATCCCTCCGTCGCTCGATCCCATCATCATGCGCGCCATGGCTCGGGAGCGACACGATCGTTATGCAACTGCAGCGACGGTCGAGCAGGATCTTCGAGCTTGGGCGCGGGCTCGCGGAGCTCCGCACGATGCAGCCACGGCTGCGGCCTGGTTGCTCGAGCATTTTCCCGAACGAACATCGGCCCGAAAAGCTCTTCTCGCCCGCATTGCCAATGCCCCAAGCGGCTCGTTTTCTCGTTCGTCGCAACCGATGTCCACGCGCTCCGTTTCGGGCATCACGCCATTTCCGACGGGCCGTTCTTCGCCCTCGTACGATCGCACCCAAGCGCTCGTGGGCCATACGCCTGCGCCCGTGTCGCATCCATCCGGCGTTCATGGTCTCACTCCCGCGCCGTACGGACAAACCCCGCCTCCGCGAGGAGAGATCTCGGGGTCGTATGATCACACGCAAGCCATGTACGGCGCGACGCCCGTTCCACACGGACAAACTCCGCCTCCACGTCCGATGTTGCTCACCGATCCGCTGCCTCAGCCAGGCACGGACTCGTCGATTCCTGGGGTTGGTCCGGTTGATACGAAAACGTCGCAGCCCAACTTCATGGGGCCCCCGCCACCAGCGAAATCGAACTCGTTGCATGTCATGCTCGGTTTGGCGTCGACGTTGGCCATTGGAGCGATCGTGGTGCTCGTGATTGTACTTTCAAAAGACAAACCCGAGGCAACAACGACATCTGCGGCAGATGGTGCCCAACCTGTCGTTTCCGTACAACCCGTTGCGGCTCCAACGAATCCGCCGCCGGTTGCGACCGAACCAGCACCGGTCGCGAATACGTCGGCGACCGCCACGACTCCCGCAAGAACCACGTCGAGAACGGCTCCGCGCACGTCCCCTGCTCCCGCACCTCAACCCACGGCTACCTCGAAAAAAGGTGGTCCGCTCGTCAGGAGTTACGATTGATTCGTTTCTCTTCGCAACGCAAAGCCTTGCCGCGATGGTTCGTCCTCGCTCCGTTGTGTGTCATCTTGTTGACGGGTTTGCCCGCGTTCGGGGCGGGAGGGAAAACCACGCCGGAAGAGCGTCAAGCGCGAGCCCTTTTTGATCAAGGTTTGGCGCTGAGTGACGAAGGCAAGTGGGCCGAAGCGCTCGACGTATTCAAAAAATCGGACGAATTGCAACATTCAGCGACCGTGCGCTTCAACATGGCCGTTACCTATCGAGCTCTAGGTCGGTATGTCGATGCCAAGCATTTGACGCAGGATTTGCTGACGAAAGGCGTCGACGACAAACCCCTCAAACCGGCCTTGCAAAAAGAGGTCGAGAAACTACGCGACGAAGTTGCGGCGAAAGTCGTCACGGCGATCATCAAGCGTACTCCGCCCGATGCGAGTGTGGAAATCGATGGCACGTTGCACGTCATTGGGAGTGCTGGTCGAATCGAGATCGATCCGGGAAAGCATGTGTTTGTCCTGAAAAAAGACGGTTATGACACCGTGACGGTGACGAAATCACTCGAAGGATCCGAAGTCGAAGTCGTCCTCACCGCGCCAAAATCGAAGAGTGCAACCGTAGCGCCGCCCGACGTTCCATTTTACAAAAAGGGTTGGTTTTGGGGGACTGTCGGGGCCGTCGTCGCAGCAGGTGCAGCGGTGGCCGTGGTTGTGGTCGTCACGAGCTCCGATGCTCCCCCTGGGGCCGCGCCGCCTCCGAGCACCGTTGGTCGCGTCATTCCTGCAGCGTTTACCGTGAGGTTTTGATGCGTCCGTCGCGCCTCGTTTGTCCCAGCATGCTGTTTGTCTTGGGCTTTGGATCGGCCTGCGGATTTATGGGGTGTTCTTCCGAAGCGCCCGTGGATCCAAGCTACGTGCAGGTCGAGCTCGTCCCGGCGAGTACGGCGACGCAAGCTCCGCGTGCCGTGCGGGTGGTCATCACGAATGAAGCGACGAGCGCACTGGTAGCGAGTTTGTGTGTGAACATCGAGGGTATGCCGGGGATGCCGACGGCGAGTTTCGTATTGCGCCGCGACGCGGGCAAACCTGCAAGCGACCGAATCAGCATCGAAGTGACGCCCTTTGATCTCATCGCGGGGCAAGAAACTGTGGATCCGGGAAAAGAATTCGCGTGTCCCTCGACGTTGCCTCCCGCATCGGGTGAA
This sequence comes from Polyangium sp. (in: bacteria), assembly GCA_035437985.1. Classification (GTDB taxonomy): domain Bacteria; phylum Myxococcota_A; class Polyangia; order Polyangiales; family Polyangiaceae; genus Polyangium. The sequence continues at coordinate 4,106 of DAOMZH010000220.1, read as the reverse complement.
GCGCGCAAAGTGTCCGTTGATTTTTGCGAGGCGGAAACGCGGAAGCTCGTTTTTCATGTCGGGGCCGAGTGTTGTGCTGGTTCGGGTGGGGCCGGAGGGAGCGGATCGTGTGCCTGCATGGCCGGATTCGTATGCGGGGTAGGATTGACGAGTGCTGGGAGGCCATGTGGTCCTTCGGATTGTTGTGGCGAGTCGATTTCGGCGGCCTGCGCGCTCGATCTTTGAGCATTGACGCAGCGCTCTCGTCTTGCGCTCTTTCGCGGCATCGACGACGATCGCGTTATGCGTCCTTCAGGTTTGTCGCAAGTGTTTCGAGTTTTAACTATCGCCGCGTTGGCGTTGGTTCTTCTGGTCTTCGGGGTCCAATGTGGCCCGGAAGTCCGAACGGAATCGGCGACTGACGTCACGCTTGTCTTGGGCGTAGGCGCGCAATGCGCGGCGCGCCTAAAGTCGGTAACGGTCGAAGTGCAGACGGCCGGGCAAGTGGATATGAAGGAAACGATTGCGGTATCGGCGGCGACGGAATTGCCGCTGGCGCGTCGTTTCTCGCAAGGCTTTGTCGAGGGCGTGCAGCATCGCGCCGTGGCGACATTCGATTTTGGAAGCGAAGGGCCAGCCGCGCTGACGTCTTCGTTGGCTGTGGTTTTTCCTTCCGGATCGACAGGACGAATTACGCTGAGCTTGCCCTGTGTTTGTCTTGGCGTTTATTGCGATACGGGTTATTCGTGTACCGAACAACCCGAAGGAAGCGGCCAAACCCAATGCGTCAGTGATTCGAGCTGTGGGGATGGCACATGCAGTGCGGGCGAGGATTGTTCGTATTGTCCGCAGGATTGTGCATGCAGCTGCGGCGATCGCGTATGTAGCGCAGATTCGGAAACGTGCAGCAATTGTCCGGGTGATTGCGGCTCGTGTTGTGGCAATGGTCAATGCGACAACAACGAAACATGTTCGAGCTGCAAGACAGATTGCGGTGCATGTCCGGTATGCAAAAATGGCGTCTGCGAAACAGGCGAATCGTGTACGACATGCGCGGATGATTGCCCGTGCACATGCGGCGACAAGACGTGCAGCATGGGCGAAACCTGTGGGAATTGTCCCAGTGATTGCGGTTCGTGCTGCGGCAACAACGTGTGCGAAGCAGGCGAAACCTGTACGAATTGCTCGGCCGATTGTGGCCAGTGCATTCAATGCGGCAATGGCCTTTGCCAAACGGGTGAGTCGTGTGGCAATTGTCCCGCCGATTGCACTTGCACCTGCAACGACGGGTTTTGTACGTCTGGCGAAACCTGTAACAATTGCCCGAGCGATTGTGGTTCGTGTTGCGGCAACCATGCTTGTGAAGCTGGAGAAACATGTTTGTCATGCCCGAGCGATTGTGGTTCGTGTTGTGGCAATGGTGCGTGCAATGCGGGCGAATCGTGCGCGAGTTGTCCGAGCGATTGTTCGTGTTGCGGCAATGGCGTTTGTTCGAATGGCGAAACGTGCGACAGTTGTCCTGCGGATTGTCGACCCACCTGCGGGGACGGCGTTTGTCAATGTGGCGAAACGTGTCAGAGCTGTTCGACCGATTGCGGCGGTTCGTGTTGCAGTTCTTCCTGCGGCGATGGTCAGTGTCGCGCTGAATGCGGGGAGAACAAGTGCACGTGTCCCAATGATTGCGGGCAGGGCTGTTGTGGCGATGGCCAATGCAATGGTGGCGAGTCGTGCTCAACTTGCTCGGTCGATTGTGCACCATTCTGTGGTGACGGATTGTGCGAATGCGGTGAACAGGGTATGTGCGTCATCGATTGCGGATGTGGCGACGGTTTCTGTGGAGCCGGCGAATCAAGCTGCAATTGTCAGGTCGATTGTCCCGGAACTTGCTGCATAAATTCGTGTGGCAATGGTGCCTGTGAAGCGGAGTGTGGCGAAGTCACCTGCAATTGCCCGAGCGATTGTCCAGGCACATGTTGCAATGGCATGTGCGGCGATGGCGTGTGTGACGGGGCTTGTGGCGAAACCGTTTGCAATTGTGGCGATTGTCCAGGAACCTGCTGCATGGGTTATTGCGGCGATTACGTCTGCGATGCCGCATGCGGCGAATCCACCGACAATTGTCAATTCGATTGCGGTTGTCCCAACGGGTACTGCGGCGATGGCATGTGTGACATCTGCGAATACTACAACTGCACTTGCATGCAAGAATGTGGATTCTGCCCGTGAAATCCCCAGCGGCCTAACTCTCTGACCTCGCTACCGGCAACGTGACGTAAAACGTGGTTCCGTTGCCGGGCGAGACATCGAAACCAATCGTCCCCCCGAATTGCTCGACAATGGCTTTGCTGATGCTCAGCCCTAAGCCCGTTCCCCCGCGGGCTCGGGTATCTGCGCCATCGGCTTGCGCGAACTTTTCGAAAATCCGTGCTTGAAAATCCTCGGGAATTCCAGGCCCATGATCCCGAACGCCAACTCGAATTCGCTCGTCGATTTTCGACAATGAAACTTCCACGTTCTTGTGCGGCGGAGAAAACTTGATCGCGTTCGAGAGCAAATTGGCCATCACTTGCAGCATGCGCGAAGCATCGACGCTGACCATCATTGGTTCCCTGAAGTCATTCTCGTCGATGACGACCGCGACTTCATAACGCTCGGCATAACCACGATTTTGGACGAGGCTTTGTCGCACGAGCATCCGCAAATCAGTCAATTCGCAAACGACGTCCAGTTTTCCTGCGGCGAGTTTGTCGAGGTCGAGAATGTCGTTGACCAGCAAGGTCAATCGTTCGGCATTGATTTTGGCGATGTCCACGAGCTCGCGTACGTCTTCCGAAATTTCGCCCGCGACACCACCAGCAATGAGCCCGAGCGAACCGGAAATCGACGTAAGGGGCGTGCGCAATTCGTGGCTCACCGTGGAAACGAACTCATTCTTGAGTCGTTCGGCTTTTTTCCGCGCGCTGATGTCGTGCAACATCGCCGTGTGCAACGTTCGCCCCCGAATATCCATTTGACTCAAGGTCATTTCGAGGACGAGGCGGGTACCATCGCGACGGTATCCGTGGATTTCGAGCGCCCCGTCTTCATCGGGTGTGGCATGCCAATCGATTTGTGGGAGCAAATCCGTGATTCGGCGGGTGAACAACGATTCGCGTGATTCGTTGAAAAGCGTGGCGGCGGCGGGATTGGCACGCTCGATGTACCCATGGTCATCGAAGGTGATGATGGTTTCGGAGGCATTGTCCAAAATGGCGCTCAATTCTTGGGTGCGCTGTTCGACGAGCAATTCGATGTGACTCGTTCGGCCGCTGACGATCAAGAGAAATGCTCCCAGCAAACCACACAAGCCAAGTCCACCCGCGAGAACCACCCAAGCTTGGAGGCTTCGATTGGCGTAGATGTATGCAGCGGTCGGGGCAATCGTGATGTCCAGTGTTCGCCCGCCGATCGTCCAGAGTTCTTGATACAAAAACGAGGGTTGATTCGTCGTGGCCGCTGCTTTTTCCGAATCGACCAACCTCGTGGTATTTGATGGTAGTGTAATATCCGTGATGCGTAGCTGATATTCGTCACGCGGAAAATTCGCCAGGGCATTGTCCACAAGAACGCGTGGATCCAATGCTGCGCATATGAATCCGCGCAGTTGGTCCCGACGTTCTCGGACGCTGCCAGGCGCACCCGAATAAACCGGATGAACGATGAGAGTTACTATTTCGGATTCACCTTGGACCAAATGAATCGGCGCAGTCATGGCGGTTTCGTCGGCGTCCCGAGCCCAGGTCAGCGCTGCATTTCTCGTTTTTTCCGAAGCAAGATCAAATCCCCACGCTGGCGCATTTTTTTCGCTGGGTTCGATATAGGTGACGGCCATGTATTCGTCACGGTTCCCCGCATTGACGAGTTTGGTGTCCTCCCCAATTTCTTTGACCGCAAAGTTGGACAGCCCCTCGGACCGCATATGGTCCTCGAATGCCCCCCGTTCGTTTGCGTAGACGCGCTTGACCCATTCCGTCGCGACCAACGCGGGATGCGAGGCCCTTACTTTTGCGGCGAATGTGCTGAATTCACCGCCTCGGCTGTTCGGCGCCGCGGCAAAAAATCGTTCGACCAGAAGAACCGTGTCGGCA
>DAOMZH010000219.1:0-13003 GCA_035437985.1 Polyangium sp. (in: bacteria) | reverse complement strand
TGGCGCAGCCAAAGAGATTGTGAGACCCGACGGCGAGCCCCCATCGAAAACAAAACTCTCGCGTAGCGCGCTTGTTAGCGCGCGAAGCGAGCGTCGAAATCACCGGGCTTGGCCTCGGTTTGTCCCCCGATTTTGCCGGGCCTGGGTTTGCCCGATTTTGCTGGGCCTGGGGTGGGTTACGCCTTGACAAACTTCGGCGTTTTTTCGGCGTTGGCCACGTCTTTTGCTGCGGACCAACCACGTCGCGCCTGATCGAGACCGTACCGAATTCGCTCCAGCTCCTCCGGCTTCGTTGCATGACTGGCCAGAAGCAACTTCGCTCCCACGTCACGCGCCACGCGCGCATACCCGTCAGCTCCTGCCGAACGTTCCGGTCGCGCATCGAGCTCGAGCAAAACACCATGTTTCTTCGCGGCTTTGGCAATCGCTTCCGCATCGATCTGCGCGAGTTTTTCTTTCTGGAACACCGCCGTCGGTCGCGCGACTACGTGCACCTTGCCGCTTTCAACCGCCGCCAAAAGTCGCTGCGTACGCGCTTTTTCTTCCAAACCGTTCGCGTTCGTCAGTTCCACGCGCACGACAAACCCATCGAGTGACCCAGGCTCAGCATCGAGCGACCCATCCTCACGCACGTCGACCGTCACTCCAGCACGCAGCACCACATCCTTCACCTTCGCCTGCGCATGCTCGACGGCCTTCAACAGGCCTGGCTCGCGCGGCCCAAGCACCACGAGAAACGCGTACTTCCGCGCATGAGCTGCTTGCGCCAACTGCAACACGTGCTCGTCCATGTGCGCAGTCGTCGATAACTCCACGACATCCCCAAGCAGATCACTTGGAGCACAAAGCGTTGGCAACTTGCCTTCGCGAGCAGCATCGATCTCACCACGATCTTCACGCATTTCCGGAGGCACGAACGAAAGCCCCACGGAACCGAACACGTCTTCCTCGCGCTCACCCGTCACGCGCGTCTCCTGCTCGAACACGCCGTACTCGTTGATCTTCAAATTCTTTCGTACACCAAGCATTCGGATCGCCACGTTGTGCGCTTTCGATCCGGTGAAGTAATGCATCGCGGCCCCAAACGATTCGGGCGGCACGACGCGCATATCCACTTGCAAACCCGACGTCAGCACGACGCTCGTTTTCGTCTCGCCCTCAGCCAAAATCTTGATCACGCCGCTGTACGTCGCGAGCAATTTGCCAATGTCTTTCGCGCCATCGGTAGCTGTAACGAGGATGTCGACATCACCCACCGTGTCGCGCCGACGGCGATAACTTCCCGCCACTTCGACCGAACCAACACCAGGTGCTTGGCGCAAACGTTCGAGAATCGGAGCAATTTCAGCGTCGGCTTCCGAAATCAAAATCCGCTTCCCCCGCAGCGCACGAGCCGCAATGCCTTCGAGGATCTGCGTTTCGAGTTTCGGACCCACACCTTTGAGCGAACGCAGTCGCCCTTCTTTCGCCGCCTTCTCGAGCGACGCGATGGAGTCGATCCCCAACCCTTCGTAAATCGCTTTGGCGCGTTTGGGCCCTAGGCCGGGAATCTCCAGCAAGCCGAGCAAACTCTCCGGCGTGCGCTCCTTCAGTTCGTGCAGCAACGCGAGCTCACCCGTCGCCGCAATCTCGCGAATCTTTCCCGCAAGATCTTTTCCAATTCCCGAAAGCTCCTCCAGCGCCCCCGCCCCTTTTTCCGGTAGCGATCCGACAGGAGAAGCAAGCGCCCCCACGGTGCGCGCAGCATTGCGATACGCACGCACCCGAAACGTGCTGGCTCCTTCGATTTCCAGCAAGTCCGCCACTTGTTCCAAAACGCCCGCGACACCTTCGTTGTCCATCACGTCCCTCGCTACCGCAGGTTCAACGGTCGAAAGCAAATCACACTCCGCGCATCTCGCGCTATATGCGGGCCCGTGCTCTTGGTCGAGACGAACGAACCGACCCCTCGTTTTTTTCTTCGAGCTGCCGCGTTTGCCCTGACGCTCGCTGTGTTTGTCCCTACGACACAGGCCACCGAGACGTCAGCGGGAGCCAAAAGTGCAGGTTCGTCAGATCGGTTTGGCCCAGCGTTGCCAGAAGGTTCGTCTTGGGCGGATCAAGCGCGTGGAGGGATCAGAGGGGTCACGATCGGACCGATCGAGAGCTTGCGTCATTCGGGCAAAGGATATGGATCTCCGGCTTGTGCCAAGGCGATGAACGAGGCGCGCGAAGTGGGCGCGACGTGGATCAGCCTCACGCCGTTTGGACGGGTTTGGGATTTGAAACCCACGGGGATCGATCTGACGTTCGAGGCTCCGTTCGAGGAAAACCGACGCAATGTTCTCGCGGCGATAACGCAAGCGCATGCGCGGGGGCTCAAGGTGTTTTTGGTGCCGCATTTATGGGTCGAAACGGGCGATTGGCGGGCGCTCATCGATCCCGGCGACGACCGAGCTTGGGTGCGCTGGGCCGAAGCGTATCGACACTTCTTGCTGACCTGGGCGGCTGTGGCTGCTGAAGGTGGCGTCGAGATGTTCAGCATTGGGGTGGAGCTGCGAAGTTTTGTAACGACAAACCGCGCGTCAATGTTTTTCCCGATCATCCAAGACGTTCGGCGCATTTATTCGGGGCTGCTCACGTATTCGGCCAATTGGGACGACGTTGAAGACACGATGATCCTCGGCGAGCTCGACTTGATTGGGATCAACGCGTTTTACCCGTTGGCGGATAAAGACGGCGCAGGTCGCGAGGCCCTCATGGCGGGCGGAAAGCGCGTGACGGAAGGGCTCGAGCGTCTTTCGCGCCAATGGCACAAGCCGGTGGTGCTGACGGAGATTGGGTATACGACGCGGACCGATCCTGCCGTGCGACCTTGGGAATGGCCCGATGGAATGAAGGGCGTGAAGGTCGACGAAGAAGCGCAAGCGCAAGCGTACGAAGCGTTGATTGCTCCGCTCTTGGATTCTCGACATGTCGCGGGGTTTTTCGTGTGGCGGTATTACGCAGATCCCGACGATGTATCGCAAGAAGCCGAGTGGGGATTTTCGCCGCGCGGCAAACTGGCGGAGCTCATCTTGCGTGATGCATTTGCGGCGCGATGGGCAGCGGACGGATCGTGGTTCGTCGGCGAAAACCTGGGGCGACATCGGGCTCGAACGCCGGCGGTGTTCGGTTGGGAGTTCGCCCCGTAAAAGTCGGCGACACTTTTTCCGGGCACGTTTTTGGGTTTCGCGGGCCCTATCGGTGCGCCGGGTCGCCGAAGCACGTTCATGACGTTTTCGTTACGATTTCGAGGTCAAACTAAGCACTTCGCGCCTGCAAAACGTCATGCTACGGCGTGGCGTTCATCGATGTCGTGACTCGTGATCATCACGACTCCGCTTTCGTTCTCGGACAATTTCTTCTCGTTTCACCTCAAAGCGAATCGACCAGGTGCCGGTTCGATCAAGGAGATTGCAATGAAGCTTCGTTCTCTTGGAATCGCAGGTCTGTTGAGTGCCGTCGGTTTGACGGTATATGGTTGTAGTGACGAACCCACGACCCAAGGTTCGTCGAGTTCGAGTTCGTCCTCATCGAGCAGTGGCGATGTAGGTGGAGGAGCGGGCACGGGTGGGATGGGAACCGGCGGCACCGCGGGAATGGGAACGGGCGGCGTCGCAGGAATGGGAACGGGCGGCGTCGCGGGAATGGGAACGGGGGGTGCGAACACGGGGGGTTCGGGGGGTTCGGGGGGCTCCGCGGGCGCAGGTGGAGGAAACGCGGGCACGGAATTGTGCGCCAATGGCATGGACGACAATATGGACGGCCAAGCCGATTGTATGGATCCGCAATGCGCGACGGAAGCTGTTTGCGGCAAACTCGTCATCAATGAAGTCGATTACGACCAAGACCAAGCCGATACGCGCGAATTCATCGAGATTTACAATGCCGGTACGGCTGCTACCAACGTCGATGGCTTGGTGCTCGTGCTCGTCAATGGCAATGGCGGGATGTCGGTCGAGTATGGTCGCGAGGTCATCACGGGCATTGGGACGCTCGGCGCTGGTGAATACCTGGTCGTTGCGCAACCCGGCGTGATGAATGTCGATCCCGCGGCAAAGCGGCAGGAGCTGAAGACGGCTTTGCAAAATGGTGGGTCGGCGACGACGCCTGCGCCAGATGGCATTCTGCTTTTGGATCCGGTCAATGCGGTGGGTATCGATGCGGTTTGTTACGAATGTTCACCGACGGCAATGCCGCCGCTCACCATCAATGGGGTAATGTATCCGCTCGTTTCGGGTACGTCGGCGCTTGCGGACGATGGGCCGAGTCCGGTGAATGAACGATCGATCATTCGTTTCCCCAATGGGAGCAAGTCCGGCAATGACAGCACGGATTGGCGGGCGACCACGATGCTCACGCCTGGTTCGGCCAATCAAGTCGCGCCTGAAAATTGTCTCGATATGACGATGATCGACGAAGACGCCGATAACTTGGTCAATTGTGCCGATCCCGATTGCATGACGCAACCTGGGTGTGCTCCGCCGGAAATCTGTACGAATGGCATGGACGACGACGGCGACATGATGATCGATTGCGCCGATTCGGAATGCGACATGAAGGCGTGTGGCACGAATGGTCAGATGTGCACGGGCAATATGTGTGTTTGTCCAGGCGGAGCCATGGAAATGGCCTGTGGCGACATGATGGACAACGATTGCGACGGCATGGTCGATTGCAACGACATGGATTGCAAGACGCAGCCCGCCTGCATTCCGCCCGAGATTTGCACGGGTGGCGTGGATGAAGACGGCGATATGATGATCGATTGTGCCGATATGGATTGCAATGGCAAATCCTGCGGCAACAATGGTTTGACGTGCAGCATGGGAATGTGCGCTTGTCCGGGCGGGACGACCGAGATGGCGTGTAACGACATGATGGACAACGATTGCGACGGTATCGTCGATTGTAACGATACGGATTGCAAGACGCAGCCGATTTGCATTCCGCCGGAAATTTGCACGGGCGGGATGGACGAAGACGGCGACATGATGATCGATTGCGCCGACACCGATTGCGACACGAAATCGTGCGGTAGCAATGGTTTGACCTGTTCGATGGGCATGTGCGTTTGTCCAGGCGGCGCTTCCGAGATGGCCTGCAACGACATGATGGACAACGATTGCGACGGGCTGATCGATTGCAATGATCCGAATTGCACGGGGACGCCTTCCTGCAGCGTCGAGATTTGCGACAATAACCTCGACGAAGACGGCGACATGCTCACCGATTGCGCCGATTCCGATTGCAACAACAAGGCGTGCGGGCCCAATGGCCGTAAATGCGTGATGAACATGTGCGCGTGTCCGTCCGGAATGGCGACGGAAGCCATGTGTAATGACATGCTCGACGAGGATTGCGACGGCTTGACCGATTGCACCGATCCAGATTGCGCAACGACGATGGTTTGCACGCCCGTCGCCGTGACGAGCGTCGATTATCCGGTGATTGCGCACGGCGGCACATTGGTCGTCACGGGCCGCGGATTCATGGGCGCCACGGCCGTGAATATTGGTGGGACAAACGAAACGTTCACGGTCGATAGCGACACGCAAATCACGATCAGCTCGGTCGCGGATGCAACACCGATTGCGATGCAAAACCTCGTCGTGACGGCGCCTGCAGGCACTGCGCAGCCGTTTGGTTTGACGGTCATTCGTTTGCAGATCAATGAATCGGACGCCGATACGCCCGGAACGGATGCCGCGGAATTCGTCGAAATCAGCACTGGCGTGCCCAATGTAAACTTGAGCAAATACACGCTGGTATTCTGGAACGGCAGCAACAACCAGTCCTACCGCGCCATGGAGCTCAACCTCACGACGGATAGCAATGGTCTGATCCTGCTCGGAAATCCGTCGTTCATGCTGAGCGTGCCAGCCACGTTCCCTGGCAACACGTTGCAAAATGGCGAAGACGCCATTGCGATTCATCAGGCGTTACCTGCGGCGTACCCGAACGCCACGCCCATCGCCAATGCGACCCGAATCATCGATGCAATGGTTTACGGGACGGCCGATCCCGATGCGACCATGCTGATGGCAACGCTGCTCGGGCCCACGGCAGCTGAGCGGGTGCAAGTCAATGAAGGCGCCAATGGTGTTGGTGGCGCGGCCGAAATGAACGCGATTCAACGTTGTGGCAATGGTCGCCGCGATGGAACGAAGTTCGGCGTGAGCACACCGACGCCAGGCGCGCTGAACAACATCATGCCCTGCCCATGACGGTTACTTCTTCCCCTTCCCCTTTTTCTTGTCTCCCGCCTCGCTCGATTTGATCCACACGCGTTTGCCATCGAATGCTACGGCAAACGCGTGCACCTCGGAAACCCCCGTCGCCCACAAATCCGCGGCATAACCTTTCGAACGAATTTGCGCCAAACCTTCGCGTAACGCGGCTGCGGGAGTCTTTTTTCCTTTCCGCGCCAATTTCAGCTCCAGGAGCACGCCTGGTTTTCCCGCCAAACGCGGCCGAATCATCACGTCTGGACGTCCCGCCCCCGATTCGCGATTCGAACGCACGATGAATTCCGGTTCGAGCGCCGCCAGCAGTCCGAGGACAAACCCATGGTAAACCCGCTCGGGATCCAATTTCGCAATATCGTAATACGACAGGATATTTTGGACGAACCTTTGCAGCTGATCCTCGAATGTGTCGGTATCTCCAGAAAGCATGGCGCGGGCAAGTTTGCCGATATCGCCACCTTGGGCTGTGAGATTCGACTTGATCCACCGTTGAAAGGTGGATGAATACACTTCGCGGACTTCGCGATTGGGAATCGAAAGGCGATAAGAGACTTTGCCCACGACTGAATCGTAGGGCATGGGGTCGGCTTTGAGGTATCCGGAAAAAACCAGCAGACTCCAAAGAGCGGCGTCGTTGGTATGCAATTCGCCCAGCACGACATTTTCGTCGAGAAATGCCTCGATACTCCGTCCTTCGAGCAATTCTTCGAATACGTGCTCCACCTTGATGGCGTACGTCCCCAGAAGCTCGTGCACCAATTCATTCGAACTGGTCCCGACCCAATACGGTTTGGGGATGGAGTCTTCCCGTTCGAGGTAAGACAGGATCGACCAAGGATTATAAATGATTTCGCCGCCGAAAAGATAACCGTTGTACCACGCGCGAGTGTCGGCCAGCCTGTCGATACGATTGGCGCGTTCGAGCAGCGATGTGACTTCGTCGTCGGTAAAACCAAAACAAGTATTGAATTCTTTGTCGAGCAGCGAATATACGGCGATGTTGTTGAGCCCGGAAAATAGGTTTTCCTTGGCTACACGCAGAATGCCAGTGATCACCGACTTGAACAGGTGCACGTTGCTTTTGAGCGCAGCGCCCAAGAAGGACCGCATGAATTGGAGCATTTGGGCGCTGAATCCATGAACGTGCGCCGCATGGATCGGCTCGTCATATTCGTCGATCAAGATGATGACCCGCTCGCCATGGTGGGTATGCAAGTACGTCGACAAATCCAAAAGTGCACGTTCATATAGAGCAATCGACGCGGTGCGATCGATGATGGACCGAAAATCGCGAATTTGCCACTCGCTCAGGCGATCACTATGCAACAAGTATTCATACCGTAGAAAAAGGGACTCGATCTTTTTCTTGATGACATCCATCACTGCGTCGAATTCCGCGTGTTTGGATTCTTTGAAATTAAAGTAAATGACCGGGTATTTTTGAAAATGGGTTCGGTATTCGTCTCCCGCCGACCAAATCGACAAATCTTGAAAAAGATGCGCCAGGCTTTCGTCGTTTTTTTCGAACCAGTACCGCAACATCGACAAATTCATGGATTTACCGAAACGGCGCGGACGCGGCAGCAATAGCACCTGCACCCCGGAACGATCGATCACTTGCCGAATCAAGTCCGTCTTGTCGATGTACTCGAGCTTGTCTTCACGAACTCGGCGGAAGTCATCGAAACCAATCGGGATCCGTAGCGTCATCCCGACAAACTACCACCCGCTTTGGAAAAACGCAAGCTTGTCAATAAGCGTCAACCGGCACGTCGACATCGAGCGGCACGTCGAGAGGAAGCGGTAAAACTGCAGCATCTCCGCCAGAAAGCCATTGATAACGCGCCAAATTGCCAATCACCCGCGCTACGTAATTGCGCGTTTCATCATAAGGAATCCGCGCGACCCACAAATCCACATCCGCGTCCACGCCGCGACGAATCCATTGCCCCACCGCTTTCGGCCCCGCATTGTACGACGCAATGGCCAGCACATGGTTTTTCTGGAACATACCCACCAATTTGCCAATATAATACGTACCCAAACGCAAATTCACGTGCGGACTTTTCAATTTCGTCCCGTCGAATTCGAACTGCATCTCCGCCGCCGCTTTTTCCGCGGTCCCCGGCATCAATTGCATCAAACCCACCGCATGCACGGGCGAAAGTGCCTCCAGGTCAAAAGCACTCTCCTGACGCATCAATGCATGCACGAGCCCATTCGGAACGCCATGCGTCGTTTCGAGTTTCGTCACCTCATCCGCATACGGACGCGGATACAAGCATTCCCACGCCCAGCGCTCCGCGTCATTCGGAGCCCGCATCAGTTGCGACAAACCTACCTGCGCTACGCCCACGCGATACCTACGTCGCGCATGCGCGAGCTTGCCATACATTCCGCAAAGCGCTTCGCCTTCACGTCCCGAAAATCGCGCCGATGCCTCCCGCTCGAATGCCAATAGCCGCGATTCCGCATCCGCGTCGAAACCCAGGGAAACCAAGAATCGAGGAACGTCGGGCAAATCCATATCCAGCGGATCAGGCAAGCGGGGCATCGACTTTTCAATCAGCGCCGGAACGGTCGCCCCCACTGCTGCAAGGCGACTTCGCGCAGTAAGTGCCCCAAATGACAACGGAAACGCCCGCGTCACGTCCGTCCATGTCCGCACGGCGCCTTCGCGATCACCCGCGCGTAATGCCGCCACACCTTCGAGCTCCCGCAATCGTTGGGCTTCGTCGGGTTTCTTTTCGCGCGCGGCCAAATCGGCGAGTTTCTTGCGCGCCACAGCCGGCTGTCCCCCCGACAAAAGCGCCAATGCTTGATCGTATTCGGCTTCCGAGCGAAATACGCCTTTGGGAAACATGGCCAAATATCGCAAATAGAGCGGAGCTGCTTCGGCATAACGTCCCCGCAAGAGCGTATATCGAGCCGCTTGAAAAAGCCCGCGTTCGGCCCAGGGGTTTTTCTTGTATCGATTCGCTAAATCGAGCCACCGTTTGATGGCCGCATCGGCTTGACCACTACGTGCCAGCGCCATGGCCGATTGATAAAGCGCCTCTTGTTTGTGCGCCCCGGGAATCCCCGAAAGAACTCGATAAGCTTTTTCCGCGCCGACGTAATCACGCGCCTTCAAGCGCCATTCGGCACGAACCAATTGCATTTCGAGCGCCCCAACGGCTTTGTGTTGGTCTAATTCGTCCAAAATCGACACGGCCGCTTGGGTTTTTGCGACCCGAATCAAGGCTTGCGCGCGTTCGAGTTTTTCCTGGGCATCGAGCGGCTTGTTCAAACGCTGCAATGCCGCCATGGCCACATCGCCTTCCGGTTCACCAGCCAAGTCGACCGCGAGCGCCCGAAAATCCGCAATCGCCAGCGCCACATTTCCCTGCAGTTCCGCAATGCGCGCGCGAGCTGCCCGCAAAGGAGCCTCGTCCCTTTTTGCTTTGCCTTTGCCTCGCGAAATCGTGGCCAGCGCTTTGTCCGCCAACGTTTTTGCTTCGATGAGCTGCCCGGCTTTCTCGAAGGCAATCACCGCGCGGTACAAATCTCCCGGCTGCGTCGACGCTCGAAAATAGGCCGCTGCCTCCGCATAAGGACCCGCGATCGCAGCTGCTTCGGCGCGGCGCCGCAAAATATCGTCCGCCAAAAGCGGCAAGTCTTTATCGAGCCCCGTAAAACACTCCACGGCTTTCGCCGCATCGCCAGCCTCGAACGCCACACGTCCACGAACATAACGAATTTCAGCGCGATTCCGTTCCGCATCACTCAGCGACTCGAGCAACGTTTGCGCTTCGCTCCAACGTTCGAGCCGAATCGCTGCAGTCCACGACGCGCGTGAAGCATCGGGCTTCTGGGACAAACTCTCGACCAAAGCGGACATTGCGGACGCAGAAGCCTCGGGCGCCTCGACGGTTGCCGATGTTGCCGCATCCGGCGCGGGGGCATCTGCGGGCGACGGCAAACTACGGGCGGTTCGATCCGCGCAGCCACTCGCGACGAGGGACATGATGCCGCAGAGGCTTATCGCAACCGCTTTGAGTACCAAGTTCGCTCCCTGCACAATGTAGTAGCAGACGTGCCGATCGCGCGTCCGCCTTGCCGTTCAGGCTTTCTTGACCCGATGCATCGGTGGTCGCAACAAGCCTCCTGGGCCATGATCCTCGAGGCCCTGAAGATCCTACGCAGGTGAACGAACCGGGGACAAGAAATCCACGCCGCAACTTCAACACCCACTCAGCGGCAATGCGGTTGGCTCACCGATGATACGCTCGGGGCGCAACGCTTTCTTTGCGTGCTTTCAAAGCTTGGAACTCCAAGCAGCGAGGAGTCGAAAACGATGAACAAGGTGGCATGGGTATTTCTGAGCGCGGCCCTATCCAGCATCGCCGTCGTGGCGTGCAGTGACACCGATGATAACAACACCACGACCGCCGGTTCGAGCAGCAGCAGCAGCGGCTCGGAAGCGTCGAGTTCGTCGTCGAGCAGCAGCGGAATGGGTGGCGCCGGCGGCGGTGGCGGCATGGCTGTGTCGAGCAGCAGCAGCAGTAGCAGCAGCAGCAGCAGCAGCGGAATGGGTGGCGCTGGCGGAGGAGACGCAGGTGCGACAGGGCCCAACGGTTGTGACCAAGCAACAGCCGATGACTTGACGGGGATGACTGCGACCACGATCCAGTTTGCGGGTTTGTCCTACACGCCCAAGTGCATTCGCGTGAAAGTGGGGACGATGGTCACGTTCGAAGGCATGTTCATGTCGCATCCGCTGCAAGGAGGCACAGTGGTGAGCGGTGTGCCGACACCAGATCCTGCAAGCCAGATCTTGCCGACGGCGACGGGTATCACGGCGACGTTCACCATGAGCAAATCGGGAGAAGTGCCCTATTACTGCACGTTCCATGCAGCATCGGGCATGACAGGGGCCATTTTCGTCGAGCCTTGAGGCGTTTCTTTGCGAAACGTAAGCTCCGAACGCTACCATCCGGTCCGCTACGGCATCGAGCCGTCCCTGCGAACCTCATGAGCGCAAGTAACCTTGCCCCGCCGCTACTGGTCGTCGACGATGCACTCTTCGACGAGCACCGTCCGCGGGGCTATCACCCCGAGCGTCCCGAACGTCTTCAAGCCGCACGTAGCGCGCTGGAACGTTGCACTTCCGAGGGACTGCAAACGCAAAAAGTCGCTAGTCGCGATGCAACCGACGAAGAGCTCGCGCGCGTTCATGACCTTGCGTACATCGAGTCTCTTGCGCCTTTGGCAGGTCATTTCGCGTCGCTCGATCCCGACACGTACCTCGCTCCATCGTCCGTTGCAGCGGCACGTCGTGCAGCAGGATCGTCGATCGCGTTGGTCGATGCGCTTCTTGCTCAGTCCACGACAAACGCACCGAGCCATGGCGCAACGCGCAAGCCGACGACGGGTTTGGCGCTCTTGCGACCACCGGGTCATCACGCCACACGTCGAAAAGGAATGGGTTTTTGCCTGTTCAACAACGTCGCGGTCGCGGCAGCTCACGCGGTGCAACAAGGTTTGTCTCGGGTCGCGATCATCGATTGGGACGTGCACCACGGCAACGGTACGCAGGACATTTTCTGGTCCGATCCGCACATCCTCTACATGTCGCTGCATCAATTTCCGTTTTACCCCGGCACAGGCGCCGTGCAGGAAACGGGCGGCGCGGACGCTCCAGGGCACTCGGTCAACGTGCCGCTCTCGGCGGGTGCGGGCGATGCGGTGTACACAGAAGCGTTTCGCCGCATCGTGACTCCGATCCTCGATGAGTTTGCCCCGGAACTCGTTCTCATCTCGGCGGGTTTCGACGCGCATCGACGCGATCCTCTGGCCGAGATGTGTGTGACGGACGAGGGCTACGCGATCATGGCGACAGCGGTCACGCAAGTTGCGTTGCGTCATGCGCAAGGTCGGATTGGGTTTTTCCTGGAGGGTGGGTACGACTTGACTGCGCTCACGAGTTCGTTGTCGTCGGTGTTGCTCGCGGCTGCGGCAACGGCGTCCGACGATGCGCCGCCGCCGTCATTCGCCCCGATGTCGTTCCGTCACGAAGATGAGCTGACTCGGGCTCGAAAAGCAGCGGCAACCCATTGGGGTAACGTTTGATGCGCAGAACCGTTGCACATCTCCACAATCCATGTATGCTCCGCGCCCCGATGCACCCGAAAGGGTAACATCATGGTGGGTATAGCTCAGTTGGTAGAGCACTGGATTGTGGCTCCAGTTGTCGCGGGTTCAAGCCCCGTTACTCACCCCAAGGTTTCGTAGGTTCGAGAAGTTTTATCCGCCAAACGCGGACAGAGAGCCCGCTCTCGATGAGAGACGCAGGTTTTACTACGGTCACGCCGCCCCCGGTTAAAACCGGGGGCTCAACAAAGCAAAGTCCTCCACTACCGTTCCGGACTGTCGTTGTTCGTGCACCGCGAGGATTGGTTTCTCCTGCGACTTCGATGGCAAATCATGAGGACGATGCGTGATGGATCGCGGTAGTCCGAGTGCGGCAGCACGAGGACTTCGTCATGTGGAGGGGCGGGTTTTAACCCGCCCCGTGCGTTCCAGACGAACCACGGCACGCGTTCGGAGACTGCCTCGCTAACCCGCCCCGAGGTTACGCAAAGACAAACCACGAAGAACCGTTCACCCCTTCCGGGTTCGTCGATTCAAACGGTGCTGCCGACGCTCGAGTGCCTCGGCGTTACGGCCTCGCTCATCATCCGTCTCCAAAAGCA
>DAOMZH010000218.1:7243-13017 GCA_035437985.1 Polyangium sp. (in: bacteria) | reverse complement strand
CGTATCCAAATAACTCGGGGGCAGCATCCGGTTTCCCTGGGCAAACGCTTCCTTCACCCGCGCGGTGAGCCCCTCCGCCACGCCACTCGAACTCTGGAGCCAAGGTGTTTTCAAAAGCTCGTTGACCGTATCCACGGTTTCTTTGAGCTTCTTGTCGCCAGCAATGAGCGGCGTAACCGCAGTAACCGTGGCTTTTAGCGTTTCGAGTTCGTCGAAGGGAAAAGACAGTTCACCTTGTACGAGCACGAGGGGCGGGGTGAAGGTTCCATCATCCGCAACGGCATCGGCAATCGCCTCTTGAATGCCTTCCGAATCGATCGAGTCGCCTTTGGTGATCACGGCAAAAACGTCACGTTTGTCGCGGACCTCCGGTGGATCTTCGGGCGGAGGTTCGTCGTCGAAATCGAGATCGCGCGGCGGAGGACGCAGTTTGTCCAAGATGGGCTTCCACTTGGGATGCTCCCGCAGCTTCGGAATGGTTTCCGGATCGAACCAGAGCAAATCAATGATGTCCCGCGACGAACGCGAAGAAGAAAATGTGGTGCGAACCGCGGGCGCGGGCGAACTGCTGACCTCGCGATCGCTCGTGCCACTGGACCATTGCGTGGAAATCGCGGCCGCGTTCGAGGCCGCGGCTACGCCAGCTCCCGCCGCATTGGCGACCATGCCTGGAGGTGGAGGGGCCGCGGCAGATCCGCTCGAAAATGCAACGGCTGCCGCTGCTGCTCCAAGGCCCACGGAAGCCATGGCCGTTGCCGAGACTGAAATGGGGCTTGACCCTGACAAACCCACCGCCGGAAGATTGTCTCCCGTTGCCCGAGGCGACGAATTGGCCCATGGGCTATCGAGCGGCGAGCCGGGATTCGAGGCGGAAGGAACCATCGGCGGCGGCGTGACCGGCATGGGTGGAGGAGGCGGCGGAGCAGCTGGAATCGCCATCGATGGCATCGACGGAGGAGGCGTCGAGGGCATGGGCGACGGAGCCTGGGCAAACGGGGTCGCGTTCGGGATGTTCGGGGGTGGAGGCGGCGTTGCGGGCATTCCAGAACGCGTCGTCGAAAGCCACTTGGGCGCTGCATCTCCTGGCGCAGGCAACTCGGCACTTGGTGCAGATGCAGGCGCAGGTGCAGGTGCAGCACCGGCGTTTTGCTGGACGAACGGCAAGCCAGGTGCTGCGGGCAAACCGACTGCGGGCAAACCCATGCTCGACGGGCGAATGACCGAGGTTGGTACTTGAGCCAGCGCCCCGCCACTCGAGGAAGGGGATTTGGACGAATCGACGGCGTTGTCGGTACCGCGGGGAAAGGGAAGTGTTGCAGGCCGCGAAGGTTTGGGCGGTGGAGGTGGTGGGGCTTGCTGAGGGGCAGCCTGGGGTGCCTCTGCTCCCAGCCCGGCGAAATGCCGTTCAACATCGTTCCACGCCAAACGCTGATTCGCTTCTTCCATGGCCACGACGACGCGACCGGTTTGATTGGGTCGTTCGAGCACCATTTGACCGCGCCAAACCACGGTGCACTGCTGCCGATCGGTATCGATCCAGAGTGTGTCACACCGAACGGCTACTTCTTGGGCCGCACTGCCTGTTTTGACGGCAAAAACTCGGGGGTGAAGTCCGGGCAAACTCGTGATGAGGCGGGGCTGTTGCGGATGAAGGTTTTCGAGGACGATGCGCTCGTTGTCGCGCAAATCGTCGAGTTGTTGATCGGGAGGGGCACAGTTGAAAAACGAGGGATCAATTTCTTCGGGCAAAGGCTGACTACGCAAATTTCGTAGCGCAAAGGTCGAGGCATGAATGCCCAAACGTTCGACGCGCCCGGGCCACGAAGGCGCAATCGGGCCGTATCCAATCGCGGGGATGACTTCACCTCGGGTTTTGATGAGCAAACCTGGTGGTTGAAGATTGGGCAGCGGGGTCAAGCCATGAGCGTCGTAGGGTGCGTCCGGACGAATCCCAACGGGGTTGTAGGAATCGGGTCCGCCGGCAGCGCGTTCATAACGAAGCGGCACTTTGGTGACGCGCGCACCTTCGCGCAGGCTTCCATCCGTGGCAAAAGCGCGCTCTCCGTACGCTTCGATGGCTTTGTCCACGGCCCCTACGACGAGGCGCGTCTGG
The DNA here is from genome assembly GCA_035437985.1 of Polyangium sp. (in: bacteria). Taxonomy (GTDB): domain Bacteria; phylum Myxococcota_A; class Polyangia; order Polyangiales; family Polyangiaceae; genus Polyangium. The sequence goes on along the minus strand of DAOMZH010000218.1, from coordinate 10,904 downwards.
ATCGCGCGCACTTGCTCGCCACGTGGAGCAAAGGCGTATCCAACGAGCAAAACATCCGCGCGAACTTTGAAGGGAACGAGGTCATTCGGTGAATAAAGACTTCGCGCGGGATCGTCGTTCCAGTGGTTGTCGTCTTCGTTCGGATCGTCTTGATCTTGGGCCAAACGCGCTTGCGTGGGAAACAGATCGAACGTCGCTTTGCAGATGATCGTGAGAACCGAGCCGCCGCGTTGTCGTTGCCAGAGCAGCGAAGCGACTCGGAAAGGACAGACCGAAACGACGTCCATGGGGGGAGCGATAGTAGTCGAGGGGCTTGGCAAGGGATACGGCGTTTTCAGAGAGCGTGACTACCAGGCTGCTTCGTTCGCACGTACAGGCGTGACGTGACGTTCAGCGCTGTGCAAAAGGGCGCTCAATGCAGGGTGTGCCAATCGCCTTCATGCTCGACTTTGGGGACTTCCGTTTCAAGCGGAATCGGCGCCCCGGTGCTTTCCCCGCGTTCGCGCGCCGGAATGCGTTCTGCACGAGCGACAGCCATTTCGAGGGCGGAAATGCGCTCGGCATCCGAGGGGCCGCGGGGTTCTTCGCGTAATGGTTGCTCCGGACGTACCTTTCGTTGCTGCAAGTACCGGCGTAAATAAATTGCGAGCATACACAAAGCCCAGACGCCCAAAGCCCCCAAAAATGCCGGCAAAAATGCATAACGACGCGCCATTTGCGCTTGCCATGCGGACTCGAACGTCCCCAGGCGTGCTCCGTATGCAGATTCGAAAGACGTCTCGAAATCCGCGCCTTTGCTAGTATTTGCGAGCAGCGAGACGAATTGTTTTTGATGTGGTTTTTCCGAAAGAAACCTGGCCAAATCCGCGGCGTGCGCATAAGCCACCGACGACTCTGGCGCATCCCGTGGAAATAACGCATTCATGTCGGCAATGCTCATCAGGTGTTCCCGGAGGGCGGCCATGACCATCAATTGCGCCCGCGCCGAATGCGGATCGCCACTCATTTGCGCCGCATAACCTTCATGCAGCCATAACGGTATCGGCCGAGAATCGACCATTTCGTCGAGCGCGACGTGGGTCAGCGCATGCGCGAGCGCCGGACCCAAATCATTTTGGCCCAAGGAACGCGCGGATCCGAGGCTCGTAAGGATCAGCCGGTGGCGAGAAAAAGCAATCGCGGGCGCGTAATCGGCAATGTCTTCCGCGGGCCCTAGCGTTTTCAGTTCGTCAGGAACAGCCGCAATCCGAATCTCGAGCGTTTGCAAAACATCGTGTCCGAGGTGCGTGCGTAATCGAGAGCGGGTTTGCAGGACCGTGGGAATCGCCGCCCGCAAACGTTCGTGCGCCGATGGATGGTACACAAACGAAATTCCGGCTTCTTGTTGTTCGAGGTAGTTCTGGGGTTTGGGCGGCGTTTGCGCGCGAGAATCCGTGATGAGCGGGGCATCGTAAGGACGGGTCGTCGTTTGAGCTGCAACGTTTGCAGCCCAAAAAAGTGCGACGGGAAAAACCGCCGCAAAAGCGACGTGCCCCCGTGGCCTCATGGTCCCACTTGACCTCGCAAATGTACCGTATCCACGTCGTCTTTGGTCACTTGCGACGCGATCAAGATGGCTGCACCCGTGGCGACGACGGCCCCTAGCGGCCCCCAAAACCAAGGCGACTTGTACCACGACGAACCCTTGGTCGGCGGCTTGGGACTGGCTGGTTCGACCTTCCTGGGCGCAAGGGGTTCGGTCGTCGACGATCCCGAAGGCGCGAGAAAAAGCTGGTGCAAGACGTTTGTCGCGCCAGGCCACGTGACCTTTGAACTTTCGCCTTGACCTTGCTCCACGCTCGCTTCGATGAGCACTGATTCGTATTTCGCCGAGGTCACTCGGACGACGCGGGCGACTGGACGATCTGCGCTCATCGATACGGCCACGACAATCTCGACGTGCCGTTCTTGGCCAATGGCGGCAATCAGTTTGGCGCCGAGATCATCAGGCGTCGGGGGCAAAGATTCGCGGACGTGGGCCAAGGATTGCAGCGCTGCAGGAGCATCGCTCGGAGCCGGTTCGCCTGCGAGAACACGGACGGTGGCTTCGTCGATGACGGGTTGAAGTCGTTCGTCGCGATAAACGTCTCGGGCCAGCGTTTTCGTCGCGGCAGTGACGTTGTTGCCCAGGGCCAAAACGAGCGCGCCGTGGGGCGTAGGCGCAGCGGCAGGAGCGTCGGCAAAAGCGACGGCACTGTCGAAAGACGCGGTTGCACCCACGAGGGCAAGTGCGACGAAGGATCGACCCATGCGCGAATTGTACGGATGCAAGTTGCTGCGGTCAAAACGTTCGCAGGATCGAGTCTTCACAAAGAACGTTCGTAGACTCGGTACTTCTTGTAGATGCGTCCGCCCATGAGCCGAATGCCGGCGTTGATTGCCGCATTGTTCTCGAGGGTCCAGCCCAATTCGCCGTGGGTCATGCCGAGTTTTTGGGCGGCATGGTTCATCGCGACGTACAGATACGCCGACAGACCCATGTAGCGCCGCACATTTCGATACTTTTTGCGCACACCGAGGATGATGAGCCGACCGCTCTTGGCTCCTTGCAGCTTGAGGCGCCAAAGAAGTTTGGGGACGGTGAAGGCGGAAAGTTTGCCGTCGAAGTCGCGTACGAGCTCGTTGATGTTGGGCAAGGCGAGGGCCACGGCGGCGGGTTCGCCGTCGATGGACACGAGATACGTCAGTTCGGGGACGAGAATGAGTTTGAGGTCGGCGGCCATTTTCACGAGCTCGGATTGGGATAGAGGGACAAACCCCCAATTGTCGCTCCAGGCGTCATTAAAAATATCCATGAGGACGCGGACTTCGTCGAGCATGCGGCTAGGATTGACCGGACGAACCTTTATTTCGGGCATTGCCGCAATCTCGTCGTGGGCTTTTTGGGCGCGTAATGGCACATCACCGACGGTGTATGTCCACGCATAGACGTCTTTGATTTTGGAAAACCCGGCTTGTTCGATGAGTCCACCTTGATAAGGGAGATGGTGGGGCATCATGATGAAGGGCGGATGCTCGAAACCTTCGATCAAGCAGCCCATTTCCTCATTGATGTTGAGAGACATTGGGCCGCGTAGGCGTTTCATTCCGTGGCCGGTGACCCACGAGGCAGCTTTGTCGAGCAAGGCTTGGGCGACGGCAGCATCGTTGATCGTATCGAGAAACCCGAAAAAGCCGGCGTCGTCCTTATGGCGCTCGAGGTGGGCGCGATCGACTTGGGCGGTGATTCGTCCGACGCGTTTTCCGTCGCGATAGGCCAGGAATGCGGCGGCTTGCCCGTGTTCGTAAAAAGGATTTTTCTTGGGGTTCAAACGATCTTCGACGTCCATGTCGAGAGGACGAATCCAGGCGGGATCGTTTGCGTAAAGATCACGGGCGAGATCGAGGAAGTCTCGCAGGCGTTTTTTGTCGCCGTGTTGCAGCTCGACGATGTGCAGGGTCATGCGCTTGTGGGGACCTTTAGCACCAAATCCTCCAGGTTCGAGGGATAAACGGGCAATGGACGAATTGTGCGTGGCTTCGGTTTGTCCCCCGGGGGTTTGGGGGCAGAGCCAAAAACTCAGTCTTTTGGGCGTAGCCCAAAAGATTGTGAGAGTTTTTGGCGAGCCCCCATCGCAAATCA
>DAOMZH010000218.1:0-7143 GCA_035437985.1 Polyangium sp. (in: bacteria) | reverse complement strand
AACTCTCGCGTAGCGCGCTTGTTAGCGCGCGAAGCGAGGGTTCAGCTCTGACGCTTGCCTCAAAACTCTCGCGTAGCGCGCTTGTTAGCGCGCGAAGCGAGGGTTCAGCTCTGACGCTCGCTTCAACGCCGCGCGAGGCGAGGGTTCAGATCTGGCCAGTATTCGTTAGTTGAGCTGGATATTGAAGCCGGAGACGCCGTTGTTGCCAGTGTTGCCGACGCCACCGTCGGGGTTCGTTCCGCCGAACCCACCAATACCGACTGCGCCGGTCGCGCAGCTGTTGTTTTGGAATTGGGCCACGGCGCTGGCGGTGCGGGCGAGGCACGCGCTGGGGCCACCGCCACCACCGCCGCCAGGACCGCCAGCGCCACCTTTGCCACCTTTGCCACCGGGGCCGCCGGCTCCGCTGTCGTCGCTGTTTCCACCGCCGGTTCCACCGGTACCACCCAGTTGTCCGGCCGCACCATTGCCGCCGCGGCCACCAATGCCGCCATTGCCGGCTTGGATTTCGTTCATGGCCACAACGATCTTGCCAGCTGCAGCGAACACGCCAAAGCTGCCGCCGCCACCTTTGCCGCCGGTGCCGCCATTGCCACCCAATCCGCCGCAGCCGCCGCTACCGCCACCGCCGCCCTTGTCCCAGGCGCCAAAGCAGAAGCCGCCACCGCTGCCGCCACCGCCACCACCACCGCCGCCACCACCATTGCCAATCATGGCATTGCCGCCATCGGTTCCACTCGCGGGCAAGTAGAAGTGGGTCATGATGCTACCGAGTGAATTGCCGCCTGATCCTGGAGCACCTTGGGGCGAATTGACCCCGTCTTGTCCTGAGCCACCCGATGGGCCGGCTCCGCCAGTGCCGGGCGTGCATCCGTTTGGTGCGGATCCCGCTCCGCCTGTTGTTCCGCCAAATCCTGGGCTGCCGTCTTGACCACGTACGTTCTCGCCGCCGCCGTCGCCGCCCTTGCCACCTGGAGCATCACATGTTGGCGCTGCCCCGCCGAATCCCGAATTGCTGTTTTGCTCGGCGCCAGCGGTTCCACTCTTGCCGTTGGCGGCCTGTGGGGTTGCTGGTGCGATGCCGTTGGTGCCTGCAGCGCCATTTTGGCCATTGCCAATGTTCATCTTGTTGTAACGGACGAACAAGGTGCCCACGCCTTCGCCGAGACGCACGCCATAGGTGCTATCGCCGACGCCCGAGGACGCCAAAGCTTCGATCGTAATGCCTTCGAGGTGTGTGTCTTGGTCGATCTTTGGCGCGTAAAACACCGTGCCGGTCGCCCGCACGGTGGTCGTCACATTCATTGAACGACGGAACTTGAAATCCGCATCGTTGTGGTCGAATCCACCATAAATGCTGACGCCCGAAACCATCGTGACGGCTTCCGTATAGATTTCACCCGACAAACAGACGGCCGAAACGCCGACCATTTGCGCCTTTTGAATGGCGCCCGAAATGGTCTGCATCGGATCCATACGCGTGCCGTTGTTGGTATCCGTGCCGATGGTCGTCGATACGTAAACGCAATCCTCGACGAGGAAATCACCGCCGTCGCAGTTGTCATCATTGTAGTTGGGATCGACCGGATCCGTCGCTCCCGTGCCTACCGGCGTACAGGAATATTCACAGCCGCACATACCCGTGAGCGGGTTGCCGTCGATGTCGTACGTGTTCGCCAGACAGCCATTCATACAAGGATCGACCATGCCCGAGCTGGACGAGCTGCTGCCCATACCCCCAGCTCCGCCATCTCCGCCGCCTCCGCCGCTGCCACTGCCGCCACCAGCTCCACCCATACCGGACGAACTGGATGAACTCGACGAACTGGATGAACTCGACGAACTCGACGAGCTCGACGAGGATTTCCCTCCGCCTTCGCCGCCAGAGCCGGTGCCACCAGAGCCGCCGGTTTGATTAAAACCGCCGGAGTTCACCGTGTCACCGCCGACGCATCCGATGGTCGAAGTCGCTGCAGTGCCAAAAACCAAACTGAAAACTGTGCCAAGGTAAAGTCGCGCGCGCATGCACCGAGTTAATCTTTCCTCGGGCGTGTTGGCAAGACCTTTCCTGCGTCAAATGAAAATCCGCTCGCAACGCAATATATTTCCAATTGACACACTGCGGCTTTGCACGAATCGGCGCAACGCCTTCGCCTGACGATTGACGCACGACGTGCATATTGGCACCATCCTTTCATGAACCCTAGGCGATTCGTGTTTCTTGCTCTTTCAACCTTCACCCTTTATGCCGCAGCCCTTGCCGCTTGCGCTCCCGATAGCTCCATCAACTCGTCGACGAATTCCACGAGCACCGGTTCGGGTGCGGGAAGTGTCGGCAATGGTGGGTCGGGCGGCGAAGGAGGGGGCAGTCTTTTTGGCGATGGCGGACCACCTGGCAATGATGGGTCGATCGACCCGGACGCCGCATGTGGATCGGTACGAGAAAAAGGCAAAGGAACGCCTTTGAGCCTGTACATTGCATTCGACAAGTCCAGTTCAATGACCACGGGCAACAAATGGGATTACGCCAAAGCGGGCCTTGGTGCATTCGTGGACGACCCTGTTTCTGCAGGCACGTCCGTCGCCTTGAACTTTTTCCCCCTTCCTAGTGAATCGACGTGCGATGCCAGCAATTACAAAGCACCTGTCGTGCCCTTTGGTGATTTGCCCACCAATGCGCAACCCGTCAAAGACGCAATTGCCGCAGAAATGCCCAATGGATTCAGCACGCCCATTTATCCGGCTTTAGGTGGTGCACTTCTGACATGTATCGATACCTTGGCCCAAAAGCCAGGCACCTCTTGTGCCGTGTTGCTCGTGACCGATGGCGCACCCTCGGGCCCGGCGATGACATGCGGCACTGTCAATCCTGAAGATCCGGCCGTCATTGCTGGATTGGCCGCAAACGCTTTGGCTCTGAAGAACGTGCTCACGTTTGTCATTGGTTTGCCCGGGATACCCAAAACCGTGGCCGACCAAATTGCCGTGGGCGGTGGAACGGATGCCGCCATCTTGGTCGGCAATACGAACGTGCAACAAGAATTCCAAAATGCCCTGGCCAAAGCGCGCGGAAAAGCATTACCGTGCGAATTCCAAATGCCCGAAAAAGTCGCCACCGGAGAAATCGACACGACCCTCGTGAACATGACCTTTACCCCGTCTTTGGGAGGAAGCGCGTCGACGATTCTGCAAAATCCCGGGTGTAATGGAGGTTCGGGCTGGTATTACGACAATCCTGCCCAGCCGACGAAGATTCTCCTCTGCCCGTCGACGTGTTCGATGGTGCGCGCAGATTACGGAGCTGCCATCGATATCTTGCTGGGTTGCAAGACCGAAGTGGCCAAGTAAAACGAACGCCTCGTTCTCATCACGGTCCCGGATTGGGACTCGGCACCTCACCCGACGGATCGTGAGGCAACGTGCCTCGGCGCGAGCGGAAATAAAAATACGGGGTGTGCAAGAGGAAATTCGACACCCGGGACGTATAAATATCCGCGGAACGCTCGATTTGTCGCGCCAAATGACTCTTGTCATTACCCGTGCGCAGCAAAAGTCCCCAATGCGGATTGGAAACTTCTCCCGCTGCTTTGGCCAGAGGGGCAATTCGTTCGTCGAGCTCGGCCAAGGCTTGCTTCGTTGCTTGCAAACGCATTTCGATTTGTTCGAGCGTTGGAGAACCATCGGTGAGCACGTCGCCCGATTTGCGCCGTTGTTCCATCAGCCGTAATTGACAAATGGCGAGCTCATTGGCCTCTTTTTCCTCCATGAGCGAGGCAAGCCGCGCTTCGTCCACACGCGCCGCATGCGAAGCTTTCACTTCTTCCTCGAGCTCGCGCAAGATGAGCGCCGTGCGCCAGCGCAAAATGCTCGAGGATACGCGGACGTCACCCCAAATATGGTCCCCGACATAGAGGATCTCGTCCCCAGAAAAACCCAATGACCTTTCGACCTGCATGGCATCACCGCCGAGATAACATTGGCCGAGCACGATGGGACCATTGGTCGGCACCAAAAGGCCCTCGTCCGTGACCACTCGAAAAAGCGGCGACCTTTGCATGAAAAATTCGGGTTTGCGGGCTTGAACGATTACGACGTCGAATAGATCCCGCCACGTCATGCCGCTCGGTAAAAACCGCCCATAAGCATAACGCATCATCGAATCCGTGTAGCCCCATTCCGAATTCGTAATCAACAGCAGCTTTTTCCCAGCGCGTTTTTGGTCCAGTAGGGCTCGCGGCGCGTCGGGATCGAGCACGACGAAACGATCGGGATTGGCCATGATTTCCGCTTTGAGCCGCCCCTCCATGTGCGCTTCGTCGAGCCCCTGTTTCGTCATGCGATAGAGCTGCTCGTACGTCATTGCTGCCGGTAAGTTTCCCGCATCGAGCAAATCCACGAGGCCCGCATACATGCACGCTTCGGAAACCGAAAACAGCGTATTCAAAAAGACGAACCGCGATTCGGAAAGATCAACGATCGTGCGACCATACACCCGGCGCATCGTGTCGAAATCGAGATCTTTGGTGCCGTGCATCGCCCGTTTGACATAACCAAATCGATTAACCTTGAGCAAATTGCCGTGCTCGGTATCGATGATGAGCCCACGAATGACGAAATTGGGATCGAACGCCAAACCTTCGACGGGGAACTTCCGCGCCAAGAGCCATGTTTTCAGGTGCTCGTAAGCCAGCCTTTCCCATTCATCCACATGATAATGAATGAGCGTGTAATCCATGTCGTAGCCGATCGCCTTGATCGACCGCATGTTCATGGTGCGATTGCAAAAGATGCCCCGTTCCCGCGGGGGAGGTCCGGGAAGACCATCAAAGTCGGTCATTCGTGAGAAACTCCTCGGCGTCGACTATCAGACGCAGGCGCGCGACGCAAATTTTTCAGTAGGGCGCGGGCACCGTCGCATGCGGCGCAGCTAGACCTGTCTTGAAAAATTCGACATATTGAGCCTGGCCTTCGGGCGCGAAAATGAGATCCCCGTGGACCGCGCGTTCTCCGCCGTTGATCTTGTCGAACTGGCTCATGACGAGCGTCGATCCGGTCGGCCCATTGGCCGAGAGCGGCGCGGTTTTTTCGGGCAAACCACTCACCGAGCGAATAGGATTCATGTGCGTTGCTCCCATGGCCCGAGCCAGCGCTTCGCTCGATGAATTCGGGACGATCGTATCGTCCATGACGACTTGCAGCAAAATATCCCGCGGCGCAAATCCGGTCGTTCCAGGCAGAGCTTCGAGCGCGCAATGTCGCGCGTAATTGAGCGGGTCACCAGGATCGACGATGGCCTGGGCGGCCGCGAAAAACCGGCCCAAGGCGCCATCGGGCGTCATGGGCGGCCGAAATGAATTCACGAGCACGCCAAATGTCCCGGAATCACGAAGCAATTTCATCAGGCCATCTCCCCCGACGTTCCAAACGGCATGCGTGATTTCCGGCGCCAATGACATGATCGTCGCCCCTTGCACCGAGCCAAACGAATGCCCGATGTACAGAATCCGTGAAGTATCCAGATCCGGAATACCGTCGGGCGCGCCCACGGGCAACAAATCCAGCGTGTTCAGCGATTGAATGAAACGTACGAGCTCGAGCTGATCCGACGACATTTGGCGGAAATTGTCCCGCGCTTGACCAATGTTGAATTCTTGGGTCTTGTCGTCGATCCCGAAAAAGTAAAATGCCGCAAACAAGGCATTTTGGTTGGGATCGCGGGCGCGCGAGCCATGTTCGGGGGAATCGATACCGAAGACCGCCACGCCATTCGGATCGACGTCGGCCAATCGATCGGACGTTCCCCACGTTCCGTCTTTGTCGCCTCCGAGTCCGTGACCATAAATGACGACCGGTCGTTTGCCGGAAACTTCGGCTTTGGAAAATGCCAAAAACAATTCGAGCCCAGCTTTTTTCTGGACAACCGGAACTCCATCTTTGAATTCCCACGTACCCGTCGTCGCCGATCGGTACTCGGGCGCTTCATAAATGGATTTGAAACGCACGCGACCTCCAGGCTCGGGCCCTTGCTGCACTTCCCACGGCGATAACAATGCGGGCGTCGGCGCTTTTCGCGCGGCAATGCCAGCCGCTTCAATGCCTGCGCGGATCGTCGCCGTCGTGAACACCGTCGCCAAAACGACGTCCTTGCGGGCGACTCCGACGCTTTTCTCGATTTCGCCCAGCGCTTCCGCAACGGAAACTCCATAATCGCCTTCAGCACCCGCGCCAATCAAAGCCTCCATATCCGGCGCTCGCGCAATGTCGCGTCCATCGGCGGCCTTCAAGTCATGCGTCACGACAAACGCATACGTCGTGCTCGGACGCAGTGGAATGGCTGGTTCGGCGACGAGCGTGAAGTCGTCGGGGAAATACCCATCGGCGGGTTGCGGATACCATTGCGGAACGAGGCCCACGGGTTGACCTCGTTCGGGGGAATCGGGATCGACATTCACGAGGTAAAACGGCGCGCCGGGTTTTTGATAATCGGTGGCATCGAGAATGGGGCCGAGCAGGGGCACTTCGGCATCGGGGGCGAGGACCAGGGGCTGTGCATCGATGGGCCCACTGAAATTGACGACGACCCCACCGACGGTGGAAAACCCGTCCATCTCGTTGAGTTGTTCGACGGTCTTGTCGTATCCACCAATCAGCGGATCGTTGGTGGTATCCGGCCCAATGTGCACGCGACGACCGGTTACAGTGGTCGAATCGGGCTGCGTGTAGCGATTGGAGGGATATGGCGTGAGGGATGATTCTGCGGGTTTTCCGTAAAGCGCGACGATGGGCGGAGTTGCGGGTATTGCCGCGGGATCGCCGCATGCAGGAAGGACAAACGGGGCGAGAAGAAGGGCGAGTCGAGTGCGCACGAGGTGAGGATACATAAAAGGAGACGTTTGTGTCGAGTTGAAAACGATCCATCCACGTCGACCCAAGGCAGACCTTCTACCCTCATCGTTGCCATTCCAATGGCACGAACTCATTACGTTGCGTTTTCGGGGCGGTGCTGAAAGCGACTGGAGGCATCTTACTTCGGCACGGTAATCGCCTCCCAGCCGTCGTATTCGCCATTGTATTGCACGGCGAACGCCTCGATGGCTTCGTCTTCGCGATCCACGTTTTCCGCGGTGGGAACCATTCTGTGGT
>DAOMZH010000217.1:0-13019 GCA_035437985.1 Polyangium sp. (in: bacteria) | reverse complement strand
CCTCGCGGGTTCGTCCGCAAGTGGCCATCCACGTAGCGCTTGGGTTTGTCGCACTGGGACTTGTGGCCACACACGCGCCAATTACGTCGTTATGGCCGCGTTCTGCAGGTAGCGCCCTCCGATTGGCATTTGTGACGACGACATTTTTCGGATTGTGGACCGCTGTCGTTTATCGATTGCTTCCTTCACGATTGGCCCGCATCGAGCGTACCGCTGCATTGCCCGAGGATTTTACTTCAGCGCGTCGTGAGCTCATGGATCGACTCTATCGCGATGTCAGCGGCAAGAGTGATCTCGTCAAAAAAATATTCGAGAAAATTCTCGTTCCTTATACAAAACAGCCCTTCGGGCCAATTTGGCTATTGCTGACCGGACGTAGTTTGCGCGAGGAGGAGGAACAACTTCGCAAACGTATTGATGTCGTCTTGGAAGGACGTGGAAAAGAGCGTTTGGCAGGTCTGGATGGTTTGATTCGGATTGTCGTCGAGCGGCGAGCATTACCCGTGCAACGATTTCTGCTCTATGTCTTGCGAATTGGACTTCCGGCGCACGTCGTCACGTTTACGATCGCGCTTGCTCTGCTCGTCGTGCACGCGCTAACCGCAGTTCGTCGCTGAAAACATATTCACTCTCGCCAGCTATTGATGACTTTTCTTCCGCAACGGTCTTCACAAATGCATTTTCCTCTTCCTCTCGCGCCCTCGACGTCGTACCATCCGCCCGTGTTTCGCCCCCGCTGCCTCCTCTTTGCGTGCTTGTTTGGTCTGGTTGGTCTTGGCACGTCCTTCGATGCGTCCGCGGACGAACCTCCGGCCGTCGAGCGAGTCGTCCTCAACCGCATTATCGCCGTCGTCGACCGCGATGTCATCACCCTGGTCGAGTTGAAACGGCGCGCCGAGCCATTTCAGAAAAGTTTGGCCGGCATTGCTCCGGACAAACGGGCCGCTGCTGAAGCACAACTCCATAAGGATCTCATTCAACAGGCCATCGACGAGCGCCTCATTGCGCGTGACGCACGAGCGCTGCGCGTGGTCATTGCGTCCACCGAAGTCGACGCGGCTCTTGATGCCATATCCAAAGCCAAAAATGTCACGCGTGAAAAACTCCTCCAGCTGGCAGCGGAACAAGGGTTTTCCGAAGCACTTTATCGTGAGCAACTCGTCAAGCAATTGCTCGTAGGAAAGCTCATTCGTATTCGAATGCACGAACAATTGAGCAAAATCGACAAGGACTCCGAGAAATCATCGAAACAAATCGAAATGATTGAAAAGGCATATCTGCAGGGATTACGGGCGAACGTCTTCATCGAGGTGCGGTCTTGAGCACGAGGAATTCCTGGTTTCGCGGCTGCGCACGGGGCATCCTCATCGCGTCTCTCGCTGGATGCGGAGGTGCGGCGGGAAAAACTGTCGATAAGCCCAAGGTTTCATCGAGCGAACCTGCCCAAGTCAAACCTGCGCCGGAGCCGAATCCCATTACGACGCACGTATGCGTGCAGCCGAAGGAAGTCGTAGGGCCAGGTCAAGTCGCGCGGGTCGAAATTCGTGGACGCAACGTTCCTGCACTACTTTGCGAACGTTTTGGGGTTCGTCCTGGCGATCAACTCGAGCCGGCAACCACGGATGCGAATGTGCGCGCGTTGTTTGGCGAGGGGCGCGTCGAGGATGTCGTTGTCTACAAAGAGAAGCAAAAAGACGGAGTCGTGGTCGTTTATGACCTCAAAATTAGGCGTCGTGTGCGGTCGGTCAAAGTCCGCACGAGTGGCACCCTGGAACAATCCATTGCGGACGAGCTCGTGACGGACGCACCTTTGTGGGACGACAATGCTCGATTCGACCAGCTCGTCCGGGAAGCCACGGCAAATCTTGCGGATCGTGGATATCGCCGCGCGAACATTACGTTGGAAACCACGCCCGAAGGTGAAGATGAAATCAATGCCGTTCTTGTGGTCGAACCTGGACCTCGAATTACTGTAGCGTCCTTCGATATCGAGGGTTTTTCCCCGGCGCGATGGTCGGAGCTTTCGACGCTCGTCCGCACCAAGGTGGGTGAACCATTCATTCGCGACTTGCTCGAGCGTGACGTGCTCGTCATGACTGCTGATCTTTTCGATCGGGGAAATGTCAGTGCCGTGTTTGCGACGCCTGAAATTGTCGAATCGCCAGATGGAGCCAAAGTCGACATCAAGCTCAAAGTCACTGAAGGGCCGGTCTTCAAAGTGCGGCAGATCAAATTCGTGGGGGACTTGGTGGCGCCGGCGAGCACGTATTTGCGTGATGCGTGGAAAACGAAATCGGGGGCGGTATTTTCGCGAAAAAGTATCGTCGAAGATGTGGAAAGCGTAAAGCGTTTTCAGGTGAGTCGTGGGGGATCGGCGGATGTGGATATCGAGACGGCAGTCGATCCCAAATCGCGGAGTGTGGATGTCACTGTGCACATCAAAAAGCGTCAATGACGAAGGGCTTTACCAACGAGCGTCGATGGGCGTATGATTTGAGTATCGGGCATTTCCATGGCTGATTCAGATCGTCGTGACCAACCCTCGCCGGACAAACCAGTAGCCGCGCAAAAAACGCTATATGCAGCGCCGCTTGGGGATGCACGCGATCGGGCGGCTGTTCCGCGCGAGGTGGCGCGTGGACGAGCAGCACGCAGGGCGGAGACGACGTCGGATGTCACGCGTTTTCGAGGGTTTTTCCCGGCCGCACTTGCGGCAGCCATCACTACGGCTGTTTCGGCGTTCGCATTTCCGCCTCCTGGAGGTCATTCGTCACCAGGACCGCTTTCCAAGCCGCACGCCAAAGCGTCGCTCACGTGTGCCAATTGCCATGGGTCAAACGATGCGCCCAAGAAAGCCGACGAGTCATGTGGTGGTTGTCACGGCCCGCATCCTTCGCAACGCCGCGGTCATGCTCGTCTCCAACAAAAGGGCGTTTTGAAGTGTTCGAATTGCCATCCCATTCATTATGGCGATCAAGGTGTCGTGTTCAATCCCGGCAAAGACGCGGTGCGTTTTGCTCCAGGCGCCGAATCCTCGATTGATTTACCCGACTCCCGCGCGGCATTGGGACCTGCCGTCGTCCCTATCGTCACATTTGCGAGCTGCGAACGTTGCCATGATCCAACGCGAGCCAAAGATCCGATTGCTCGCTGCTTGATCCCTGGTCAGGAAAAACTCGGCCCAGACAGACCGGAAGTTTGCTTTGACGAACATCAGGTGGCCCTGCCCGATGATCGCGCACCGCGAGCCGTCGGATTTGGCAAACCGCAAGTTTGCTCGAAACAACATGGTGAGGATCGCGCAGTTTTATGGGACGCGGCGCGTGAAGTCGCGATAAGTGATCCGGTGCTCGTGCGTCCCGTCGTGGGCAATTTGGCTTGGGTTTGGCTGGGTACAGGGATGCTCGCGTTTGGGCTCACGTTTGGATTCGTGCGCGGGGGGCGGGGACTGCTCGAGCGCGTACGTCGTAACAAACAAGGATCGACGCCCGAGGCCCTCGTCAAACCACAGACTCGTGTGCGATTACCGCAAATCAATACGCAAACCTGCATTGGTTGTTATGCGTGTGTCGATGCGTGTCCTTATGATGTGCTCGACGTGCAGAAGTATGTGGCCGTCGTCGTTCGTCCCGAAGCCTGTTGTGGTTTGACGTTATGCGAACAGCGTTGTCCGAATGGCTCATTGCGGGTGACGGATGGTGAAACGATAGGCGATCGCCCACGCATGGGGGAAAACCTCGAAAGCACGGATACCCCAGGTCTTTTTCTCGCTGGTGATGTCACGGGTTTGCCCCTCATTAAAAACGCCATTTTGCAAGGCAGTTTGGCGGTCGACAAAGTCGTCGCCAGCCTTGGCCAAGAAGGCGGTTGGTCAGGTGGTAGCGACAAACCTCTCGACTTGATCATCATTGGTGCGGGCCCCGCGGGAATTAGTGCGGCTTTGCGGGCGAAGGAACTGGGTTTGTCGTTCCAAGTTGTCGAACAAGGTAGCGTTGCGCAAAGCATTCGGAGTTTTCCCCGCGGAAAATTGGTTTTTGATCAACCTCTGGATTTGCCACTTTCCGGGAAATTGTGGCTCGAAGAATCGACCAAGGAAGAATTGCTTTCGCATTGGATGCGCATCGTGCGCAAGGCGGAATTGCCGATTCATCAAGATACGCGTATGACCGGCGTCGAACGCGACGCGCAGAAAAAAGTCTTTCGGGTCATGACCGAACCTCGTGAGGGCGGAGCGTCGCAGACGCGTTTGTCCCGGCGCGTGCTCATTGCAATTGGACAACGCGGAACGCCGCGTCGCTTGCCCATCGCGCTCGATCCTGACCTCGAGACGCGGGTGCATTATCACCTTGCGGATGCGCGAAGTTTTGAGGGCAAACGAGTTGTCGTCGTGGGGCTTGGCGATGTGGCGATGGAGACGGCGATGGCGCTCGCGCGGCAACCTGGAACGACCGTGACCGTGGTGCATCGCGGCAAGACGTTTACGCGAGGCAAAGCGCGGAACATCGAGGAACTCGAACGCATGGCGAAATCAGGAAGGCTGACGCTGCGTTTCGACACCGAGGTGGCGGCGATTGACAAGGATCACGCGATGTTGCGGACGGGGTCGACCACCGATCGCGTATTATACGACGCGATTTTTGTGATGATTGGCTCGATTCCCCCGTGGAATACGTTGCGGGCGCTCGGTGTGCGCGCGGTTGCGGACGAAGATGCGGTGCAGGCGCGCGGTCGCGCGGACACGCTCGTGAGCCCTTGAGAAACTTTTCCAGATCCTTTTTTGTCGATCTTCGTCCAAGCCCAAGTCGATTCACCGTAAGCTCGTTCGTGCAGCTGCGTTTTCGACTCGACCCGATCACGAAGCCCCAAGAGAGAGACCATGAAACCTTCGAGTGTTGCCGTTTTCGCCTTCGCAGGCATGCTTCTCACGAGCCTGTCGGTGTACTCTTTCACGCCGAAAGGTGGCCTCGCCTCGACCGCCAAAGTGGAAGTTACGGCCGAGAAAAACGACGAGGTCAAACCCATCGAAGATAAGACCGAGCAAACGATTCAGACGGATCTGGCGCATTTCACGGCTGGATCGACCGTCATGATCGATGGCCGTTTGGGACACTCGAAGGTGCTGCGCAACAATGCGGGCGAAACGTTTTTGATGCTCGAAGCGCGATCGTCGAATGATGGTCGAGCCAAATCAGCCGCTCCGGTGAATCTCTCGATCGTGATTGATCGATCGGGTTCCATGAAAGGAACTCGGCTTCGTAATGCCATTAATGCCGCGATTGGCGCCGTCGAACGCCTCAAGGACGGCGACATGGTTTCTGTCGTCACGTTCGACACGCGAACGCAGGTCGTCGTCCCATCGTCCATCATTAGCTCTTCGTCCCGAAATTCGGTTGTCTCGGCAATCTCGAGTATTCAGCTCGGAGGCGATACCTGTTTGTCCTGTGGCATTGAAACGGGTATGGCTGAAATGAGTTTGACCACGGGCGGCGACGCGCGGATTAGTCGCATGATCGTCCTCAGTGACGGCGACGCAAATCATGGTTTGCGGGACATTCCGGGCTTCCGCAGCTTGGCGCAGCGGGCTCGCGACAAGAACATCAGCATTTCCACCGTGGGCGTCGATGTCGATTACAATGAACGCATTCTTTCGGCTATTTCGGTCGAATCGAATGGACGTCATTATTTCGTCGAGAATGACACGGCGTTGGCGCGTATCTTCGAGGGCGAAGCGGAATCGCTCACGCAAGCTATCGCCAGCGGCGCCGAAGTCGAAGTTGAATTGGGCGCAGGCGTCGAATTGGACCGGGTTTTCGATCGCACGTTCCGTCGCAATGGCAATCGGATCACGGTCCCACTCGGAACGTTCAGCAATGGTGATGTCAAAACGATTCTCATGAAAGTTCGTTTGCCGACCAGTTCGTCGGATTCGGTCGCCGTCGCTAGTGTCGATATGCGTTATCGTGATCTCGTCAAGAACGAGGAAGGTCATTGCACGGGCA
Source organism: Polyangium sp. (in: bacteria) (assembly GCA_035437985.1). Lineage (GTDB taxonomy): Bacteria > Myxococcota_A > Polyangia > Polyangiales > Polyangiaceae > Polyangium. The sequence continues at coordinate 7,020 of DAOMZH010000217.1, read as the reverse complement.
AACTCGGCGTTTCGATTGTCGACTCGGGCGCAAGTGATCTCGACGGCGTCGTTGCCGGGCGTGTGAATCGTAGTGAGACCGCAGCGACGCTCAAGGAAGCCAATCTTCTGTTTGCTCAAGGAAAGGTCGAAGAAGCACGTCGTCGGATTCAATCGCGAGAATCGGCATTGCGGGACAATTTGGAGAAAGCCAAGTCTGCCGCACCTGCTGCTCGGGCCGATGACGTCGCGAAAGATTTCGACAAACAGCTTGCGGCCGTGCAACAAGCCGAGAGTGGATTCAATTCTCCCTTTGCCGAACCTCCGCCGCCTCCTGGCGCTGGTGGGGTTTTCGCCACGCCGCCCGCTGCTGCCGCTCCCGCGCCCGTGGAAGCTCGTCAGGGCAAACGCCAAGTCCGCGCCAATGAAGCAGCAGCTACCGATATGGGCTTCTAATTCGGTTTGTCAGGGATAGAGCAAAAAAGGACCTCGTCGCTCGGCAAAAGCGGCGAGGTCTTTTTCGTAGAGCTTCATGATTGCGTCGATATTGTCGCCGCGTACCAGCGCCTCGAAGACGCGCGCATTTCCCAAAAGCGTCATCAATCCAGCGGACTTCCATTCCGCTCCATAAAGCTTGCGCAGCGTGATCGCGATGAACAATCCCATGCGCACGGGCTCCAAAACACTTGCATTCGTGACTTCAATCCGGACGCCGCCACATTCTTCATGCGCAAACGTGCTCGCATTGGGCGTGAACCGTATTGGAGCGAAATGCACCCCCGGCAGTCTGGCTCGATTCAATTCATCAGCGAGTTTGTTGCTGTCGATATACGGCGAACCAATACGTTCAAATGGTTGCTCCGTACCCCGTCCAACACTCACATTCGTCGTTTCGAGCAACCCCACGCCGGGATAAAGCAATGCCTCGACGGGCGAGCGCAAATTAGGTGAAGGTGGTATCCAGGACAAACTGGTGTTTGCCCAGAACATTTTGCGCGTCCAGCCCTCCATTGGCACAACGTGCAAATCCACGCCCAGTTTCCGCTCAGCATTAAAGAGTCGGGCTAGTTCTCCCACCGTCATGCCGTGCCGCACGGGAATTTGATGATAACCCACGAAGGATTCACGATCGCGATCGAGCACCGGGCCTTCCATTGCGACTCCACCCAACGGATTGGGCCGATCCAAAACGACAAAACGCAGCTTTCGTTTCGCCGCTTCTTCCATCATGTATCCGAGGGTCGTGATGTACGTGTAAAACCTCGTCCCGGCATCTTGAATGTCGAATACGAGCGTGTCCAGATTCGCAAATGCAGCGTCGGGAGGACGCTTATCTTGGCCATATAGGCTGTAAATGGGTAAGCCCGTTGCTGAATCGCGGCCATTTTTCACCAGCTCGTCCGCTGTGCCCCCGAGGCCATGCTCGGGGGTAAAAAGCGCCAATAACGTTAGTTTGTGTTGGCGAAAGATTGCATCGATGGTCCGATCTCCGCGCGCGTTTTTTCCGGTATGATTCGTGATGAGCCCAATCTTTCGGCTATCGAGCAGCGCGAACCCTGATTGCTCGAGCACATCGACGCCGACCTTGACGAGCGCCTTCGCTACGGAGGCCCCCTTCTCCTTGCTTTTGTCCATCAAAATGGCCGCGCTCGCGACATCTTGACGGACTTGCTTGGCTCGCCCTTTTCCGTCGGGATGTACCGCGTTTGTCAAAAGAATCACGGCATGATCGCGCTGGGCATCAATCCAAAAGGCTGTCCCCGTAAAACCCGTATGCCCAATCCCCTCGAACATCCCCGCAAGACCCAAGGAGCGCTTTTCCTTGTCGCCCGGGAGTGGCCGAAATTCAAGCAGTTGCCGAACGACATGCGGCGAAAGCACGGCCTTGCCGTCGACTTCCCCTTTGCTCATGAGGGCCGTGACAAACTTGACCAAATCACCGGCAGTGGAAAACAGCCCCGCGTGCCCAGCTACGCCCCCGAGCGCTCGCGCGAGCGGATCGTGCACATTGCCCGTGAGCATTTCCTCTTTCCACCACGTAGTCGGCGCAATTCGAGAATGAAGATTCGTTGGAGGACGAAACATCGTGTCACGCATGGCCAGCGGCTCGAAAATGTTTTTCTTGGCGAAAACATCGAGCGTCTCTCCACTGACTTTTCCGGCGACCTCCCCGAGTAAAACATAGCCGAGATCACTATAGACATAGGCTTCACCTGGCGCTCGATCGAGAGGCGTTTCGAGAATTTCAGCAACGGCGCGCGCTCGCGTTCCGGCATGCTCCGCGCGACCATTACCCGGAGGCAGTCCGGACGTATGCACGAGCAAATGTTCGAGCGTGATACGTTTGTCAGGATGAAACTTTGGAAACCACTTTTGCACCGGATCTTGCAAGCGCAAAGCGCCTCGATCGGCCAGCAGGAGTATGGACGTCGCCGTTGCGAGGGGTTTGGTGAGACTCGCCAAATCGAAAAGCGTGTCGATTTGCAGTGCCGACGGCGCGGGCTCTTTGGCCTGATTTCCGTACGCTCGCCGCAATACGACTTGACCGTGTTGCAACACGATCAGCACGGCTCCGGGGATTTCATTCCGTTCGATGGCGCCGCGAATGGCAACGCCGAAACGAGCTTCGTCGGTTGCGTTGAGCGGGGACTCGAGGACTCGGGTGGCCGAAGGGGTTACAGAAGGAAGAACCGACGCCGAAGGGGCAGCATTTGTCGACGCAGCTGCCGATGGCGTGGCGATGAGCGTGCCCGTATCCGCGGGGACTTCGTGATTCGCATGCTTTTCAGAACACCCGGCGCTGAAGATGATTGCAGCACCAACGAGTTCACGAATACGCACGTTGGGACAACCAATACCGCGGATCCTGATATCTCGCAAGCGCGCGGAATGCGGGCACGCCTGACGGTCATGGCAAACGGAAGCTCTCAGGAAAGACTTGCGCACGGGGATCTCGACATCGCGGATTGAACGATGTAGGGAGAGACCATGAGCACGTTTGCGCGAGCGTCCGTGACTGCGGGAGCGAGGCCGCTGGAGCGGAAGTATTACACTGACGAAATGATTTATCAGCGCGAGATCGAGCGGATTTTTTGCAAACGTTGGATCTGCGTTGGGCGTAGCGAACAGATTGCGAAACCTGGCGACTACTTCCTGTTCGATCTCGGCGAGGAAAGCGTCATCGTCGTTCGCGATCGCAATGGATTAGCGCGCGCACATATCAACGTTTGTCGTCATCGCGGCACGCGCCTTTGTTCGGCGGAACGAGGGCAGTTTACCGGATCGATTCAATGCCCGTATCATGCGTGGACGTTTGGACTCGATGGCAAATTGCTGGCTGCGCGCAATATGCGCGACGTGCCTGAATTCGATAAAAACGATTATCCACTTTTCGGCGCATCGCTCGTCGAATGGGACGGGTTCCTCATGCTCAACCTGGGTGCTGATCCCGAACCTTTCGAGCAAGCATTCGCGCCGCTTTTGGGCAAGTGGACGAATTGGCGCCCCGGTAAAGTCCGGATTGGCACGACAATCGATTATGATGTGCAAGCCAATTGGAAGCTCATCATCGAAAACTATTCGGAGTGTTATCACTGTCCGATCATTCACCCGGCGCTCGTCGCAATCAGCCCGCCAGAAACAGGCCAGAACGACCTGATGGAAGGGCCGTTTTTGGGCGGACCCATGGCCCTGATCCCCAATGCTCACAGTATGACCTTTGGCGGAAAAACTGCACGAACTCCCATTCGTGGATTACCGATCGAAGACCATCAGCGCGTCTATTATTATGCGCTTTTTCCCAATACACTCTTGAGCCTACATCCCGATTACGTGATGGTTCACATTCTGCGGCCACTCGGTCCGCGCCGGACATTCGTGCGCTGTATGTGGATGTTCGAGCCAGAGGCGTTAGAGCAAAGCGATTTTGACGGCCAAGACGCCGTGCAATTCTGGGACATGACCAACCGTGAAGATTGGCATGCATGCGAGATTTCCCAGCTCGGAATCAATTCGAGATTTTATCAGCCAGGACCTTACGCTCAATCCGAAGGACTGCTTTGGGCGTTCGACCGCTATTACCTCGAGGCGCTCGAGGGCCCGAAGTAATTACTCAACGGCCGTACGTTTCGAGTTCGACGGCCCCCGTATTGCTTTGTACCCCAACGAAAGTCATCGTGTCCGTGACTGCAGGTGCAAATCGATTCGTGAAACTCGGCTCTCGCACCACTTCGGGCAAGGACGACGCATCCGTATGCATGCGCCAGACGCTGGAGCCCACCAGATCATCGAATGCAATCCATTCGAGCCACGCGCCTCGGGCAACGGGCCGAATGTACGGAGCTGCGGTGCGAATGGATTCGACGAGCACGCTATCATTGAGGGAGTCGCCGATATCGGCCAGACGCAGGTCATACGCAATGAGTTTGGGTTCGGGATGGACTAAGTTCCAATCGAGAAACGCGATTTTGTCGGTCGCTCCGAGCATGGGAAACGCCTGTTTTCCTGGGCGCGGGCGCGTGGTCGTCATATTGGTTTGTCGATCGAGGACGACGATGTCGGCCACGTCGAATGCATTTTCATCGAACCGACTGTCGGGATCTTCCGAAAAGTCACTCCAGGCGGCGTGCGTGGACGAAATATCAGCAAATCGTTGTTGTCCTGGACCGCCGCCAATCGTGGTCAGGTTGGTCGTGGCAAAATCATAAAGCAGCACATCGGTGTCGTCCATTGCGTCTGGTCCGAGCCACGCCGTGAAAACCACGGCCGTCGTTGATATGCGCGGTTCACCGGCATGATCGAATGCACCATCCACAATGACCGTGTCGACATCCCCCCGGTGACGCAAATGAATCAGGCTTCGCCCCAAAACATCCGCCTCCCACGCCATCCAATCGCCCGCAATGACCGGACGTCGCGGAGCCGTCTGTGCGGGGGCAATAATGGATTCTTCGCGAGTGGCCAGGTTCCGCAGGCGCAATTCGCCATTGGCATTCTCTGCCGCAGGCGCGACATAAAGGACGGCGCATTCGTCAACGGCATAGGGCGGATATCCAAGTGCGTACGGGGCAAACCCATGCACGTCATGATCGGCGATGGACATCCCCCTAGCCGCATCGCCATTGCAAGCCGGTACATGGGCCGTCACGGACTCCGACGAGCATCCCGCACAAGCGCCCATCATTGCCAACACAATAAGCAATTTCGAGGTCAACATCATGCCTCCTTTTTATCCGCCACTCGGTGAACGTAAGCCAAGACGAACCATTCTTTTTTTGAAACCATGTCGTGTGAGACCCAAATGCGCCGCCGCCCGGCTGATATTTCCTTGGCAGAGCTGCAACGCACTTTCCACTTCCCGCCGCGCAGCGGCGTCGGGCGAGGTGGATGTAGACTTCGAGCTGCGCTTCGGCTTGGCAGATGCCGTTGACGCCGCCCGGATTTCGCGAGGCAAATAGGAACGCTCGATGACGTCGACAGTTTGTAGTGCCAAACGTTGCATGACATGTTCGAGCTCCCGCACGTTACCAGGCCACGCATAAACCTCCAAAGAGGACAATGCGTCATCGGACAAACTTGCGCGAGCACCCGCTCGTGCAAGAAATGACCTCGCCAATTCGGCAATGTCGTCGCGACGTTCGCGCAGGGGAGGGACGTGGATTTCGAGCGTATTCAGACGATACAACAAATCGCGTCGGAACGTTCCAATCTCCACCGCCTGGTCCAGATTGCGATTCGTTGCGGCCACGATACGAACGTCGAAAGGAATATCTTCATCGCTTCCAACGGGACGGTAGGTGCGATCTTGCAACACGCGTAAAAGCGTGGCTTGACGCAGCACGGGTAACTCGCCGATTTCATCCAAAAAAAGCGTCCCGTTGGCCGCACGAGCCAACAAACCTGCTCGGGCGCGCTCGGCCCCAGTAAACGAGCCCCGAATATGTCCAAATAGTTCCGCCTCGAAAAGAGCGTCAGGAATGGCGCCGCAATTCACTGCGACAAACGGTTGATCATGGCGCCGACCAAAATCATGCAATGCTCGGGCGAACAGCTCTTTGCCCGTTCCTGTTTCCCCCACGATGAGCGTGGGCAAATCGCTGTCGATTGCCGCATCCAGGCGCGCGAGCGCTCGCTCCAATGTCGCGCTCCGCCCCACGATCGTGGAAATGGTTCGTCGGCGTGAGACATGTGGTAAAAGTGTCGTCTGATCCGCGGCTCCGCTGGAACGCGATGTAAACGTGGGCAGATGGGTCGTCAATGCAGAATTCGAATCGCTCGAAGGTCGTCCCTCGGCTTGCTCCAGGTTTGTCCGAACCGTCCACAATATCCCTGCGAGGATGGTCCATTGTTGTAGCTGTCGAGCCGAGAGATGCTCGAATGCCGTCGAGGAAAAACGATGTTCGAGCACGACCAGGGCGCGAGAACCATTGGGCTTCGCTCGTGCCTCGGCGATTGTCAAGCGACAACCCAGATGACCTGCGGTTTCCACATTCCGTTGCACGATAGGGTTTGGCGTGCCTAATGCCTCGACGTTGGTCTGCGAGTCGATTCGGCGTTCGGGGAGCGCAATCGGGAGCAAGTCGAGGTCCAAACCGATCGCGTCGCGCATTGCACCCGAGCCGTCGACCAGGCCCAGAAAAACCCGTTCCGCGCCGGATGCTTGCAAAATGAGGCGGGCAAGTGCCGTTGCCGCGTCATCGAAGGGCACGCCGCTCGAAAACGTCTCGAGCCACGGCCACACGTCGAAATCGGATTGCGAAACGATTTGCATGGGTCGAACCTGTGAACGAAGAGAGAGCCGCGCAGCTCGAAATGCAGCTATCGAATCCTTTTCCATTTCCCCGAGTTTGGCCGATCGCGCCCGGCGAATTGCTTGCAATGCCAATCGCGCTGCCCGACGTCTGGCAATGGGCAGCCGCGCCAAACAAGACCGAGATTCGAGAATGAGCGCGCGTGCGTCCACGAACGCATCCGATGCGCGCAGAGCAGAATCGATTCGCTCAAGCACTGGTTCTGTGTTCTATCGTAAGCTGGATGGAAAAAC
>DAOMZH010000216.1:0-13024 GCA_035437985.1 Polyangium sp. (in: bacteria) | reverse complement strand
GATCGATTCGACGAGCGGCCGTATATCGATGAAGTGGTCCGGCACACGGGAGCGGACGCGCATTACGTGTACCCGAGTCTGGCCGAGCTGTTCGACACAGTGGATCGTGTGACGTGGATGCAGGATGAGCCGTTCGGATCGACCAGCATCTATGCGCAATGGCACGTGTTTCGGTTGGCCGCGGAGCACCGCGTGAAAGTGATGCTGGACGGGCAGGGGGCCGATGAACAACTTGCGGGCTATTTTGCGATCTTGCCTGGATCTTTGCGGCTCGATGCACATGCGGCGATTTCCGTGCTTCCTGAGCGAATTACGTACAAGGCAAACCCAGCGGATTTCATCGGAGACTATCGCGCCGATGGAACGATGGTCGTCGGCGGCGCGACGGTAACCGCATCTTTTTGAGGGAGGCGAAGCACATGAATAAGCGGCAGGGTCGATTTGCGCTTGGAGTCTTGGCGCTCGTGTCGGCGGCTTGTGCGACGCTCGCCGACGCGGAAACAGGAGGGGAAAACCTGCCGAGCGCAGGAGGCGGGCCATTTCGGGCCTTGAGCAAGGATGAAGTGGGGGCAGGGCGCACAGGTCCGAATGTGCTGGTCGACGACAAAACATTCCCGCGTAATGCGACGGTGATTGATGCCGATGGTGATCCATCGACTCCAGAAGTATTTGGATATTTCGCAATGACGCCCAAACCAGCGACGGGCGATCCCAATCCATTGGCAAAAGCGCGGGAGATCGTGCGTTATCGGGCGATTGATGGACGTTCGTTCGCGGACGCGTCCGAGACGGTGCTGACCATTGAAGCGCCTTGGGAAGGAGCATTCATAGATTCGCCTTCGGCTGTGCGTGTAGGTCAAGAAGTTTTTCTTTACTATACGGCAGAAGGTGGGATTGGTTTGGCGCGAAGTACGGATGGAGTGACCTTCCTTCGTGAGCCGGGGCCGGTGTTGGGACCTGAATCGAGCAACTGGGAAGCGGGGAAAATGCCTTCGAGTCCGGGGGTCGTGCGCCTCGATGATGGTTCGTTTTTGATGTTTTACGATGTTGCAGGAGACGCGGAGAATTCGCGACGAATTGGCGAAGCTCATTCGGCGGATGGTATTTCGTGGACGCGCGTGGGCAATGCGGCGGTGCTCGAACCACAAGTGGATGTCGACGAAAATAATTTGTTTTTCGATGGAGTGGCTGTCGAAGCGCCATATCCCGTATTGGCCAAATCGTCTGAAGGGCGATCGATGTTGCGGGTATATTATGCGGCGCTGGATGCACATGGACGTCGAGCCATAGGACTAGCTGCGCGATTCGAGGCAACTTCGGGGGCGCTCGAACGATCCATTGGTCAGGTGTTCGGCGGGTCGTTACGTCCGGGAGAACCTTGTGTATTGGTTCGTCCGGGCTATTCGCTGCTCTTCGTGACGCAATTCGAGGGGAGTTTCAAGAGTCAGCAAATTCCGGCGATTGCGGCGGGTTTGTCCCCCATCGATGCCGTGTTGTCTGCGCCTTCGGAGTAAACGAGTTTTCGGTGCCTAGCGAACTTGGAACCCTTTGGCTTCGCGAGTTCCGACGGGCAATGCACCGACGAGACGAATCATCGTCCAAACGGTACCGGCGAGTTTGCGCAGTTTGGATTGCCCAACGCGCTCGTGGTAATCGATGGGCATTTCCACGACGCGATAACCGCATTTGGCAGGAAAAAGTAGAGTATCAATGGGAATGGCATCGCCTTCGCCATCGAAATCGAACGCGCGAATGACGCTCGAGCGATACGCCCGCATGCCGCTATGTACGTCGCACGTGGGCACGCCGTGCATGGCGTGGGCCATGGCCGCAAACGCGCGATTGGCAATGTAGTTTGGCAGGGGCATTGCTTCGGGCTTGTTCCGGGTGCGAGCGCAATTGATGACGTCGATGCCTTCTTGTTCCACCATTTTTCGCAACGTCGGAATGTAATCGACGGGATAGGTGAAGTCGCAATCGAGGTAAATCAACAAGTCGCTTTGGGCTGCCGCATTGTACATGAGCATTTCCATTGCGGGGCCGTGTCCGCGCGGTGGTATTTGCCGTAAAACACGAGCTCCCATACGCGCAGCGATTTGCGGTGTTTCGTCGGTGGAACTATCGACGCAGAGAATCTTGGCATCCGGCGCGACACGCCGAATCTCGGTGATCATTTCGGCAATGCTCTCTTTTTCGTTCATGGTCAACATGCCGACCGTGAGCCGCAATTTGCGCGGACGAAATGGTTTTCGCGCAATGTACACATGCTGAAATGCCAACAGTTCCGGACTTCGCGCGGCCACGACATCTTCGACCGGACGAACCAATCCCTGATAAAGCTTGTAGGGCAGGGACTTGCGCATGCTTTCGGGATCGTTTGTCGTGGTACCCATTGCGGTGGTCGCGGAGAGCACGAGGTCCTTCGCCGCACGCACGACCATGGGGTTTTGCTCGGTACGCAGAACTTCGAGCCCGGCTTCTTCGAGCATGCGCTGACCGGTTTCCCGCGTGAAAAATCGCAAGTGCGTGTCGTCGAGAATGCCGCTCTTCGTGTAGTTGAACTTTCCGCGCATCAAATTCAAACGCACGGGCCAAGCCGCAACATTGGGGAGCGACACGAGGATTTGTCCGTCGTCGTCCAAGTACGGGAGGAGGCGTTTCAGGACGCCGACCGGATCGGGGACATGTTCCAAAACATCGGCAAAAAGCAGCAAGTCGAAGGTTCGTCCCGAAAGACCTTCGCGGACGGCTTCGTCGCTCGTGATGTCGATGGAGAGGACTTCATCGAGGCGTTTTTTGGCGCGAGTGCGCGTGGCCTCGACAATCTCGATGCCCGTGACGCGTGCGCCTTTACGTTTGGCGGCGAGGCCATTGAGACCGACGCCGCATCCGACGTCGAGCACGGTGCGGGGGCGACCTATCGCGTTGATGAGGGCGACGTTTTCTTCTTCGACGACGTATTTCACGTCGCCGGTGTCGAGAGCCGTTGAAGCTGAGGTGGAGAGCGAATCGGTCACGCGCGGCTACCTACCACGATTTGCCCATGCCGCGTTGAACTCGCGAATGGTCTCGTCGGTTTTCGGGTTGTGGAGCATTTTTCGGAGGATGGCGGGGGTCACGGTCACGATGTGGGCGCCGTGTTCCAAAGCTTCGTTGACGTCCATGAGGTGCCGGACGGAGCCAATGATGATTTGAGCTGCAAGTTTCTCGCGGTCGAGTTGCGCGCGGGTTGTCGCGATGATGGGCCTCACGTCGTAGCCCATGTCGCGGACGCGTCCGCTGAAAATCGAGACGTAGGTGCCTCCGGCAAGAGCCGCCAAATAGGCTTGATTGAAGTTCATCAAGCAGGTGACGTTGGTCGGAATGTTCTTGCTGGTGAGGGTGTGGGTGACCCGTAAACCGATCTCGCTGAAAGGGACTTTGATGACGATTCGTGCGGGGGCCCAGGCGTAGTAGGCGAGAGCTTCGGTGAGCATTTCGCTTTCGGACTCGGTGGTGAGTTCGACGGAAACGGGGCCTGTTGATGCGGCGAGGACTTCGCGGATGCGTTGGTGCAGGTCGACGTTGCCAGCTTCGCGGGCGATGATGAGGGGGTTGGTCGTGACGCCCTTGACGACACCCCAAGCGAAGATGTCCTTGATTTCAAGAGGATCCGAGCTGTCGAGAAAAAGCATGCGTACCTTCTGCCGCGGACGGGCGGGGCGCAGGATAGATCAAAGTCGGCAAGAGGCGAGAAGATTGAGGTGTTGCGTGACGCGCGCAAGGCGATTCCATTTGCTTGGCCGAGTTGTGGGCGTGGAGTAGAGTCGGAGCAATCATGGCGCGTACGCAGATTGTCCTGACGAAACAGATTCAGCTACCAGCTCGTACGGTTCGTGATGTTCGAGCTGCATGTAACCCGACGATTGACCTCATTGGGGATGATCTCACTGCCCTACGCGAAGACTTGTCGGACGTTCGAGGTGGTCCACGAATGCGGCGCATTGAGAATGCCATTCGGGGGGCAAGCGAAGGGGACTATCAGGTTCATCTTTTGAGTGGTCATTCAGGAAGCGGCAAGTCGACGGAAATGCGGTGGTTGGCCCGTTGTCTTCAGCGAGAGCGTGTGGGCGATGAACGCGTCCTGTATCCGGTTTTCATTCAAATTGATAATTACCTGAACGAGCTCGATATTCAGATACCCGAATTTCTAACGGCAATCATAACGGCGCTTTTGGAAGATGTGCGTGTTGGCCAGTATTTGCTTACGTTGGACATGGTTCAACGATTCTGGAAAGACTTGCAGCAATGGGTGAAGGGGTTGGGTGTCACGCTCGAGAGCGAGATTCCACTGGGGATCGTGAAACTCAAGGGCACATTTCGCATGTGGCCCGGTTTTCAAAAATCTTATAGAGAAGAGAATGACAAGTATGTCAAGCGTCTCCTAGAAACCCTCAGTGACCTAATCATCCGTGCTCGTGAAATACTTACGGAGCAAGGGACGCACGACTTGCTTATCATGATTGACAAACTCGACCGTATTGAACGACTTCCACTGGGGGACAATACTGGGCGTACGCGGCACGACCTGTTTTACCTCGAACAATTGCCTTCAATTCAAGGTATTCCGGTGCATTTTGTCTTGACAGTGCCAGTAACACCGCATTTCGCACAAAATCGGCTGCGCCAGGTATTCCATTCTTTAGACAATGTGATTTTGCCGATGGTTGCCGTGCGAGAGCGAAAAACGATGGAGCAGCCGTTCCCGCGCGGTATAGAAGCCCTTACGCGTTTACTAGGACGGAGAGTGAGTTTGTCAGAGACCTTTGCAGACACAGAGGCATTGCATTTCGCGATTTATGAGTCAGGTGGATGTTTGCGAGATCTATTTCACCTCGTGTCAGAGGCAGCGATCAACAAGCAAGCTCTCAAATTGACGACTGCAGACATCGAGGTCATCGTCAAAGAAAACACCAACAACATGGAACGTTTGCTCCAGGGTCGGGGTTTTTTGCGAGATTTGCATCATATCGTCAAAACGGGTTCGTTCCCCGAAGGCTTCAACGACGAGACGAAACAATGGTTGCTGTACAACCTGGTGGTGATCGAATACAACGGCGAGACATGGTACGACGTGCATCCGTTCGCGCGGAGAACGAGGGCGTTTCGCGAAGCAGCGCCCTGAAGCCCGTCGTTCTTGACATCGATCGGAATGGTCGCATCGACATTTTGCGTGAGTCCCTGGCCGAGGACATCGGATTTTCGCTCGTTTTTCTTCACGCGCCACCTGGACCCGTACGTGAAGAATTGTTGCAGCGTTTTCGAGGTTGGTCGGGCAAGGACGGTGTCCCGCAACTCGTCGAAGTGCATTTGGCGCCGGGCGAATGGCCTCACGAACGATTGCATGACCTTGGATTGGACAATGTCGATCGGGCCATGGTTGTCCTGACCGGAATCGAGCAATACGCGATCGGACCGAAAGTTTCCCACGCATTGGCGCGCTTCAATTTCGTCCGCGACTTACTTCCCGATTGGATTCCCGGAACGCTCATCATCATCGCCTCGGACGACGCATTCCTCACGTTGCGCGAAAGCGCGCCGGATACGATGACCTGGCGAAGTTTCGAATGGACCATCAATGCCATCGAGGAGTTGCGGAATGAATTCGGCCCTTTGCCAAAGGCGCCCGAGCCTGTATCGCCCGGAGGATTCGTTGAAATTGCAGAAATGTCCCAGCTATTGCAAAGCGTCTTGAAGCGACCCCACGGGGCGTACGAAGAGGCCCTGGTGCGTCTGCGGCTCGGCCGAGCGTTGGTCCAGGCGTACCGGCACGATGAGGGCGAAGCGGAATTGACCTATGCAGCCCAGGTGTTCTCCCGCGACGGACGCATTGCGAAGGAAGCTGAAGCCGTGTTTTGGCTCGGGGATAACGCATTTCGACGTTCGGACTATGAAACCGCGACGCAGCATTACTTAAAGGCGTTGCGCTTGTACGAAAAAGTCAACGACACGTTGGGCGAGGCCCACTGCATCCGAAAACTCGGCGACGTTGCGTTCAATTGTTCGGACAACGAAACCGCGCAATCGAGGTACGAACAAGCAATGCTGATTTATCGCCAAATCAAGGATCCAGAGGGTGAAGCCAATTGTGTCGAAGGCTTGGGCGATGTCGCATTACGCCGCTGTGATTACGATCGAGCCAATAGGAACTATCTGGACGCATTGGCGCTTCATGAAAAAGCCGGCAATAGTCACGGCGCAGCCAACTGCTTTCAAAGCCTGGGGGAACTTGCATTGCAAGTTTCGGATCACGAATCGGCAAAAGCGCGTTTCGAACAAGCGCTCGGCCTTTATGAAAAGACCGGGGATCTACTCGGCAAAGCCAATTGCGTTTACAGTCTTGGCAACATTGCGTTTGCTCGTTCAGATGACGAGATGGCGCGATTGAAATACGACGAAGCGTTGATTCAATATAAAAAAATCGGGGAGATGTTGGGCGAAGCAAATTGCCTATGGCGCTTAGGTTGGATGGCACTCAGCCAAAATCCAGATCAAGCGCGTGTGCACTTCGAATCGGCGCAATCTTTATACCGAACGGTTGGCAACGTACTTGGCCAGGCCAATTGCATTCAAGGATTGGGCGATCTGGCGTATCAGAATCATGAGTATACCACTGCGCGCACGTTATACCGCGACGCCCTGCCCCTTTATGCGAAAATGGGTGATCTCCGGGGCGAAGCCAATTGCCTGAAAAGCCTCGGCGACATTGCCGGCGCAACGAATGAACCTAATGTTGCGCAGTCTCTCTTCGATCGCGCGCTCAAACTGTACGAACGTTTTGGCGACCCCTATTCAATCGGCTGGACCCACCAGCGCCTGGCGCAGCTCGCGCCCACGCCCGACCTGCGCGCCCACCACCTCGACGCTGCTCGTCAAGCCTGGAAACGCATCGGACGCGAAGACTTGATTGCCAAAAATCTGGACAGTCTGTCCTGACAACCGTTACGCCCTTCTCCCCAACGGATTCAAAATCTGCTGCGCCAGCGCGTCCATTCGTGGCGCTGACGCGTCTGGCCGAATGAGCGGAATCTCCTCGAATCCCGTTTTCACCGGACACATCTCGCAACGACCCAAATCGAAAATCAAACCCGCCTGCATTCCTGCGCCACGCGCCGCCAATACATCCACCGACGCATCGCCGATCATCCACGACTTTCCAGGATCCAAGGCCAGTTTGTCCGCCAAGGCCAAAAGCATTCCCGGATGTGGCTTGCGACACGAACAACGCTGCACCAAGGAAACATCACCCCCCGGGCCGCCCTCCGTATGGTGCAAACAAACCTCCACCGCCTCGATCCTCACGCCTTGCTCGGCCAATCGATCCACGACCGTTTGGTTTGTCCGGTGAATCGCGTCCAAGCTAACCTGGCCTTTCGCCGCCCCCGGCTGATTCGTGGCCATGGCCAAGACAAACCCAGCTTCTTGCAGGAGCAAAAGACCTTCCACGACGCCGGCGAAAAACCGCACATGGCTCGGGTGAAACGCGCTCACGACGGCCCCGAGCTCTTCATCGCGCACGAAGTCGATCAACGTGCCATCGCGATCGACGATGATCCCAGGGCGTTTTGTCATGCCTGGGCCTCGGAGACGAGTTGCCGCAAACGCTCGCAAATCAGGTGATGATAGACCTCGTGGAACCCTTCGACGTGCGGGGTCGAGGTGTGGCCGCTGTTTGTCTGGGGCACGATGATCGATGCATCGGCCATTTGGCGCAAGGCGCCGCCGTCATAACCCACGAGCGCCACGACTTTGCCGCCGTTTTTCTTGACAAAGTCCGCCGCCGAAACCAAGTTTTGCGACCATGGGCCAGCTTTGTCGGCTCCCGAGCCGCCGTGTACGCTGAGACAAACGAGGACATCGCCTGATTGCATGCTGCCATCGAGCTGTTCGAGGAAGATGCGGTTGAATCCCACGTCGTTCGTGAGGGCGCTGATGAGGGCCGCGTTGTCGCAAAGTGAGCGGCATTTGAAGCGTTTTTTGCCGTCGACCCAGGTGAACTTGGCGATGTCGCAGGCGAGGTGACTCGCATTGGCTGCTGAGCCGCCATTGCCGCAGGTGAAGATGGTGCGGTCGTTTTTCCAAGCCTCGAAAAGCGTGTCGATGACGGCCGTCAAGTCAGCGCGGCTCGTTCCCAGTGCAATTTCAGCTGTTTCCCGGAGATAGGCGTCGACGAAGTCGTGCGTGGAACTCATTGCGAGGCGCTATAGCGCAAAGATGTGGATGAGGGGAGGGGAATTTAGGGGTGGCGAAGAGCGTCGAAGCGGCGTTTGAATCGCGGTGGCAAATGAGCATTGATGGCCAGTGCTTGATCGAACCATTCTTGGGCAAGTCGTTGATCTTCTGCTTTGGCCCCATCTTTTTTCATTTCGGCGCGCAGAGCATACAATATGCCTCGGGTGGCGAAGGCGAGGGCCCATTTCGGGTTGTGCGTGAGCGCATCATTTGCTTCAGACAACCCTTCGGCAATCCATTTCTCTTTTTCTGCGCTTTTTTTAGCGGACTGTTCGGCGCGCATACCGAGCAATTCAGCCAGGGCAGCGTGCAATGGGGCATGACGGGAATTGATGTGCAGTCCGTCTCGAAAAACCTTTTCTGCTGTGGCCAGGAGCGGCGCTGGGTCTTGTTCGGCGTCGAAGGCCCGGCTGGCCATGGTCAAATAGAGTTGTCCGAGCTCCAGGCGGATATTGGGCTCTTGCGCGTCGAGTTCCGCGGCGCGCTGGAGGTACGTTCGTGCTTCGTCGAGGTGTCGTTCTGGATCGACGCCGTTTCGAATTTGATGACGAGCGCGCAGGTGTTTGGCGGAGCCCATTCCAAAATGCGTGTCGGCTTCTTCTTTGTTCAAATCCATCGATGACTGAAATGATTTTTCAACGTTATCGAGGGTCTTTGACGGGTCCTCACCGATGTTTTCCTCGTATTGCGCGCCCGCTAGTTCGGCCCAACCACGGTTGTTCAAGTTAGGGAGCGATTGCGGATTGATTTCCGTGCCGCGTATTGAGCTTTCGACGGCGATTTTGATATCGGGCCGAGGATCACGGCCTTGTGACAAGTCATAGGTCGCACTCACCCAAAGGATATAGGCAAGGTTTCCATGGGCAAGAGCATAATGAGGATCTTCTGCGGCCGCCCTGCGGAAACGGGCGAGCCCACTTTCAATAGAGGAATCAGGATCGAGCCCATGCTCCGCTTCGTACTCGGCACGGACTCGATATGCAATGCCTGCGTCGTTCCAGGCCCAGGCAAATGTGGGCTGAATTCGCGTGGCAACATCGAAGTTGGCGATCCCCTCGTTCAGGTTGGCTATTGGGTTCAAGCCGATTTTTCGTTCGTACTTGGCGATAAACGTAAAAGCCGTTCCGATTCCATCGGCAGAAATTGCATCGTTTGCCGCGATTTGTCTGGCTTGCAAACCGGCGTCGATGGCTTGCCGAAAGGTTGCTCTGGGATCGATTCCGCTACGGAGCTCGAATTGTCCCATGTGACAATAGGCTTGAGATTTTTTGCTCAATGGTCGGGCATTGACTGGATTGGCCTTGACGGCATCGTCACAAGCTTTGATCGCCTCCGCGAATGCGTGTTGATGCGGAACGCTGTCCCATGTTTGCATTTTGAGAATCTGGATCCAAGCGGTCGCCAACGCTTCATGAACGGATGAATCACTCGTAGCAATCGCGGCTGCTTCGCCGTATTCGGCCACCGACATAT
Source organism: Polyangium sp. (in: bacteria) (assembly GCA_035437985.1). GTDB lineage: Bacteria > Myxococcota_A > Polyangia > Polyangiales > Polyangiaceae > Polyangium. Next base: position 3,280 of record DAOMZH010000216.1, on the reverse strand, counting down.
GAAGCAATCGGTATCCCTCTTCCTTGTGGCCACTTTCGCTCGCCAGAATACCAGCTGCAAATCGGGCGTCACCTTCAAGTTTTTTTGCCTCGTAAAACCATGGCGCCTCTTGCATGGCAGTGATGGATTTTTGGGCTGCATCATCATAACGTTTTTCATAGAATGCCACCAGCCCTTCGATGTACGTTTGCGATTCGACCTCCGTCCCGCCGCTCGTACGTAAATGCTGCAATGCCGGCTCGCGGAACCGAGATTCTGCATTCCGAATTGCCGCTTCTCGTGCGCTACTATCGCCAATTCGCCGAGCGTCATCGAGTGCCGCTTGGTAGCGCTCGCCCAGGGCTAGTCCCAAAGCATAATGCACTTCGGGTTTTTCGTAACCTGAAGCCAACGATGCTTCCAACTGGTTTTGCGCTTCTTCGTAATCGTGCAAGGCCAAGTGTCCGCGGCCGAGCGCATAATGGCCCGGACCTTGTCCGATACGCCCAACTTCAACCATACGCCTGGCGATGTTGACCAAGCGGATTCGAACCACCCGCTGCTCGCGTTCGATGTCATGCACCGGCATTCCATATGCACTGCGCAAAAAAAGTTCGACATATTTGATATCTTCACCAAGTTCGCGGGCCAGCTCCGCTTCCTTTGCCGCCCGCTGCGCAGATTGAATCCACATTCCCCCCAAAATTCCCGTCAAACAAAGACCGATTGCCACGACGATGACCAGCGCCTTATTTCGTCTTGCTTTTTGCGCCAAAACGTAAGCCCACGGCTGCCGTTTGGCCTGGACTTCACCTCCGTCGAGAAAACGTTGCAGATCGTCGCCCAACGCCCGAGCTGACTCATAACGACGTCCCGGATCTCGCTGAAGACACGTCATCACCACCGTTTCCAACGGTTTGGGCACTCCTTTGCGAATTTTTCCCAACGCCGGCGCATCCTCGTACATGACTTTCGTCAAAAGCGTCAATGCATTGGATCCGACAAACGGGGTTCGTCCCGCAATAAGATCGTAAAGCGTCGCGCCGAGGCTGTACACATCCGTGCGCCGGTCGAGAACGGCAGTATTACCTTCGGCTTGTTCCGGCGACATATAGGCTGGAGTTCCAACGATGCCATTTTGCGTCGATGCTCCGGTGCTCGCGATATCGCGGGCGAGGCCGAAATCGACGACATAGGGCTTGAAATCCCCTTCCTCGGTCAGGGCCACCATGATGTTGCCCGGCTTGACGTCGCGATGAATGAGCCCCAGACGATGGGCCTCGTGGAGCGCTGCCGCAACTTCTCGAATAATCTTGACTTTTTGCTCGAGGGTCATGCCAAGCTGCGCTCGATCCAACGGCTCGCCATCAATCAGCTCCATGACGATGAATGGTGTGCCAGCTGCTTCACCTACTTCATAGACTCGACAAACGTGTTCATGCTGGACCCGAGCTTGCGCTTGTGCTTCACGCAAAAAACGATGCGTTTCGAGAGGATCATCGCTCTTGAGCAATTTGAGGGCGACGGTGCGGCCCAAGCGAGGATCCTTGGCCCGATAAAGTGTCCCCGTCGTCCCTTCACCAAGAAACCGCACGTCTTCATAACGTTGAAGCAATTCATCCGGGGGAAGGCGAGTTCGCCCTTGTTCCAGCCAGTCACCTGGCAACGTATCCTTGTCTTCCTGGAATGATGTAGGGGCGATCAGCGTATCCTCGGAGGCAATCATATGGATGACAATCCCCTATCTGTTTGAAGGAACAGTCATTTTTCGATCCTGAAGGTGACGCTATGATGTTCGCTCACGTTGACCATTGACGCAAGCGTTACATCTCGGAGGGCGATGATTGGTTCGGTAAGCCAAACGCGATCGCCCGTTGAGACTCTGATCTCGGTGGATGCAATCGCGACGCTTACTGCGTGTAGATCGTCATGACGTTGCCGCGCCCATTGCAGACGGAATAACCATCTGCAACGGTTTGATCGCCATGCGTTCCGTAGCTTGTGGTACATGCATCGCTGCACGTGCCCTTGTTCGTGTATTGCTTATTGCCCGCCGAGCCCGCGCGACCCGGAATCGTGTTGGGCATCAAGTTTGCCCCATTGCATTGCCAAAGGACTGGCGGCGTAATGAAGACATTGCCATAAAACGCGGCTTCTTGACGCGGATAATTGGACAAATCGAGTCCTGGACCGATCGACGGATACTCTGCATTCGTTCCGACGAGGAAAATCGGCACATGATTGCCCGTCGTATTGAGATGCGCGAGCAGACACGCGCTCACTCGTTCCTGACATGCCGTCGTACACGCTCCCGATTCCCATTCCGGAGCCACACCAATCGAACCATAGAAAGTTTGCGATTGATTTCCATTGGCATACGTCTTGGTAATGCTATGCCCTGCTGGAAGCGCACATTTGACGAGGTATTCGACCGTCTTGCGTCCGCCGGCAGTTGCCATGAGCCCAATGTCATCCGCGAGCCCATTGTTGCCGTCCAGGCCATTGTTGCCGTCCAGGCCATTGTTGCCGTCCAGGCCATTGTTACCGTCCAGGCCATTGTTACCGTCGAGCCCATTGTTACCGTCGAGCCCATTGTTGCCGTCCAGGCCATTTATCTCGCTAATCCCATTGTTGCCGTTCACCCCCGCCAACTCCGCTTCGCCCAAATCACCTTCGTTCCAATCGCTGCCGTCATATCCGCCACAGCCCACAAGGGAACCAATGAGCATCGTAAACGCAGCCATATGTCTTGAGTACATATTCATCTCCCGAGGTTGGAGGGTTGAAACGTGAGCTAAGCCAATTTCATACGCGTCCTCGCCATTACCCCCCACGATTACATACGCCTCATCAGCGTGCGTAGGATGCGTCAGGCGAACTTAATGCACATTATGAGCCTCGCCTATTTTCTAACTGACGTAAAGCCTTTTTTTGCTAATTTCGTGTGCGAGGCCAATCAATTAACGAACACACCACGATTGAATTGAGCAACTCTTGCTCAATTGGTTTCATTCTTGCGCTCAATGAGCAGCACATTATGTTCATGTCCTAATGTTACGTATCGTAACACGTGGACTCAGCCCGACATTTTCGCTGCACTTCGGCGAATGCTCCACGACGCGCTGGCGTTTTGCCCAAACCTTCGTCATGATCGCCGTCCAAGGCACCAACATGATTCGCCCTACAATCATTATCTCGTCGACCCTCGTTGCTGCAGCCATTGGAGTTACGACCCATACCGCGCATGCATGCTCTTGCATGGGGCCAGCGCCCGAGCTGCTCGCTCCGAGCCGCCAATTGA
>DAOMZH010000215.1:1379-13050 GCA_035437985.1 Polyangium sp. (in: bacteria) | reverse complement strand
CTACATTGCCGAGGAATTCGTCCGGGGTCTGCCACCCATGAAATACCCGGCTCACGGCCGAACATCGTCTATCAATGAAACCCCGCTGGGTTCTTATGAATTCATCACGAATTGGACCCAAAGCTTGATTTATCCAACGTGGATGGTCTAGAACGCCAATCCGCCGAGGTATTTGCGGGGCATCGCTCGCGACCCAATTGAATACATCGAATCGCGAGCAATCTTTACCTTACGATTGTCTCGCCTCGGTTTGTAACGTCCCGACAAACTCGTCGAGTTGATTAAACTGTTCGTTCATACCGTCCGCCAATGACGAAACGAGCGCTTCGTCGAGCGATTCTTTGGTGGGATGACGTTCACTCACGAGAACGAGGGTCTTGCCATTCTGTTCTTCGAAAGTCACCGTCGTAATGGGGGCGTCAGGGCCACCTTCTTCGTTCGTCCAAACGATTCGCGCGTTCGGGGTCACTTCGAGATACGTTCCGAAAAATGCCATCTCACCGTCGCCGTGCTTGAAATTGAGGCGGTATTGGCCGCCAACCCGAACATCCATTTCGCAGGAAAGAAGGGTCATCGGCACCGACTTCGGTATCCACCATTTGCTGAACAAATCGGCCTTGGTCCAGGCTTCGTACACGATGCGCGCGGGGGCATTGATGGTTCGCGAGATGATGACCTCGCGCTCGGACTTTCGTTGGACCATTGTGCTGTTCGTCATGATGAACTCACTTCCTATTTTCTCGGCCATGGGCCTCTTCTTTCTGCATCAATTCTTCGACGACCCGATCGAGCGCATGAAAGCGCGCGTCCCATACCTGACGGTACCTCTCGAGCCAGGCAGTCTCGTCATCCAACCGGCGCGGCCCTAACTTGCACGTCCGCACACGACCAACCTTTTCGGTGATCACAAGACCGGCATCCTCCAAAACGCCAACGTGCTTTTTCATGCCCGTGAGCGTCATGTGAAACTTCTCTGCCAGTTCGGTGATGGATGCATCAGAGCGTCCGAGCTGTTCGAGGACACCGCGCCGGGTGGTGTCGGAAAGCGCAGCAAATGAGGCGTTGAGCCGAGTCGTCGAATACTGAACCATACGGTTCAGTATGTAGCGCACCGACTTCCGTGATGCAAGGGCGCAGATGAAAAAGGCGCGAATCCGCCGAAAAACCGAAAGTTTCTCGGGCCCACGGTGGGTCGTTCTTCGGGGCGTGCTGTTCCAGGAACCGGGCCGAGCGAGGGATGCGCGGGCGCGCGGACTTGAGGTGATGGCACGGTTCCCGTTTTTCGGGAGGCACATCGAGAATTTCCAGCCCTGAAACACGTGTGGATCGACGGCGTCGAATCCGAGAAAGGAATAACCATTGAAATGATACCCCGCGCTGACTGCTCCAACTTTATCCTCTTTATCCTTGTCAGGGCCCAAAATCTGACGTAACAGATGGATCCGCGGGGACGAACGCCTATGTCTGATGCCTTTGAGCACGCGCACTTCAAACTCGAGATCGATGGCCTAGCTGCCGCGACGCACGTGGTGCGTTTCGAGGGAACCGAAGCCATTTCCGAGCTGTTTCAGTTCGAGGTGTTACTCACGAGCAGCGATCGAATGATCCGCCTCGCTGACGTCTCGGGAAAAAACGCGACGCTCACCATCGAGCCCGCGGACGGGGCGCCACGACATGTCAATGGCATCGTGAGTCGTTTTCGGCACGTCGAAGATGGCAAGAACGTCAGCGTTTACCACGCCACGCTCGTGCCCAAGCTCTGGCGTCTGCGTCATCGATACGATTCGCGGATCTTCCAAGATCTGGCCGTCCCCGACATCCTCGCCAAGGTGCTCGATGGCGCGGGTTTGTCCGGGAGCAACTACCGGCTGGCCTTGTCGGGCTCGCATCCGGTGCGCGAATACTGCGTACAATATCGCGAGTCCGATTTTGCTTTCATGAGCCGCCTGATGGAAGAAGAAGGCATCATGTATTTCTTCGAGCACACGCAGAATGGGCACGTGCTCGTGATTGCCGACTCGAAAGCTGCCTGCACGCCGATAACCTCGCCGAGCACGATTGCGTTTCGCGCGACACTCGGCGCGATGGCGCGAAGCGAAAGCGTATCGCGTTTTTCTTGTACGGAGGAAGTGCAGCCTGGCAAAGTGACCCTGAACGACTTTAATTTCAAAAAGCCGAGTTTGTCGCTCGTCGAGTCGAAGTCGGGGACGCTCGACACGGACCTCGAAGTGTACGATTATCCCGGCGAATACGACCTTCCCGGCGATGGTAGCTCGCTCGCGCAAGTGCGGCTCGAAGAATGGGGAGCGCGTCGGGTCGTTGCGGATGGCGAAGGTGGATGTATTCGTTTTACGCCTGGGTATATGTTCAAATTGGCCGATCGCACTCGTAACGATGAGAATCGCGAATATCTGCTCACGAGCGTGCGTCACCAGGGTTCGCAGCCGCAGATGGGCGAATCAGCGACGGGCGATACGAAGGGGTATTCGAATACCTTTGTATGCATGCCGAGCAATGTCCCTTTTCGGCCCGAACGACGTACGCCAAGGCCCGCGATCAGGGGCGTGCAAACGGCGATCGTGACGGGTCCGGTGGGCGAAGAAGTGCATACGGACGAACACGGGCGGGTCAAAGTGCACTTTCATTGGGATCGCGTAGGCAGCATGGACGACAAGAGTTCATGTTGGATTCGCGTGAGTCAGATTTGGGCTGGCGAGGGCTGGGGCGCGATGTGGATTCCGCGTATTGGGCATGAAGTCGTGGTCGATTTCATCGAAGGCGATCCGGACCGGCCGCTCATCGTGGGGCGAGTGTACCACGGGGCAAACGTGCCGCCGTATCCATTGCCCGCGGAAAAAACGAAAAGCACCATCAAGAGCAATTCGTCCAAGGGTGGCGGTGGATCGAATGAATTGCGTTTCGAGGACAAAAAGGGGCAGGAGGAGATCTTTTTGCACGGGCAAAAGGATTGGAATATTAAAATCGAGCATGATGAATCGGAAGATGTTAGCAATGACGTGACGATTCACATTGGGCATGATCGTGAAAAACGCGTAGACAACGATCAACTCGAGTCCATCGGCGGGAACAAGACGATCGAGGTTGAGAAAGACCACACGGAAGCGATTCACGGGGACGAATCGATTGCGGTGAATGGGAGCGAGACGGTGCAGATCGATAAGGATCGCACGCATACGGTCATCATGAATGACGTGGAGACCGTAGGTATTTCGCAGACGAGTTCCATTGGGGGTTTGTGGACGAAGACGGTTGGGGCGGCGATGATTCTGAGCGTGGGAGCAAAGAAAACGGAGTCCGTTGGGGGAACGAGTTCGGAAGCCGTTGGAGCCGACAAAACAGTGAACGTAGGTGGCAGTGCGTCGGAATCGGTCGCAAAGGACAAACAGATCACGGTGGGCCAAAAGATGTCGCTGACCGTGAGTGATGATTTGCTCGAGTCGATCAAGAAAAACCGCAAAGTCGAGATTGGCGAATCACTCCAGATTCATTGCGGCGACGCGACGATTACCATCAAGAAGGACGGAAAAATAACGGTGGAGGGAAAAACCATTGAAGTGAAGGCGGATGGCCCGATCAAGGTCGACGGGAAGAAGCTTCAGGTGAAGAGTGATGGAGCTGTGGACGTGAAAGCGTCGGGGAACGTGACGGTCAAGGGTGGGCAGGTGAAACTGAATTGAGGATTTCAGGTGAACGACCATGGCAGATGTATTCGCGAATTTTCGCTCGATTTTGCATAAGGGTGATGGCCTCCAACACGTGGCAGCTCCGCCGGATGTCTGCAAAACGCCTTCGCCGGCTGGCCCCGTGCCGATCCCGTACCCGAACATGGCGATGAGTTCGGCTCTCGCAGACGGGACGAAAAAGGTAAAAATCAACGGTCAGCCCGTAGCCACTGAAGCATCGAATTTGAGTACGAGTGTGGGTGACGAACCTGGTACGGCAGGCGGGATCATCTCGAACAAATTCAAGGGCAAATTGACCTGGGGCTCGTCGAGCACGGACGTGAAGTTCGAAGGGAAAGGGGTGACGCGGTTTTTGGACGTCACGCAGCACAACAACAATTCGTTCAATACGGCGTTTATTGCATTGGGCGAAGGGAGAACAGCGGTTGCATATGGGGATGACTTTGATCATTTGTGTAAAATTTGTAACAAAGGGCCAAAAGAGCATCGGATCCATGAAACAGAGAACAGCCTCAAGAAATGTAAACAAATTGTTGACGGATTACTAAATGAATATCGGCGCCTAGTAGACAGGCGAATGAAACTCGTGAAAGACCTTGAGGAAGGACTGGCACTGCTCGATGAAGCAAGAGGTGGGTATGATCAATTGTTAGAACTCCGGTGGACCCGGCTGAGCGACGCCGCGAGAGCAGGGTTCAAAACACGAGAGAGGTATGTCAAGAACCAATCCTTTGAGAAAGAGTGGAGTAAGGAACTAGAGCAAATAAACAACTATAAGAAGGATATCATCAAAATCAACGAAGACATTAATAAGATTACGCGCAACGGAAATGGGTATATGGTTGGAGTCATGATTTGTCGATGCGGGAAGGCATTTGCGGCAATGTCGGGGTCGTATCTTAAAGGATTGAATGATTTCGCTGTAAACGCGGGCTGTAAACCAATTGAGTTTACTGAAGGTAACGCTGTCAAGGCTCAGGACTTGATAAATTCAAATCAATCAAATGCGGATGATAGACATATTCGGCGAGCAATAGAACGCGCGTGGGCTGGAACTCTACGAGCTCAGACGACAAAAAAAGGTTACAATGAACCAGGTACATGCGCGGCAATGAAACTCCTAACGAGAGCTGACTGTCATGCGCCCGCTGAGATGACGGAAATGTTCTTCGATCCGCACGTCGGCAACGCGGATGCGTGGAAGGGTACCTATAACTGGCTTGTTACAGAGGCGAGTCACAATGCTTCGTGGAAGGACAAAGCATTGCAGAATCGGCTGTCGACGCGGACTCCTCGTGAATTTAAAGCAGGTCAGTCTGTGGCGTCATGCCATACATGCCAAGCGCTCCTCTACATGACAAACTGCCCGGTGCGAAAATGTCCGAAATAAAATGGTCAAACATACTATCGTTTATTCATGCTCGAGATCCGAGCTATTGGCATCGCGTGCAGGGCGTTACCCGCGCCGAGATTGCACGTTGTGAAGATGCCATTGGTGTCGCGTTGCCCAAAATTTATGTAGAATTCTTGAAGGCCGTCGGCATCGAGTGCAGTGGATTTTCCCCATTTGGTTCGATGAAAGTATTTGACTATTACTCCATCGTCGAGCGAATGCCTGCACATGTTCCTGCCAACGCGCGTTATTTTCGGATCGCACTTGACGATGATGCATCCGTTGTTGAACATTATGATGTGTTTTTGGATCTCTTACGATCGGATGGTGACGATGCGCCGATTGTCTCAGCACCAGCAAGCGACGACATTTGCGAGACCGATGTTATTGAACATGGCTTTACCCTCGGTGAGGCACTTACGCGCGCAGTTGTTTTACACTTCGACATCAGTCACCGCAGCGACATGACCATACTCACGATTTGCCCTGACTCGCACGTGCATATGGAGACCTACAAGAAACCATTACTCGACCTGATGGCGAAGATGCGCGTCAACGAATTGTGGCCTGCGTCGTATCGAGTTGCATGTTTCAGAAATGAAGCGACGAGTGTACTTATCGAGTACAGCGCTGAACCGTTGATAATCACGTGCACAGTTGGCGCAACGTCACATCGTTCCCTTCGCTTGATTGTGGAGCAAATTCAAGACCAGTTCGACGATGTAATGGAGGAGGAAGATTGAGCCTCGTCTAAACCCCCACAATCGCCCCCCCAACCTCACCCCCATCCCCCGCTCCAACCAAAATCGCTCGCTCCATCTTCCGATGACGCCGAAAACTCGTCGTCTGCAATTGCAAAAACACGCCCACCTGAATCGGCCCCGCTGCGGCCCCCATATCCCCCAGGTTTTCCGCCAGCAAATACTTCACCTTCGGCTCGGGCATCAGCGCCGCATTACGCATGTACGCAATCGATAACTCACGCCCCCATACGCCTTCACCCGTTTGGCACGAAAAAATCGCGTCCATGCGCCCACCTGTATTCGCCAGCCGTAAATTCCGAAATACCTCGGAAATACCTCGCGCATGTGCGCCTGTCCGTTTGCCCACGGGTTCCGCATCGCGCCCCAGCGCCACCCCCTCAAGTGTCGCGAGCGCTGGAATGCGCGCACTACGCGCTGCAATCGCTTCGGCCAAAACCACACATCCCGCCCCCTCGCCCGGAATCAGTCCGTCCGGATTCTCCGCCGATAACGCCCGGTTTTCCTCCTCCAGCTGCTCGAGCGAAGCCCGGTCGCAATACGAGTCCGCTCCGAGAATCACCACCGCCTGCGCTTGCTGCTCCGCAATCATGACCCGCGCCGCATCGAGCGCCTGGAAAAACCCCGCCCGCCCAGCTAAAAGCGGTCGCCGCGACCAATCGAGCGACAAACCCAGCGGCGCCGCCGACCGTTCCAAGGATCGTACGATCTCGTAAGATTGCAGCGCCGAACCTCGATCGGCCTCCGGCAACACAACCAGCACCGGTACCTTGCCAAACACGTTCTGCGGCAAACCGTCCAAACTCTCACGCAACGCCCGCTCGGCGAAATACAGGATTCGTTGTTCGCGCGGCGCATTGGGGTCAATGCCCGGGAAAATCGAGGCGCGAATCGGCTCACCATCGCGGCCCATTACATCCGTATCGCGAAAACGCGCCATTCCCGCCGCGACCGCGCGCACCGTCACTCCCGCGGTCAAACCGAGCGGCGTCGAGGCGCCCACACGTACGAAGACAAGCGCGCTCATGCCGGAGAATCCTCCCAAGGTTCGAGTAACCGAACGATGCTGTGATCATGCTCGAACATCCCATCAGGCAAGACCACCGCCGCACGCCACGTCAACGTAAATGTCCCTTCGTCCGGCTCGATGAGCAGCGTATCCAACGTCATGAGCCGACGCATCGTGCGCCGTTTGAAATAACTCTTCAAGAGCACTCGATGCCGCGGCACGACGAAGTGCAGATCCCCAACGGGACAAACCCCCGTAAGACCCACATGTTCACCTCCCTCGAGGCGCGGCGAGAGCGCCAAATCGGGAGGCGCGGCCTGGAAAAACCGCAAATCGAAATCCGAGGGCCAGTTCGGCGCGTGGGTGTCAATCCATTGCTGGTCATACGTTCCTGCATAACCTCGTCGTGGCTCCCAGCTTCGGGCAATGGGGCCAAACCCGACGGGCGCAGGACGATCGCCGATGCTGGCGATCAAGTTGCGCGGATCTTCGATGTTCGGCAGCGCTTGATACAACGCCTGCGCCGCATTGCGGAAAAACCCACGCCCTACCGGATTCCGAGGTTCGTACGGACGCACGTCGGCCTCCCCTGGTTCCGCCCCGCCAAACGCGCGTTCGTACACGAGCGGCATGGAAACAAACGGTCGAGGCGACGTCGCGCTCAGCCCTCCCACGCTTTGCGACCACACCCGCTCGCCGAATACCGCCGCCTGCTTCGTGATGCGGTTTGGAATGACGAGCGCCACGTCGACACGTGTCGTAGCGTGACCTTGGGGCGCCCACGCTTGTCCGAGCACATGCACGTCCGTGGCGAGGCGCGTAAAGGCGCTTTGGCCTTCATAGCGCAAGCTCGATGCGTCCGGTTTGCCGTAGTATTCGTCCACCACCCGCACCGGCGGTTGTTCGTCGGTTGTTCGTGGCGAGTCATTCCCCGACGCACCCGGTCGGGGAAGGACAAACCGACCTGAAACGACCACGAGCAGCAGCGTCATGCCCGTAAGGGACATCGACGGCAACGAGAGAGCCGCAAATGGAGTGAGGTTGTCGAGGTTCGGCATCGTCGCGCGACAGGATTGTCATGATGCCCAACACACGAAGACTTGGGAAGCATGAATCGTGAGAGCACCAGCCCCAGCGACGGGCCACGTTCGCGACAGTCCCGGAAGCCCCTTGCCGTCCACACAACAACCACGATACCTTTCAAGGCCATCTGCTGCCCTAATTGAGAGCGAGGTCGAGCGAACCGTGGATAGCGCTTGCAAGAATCCAGACGACCAAGCAACGCCGGAAGAGCTGCAGGTGGAGCATGACGCCGATGTGTCCTCACAAGCGGCCCCAGCTGAACAATTGCTCGAACTGATCCTCGAGGCGCACAGAGCCCGCACCGCGGAAGAGCCGTTACCGAAGACCGTCGATGGCGTGGTCATCGCCCGTGTCGCATCCGTGGAAGCAAGCGGTATCGTGCGCGTGACGTATCCAGGCACGTCGAACGATGGCGTGCTGGCACGAGTGATGAGTCGCGTTACGACGGATGATGTTGGCCGTGATGCCGCATTGCTCTTCGAAGGTGGCGACCGCGACAAACCAATTCTGATGGGCCTTCTCTTTCAAGGTCAAACCTCGGCAGCAACGGCCGCGACGCCGACCGAACAACACGCGACGGTGGACGGTCAACGCGTCGTGCTTTCGGCGGAACGGGAGATCGTGCTCGAGTGTGGTGAAGCCAGCATCACGCTCACACGTGCGGGCAAGATATTGATCAAGGGCACGTATGTGCTGACGCGTTCGTCCGGTACGAACCGCATCCAAGGTGGCTCAGTGCAAATCAATTAGGAGAACAACTCTTGGACCTCCAACGTTCTCTTTGCGATGAGCATGCCTCCGAGGCAGCGTTTCTTTGGACGCAACGCGATCGCGCCGTGAGCGACCCTTGTTACGATCGCCGCGACCTCGCGGCCCTCGACGAACGGCTCGAAGCGCATCTCGATGGGCTGCGCTTTGCGGGGAAAATGGGCGTCGAGTGCGCGACAGCCACGGTTGTTGATGAGCCTGCTGCTGGAGAAGCTTTCGTGGCGATGCTCGTGGCGATCGAGCTTCGTAACTTGCGAGCAATTGCGAACATACTCGACCTCGTTGGAGATGATGTCGGCTCGTCACGAGGGATCGTTTCAGCGCTCGGGTGGGCTCCGCAGGATCTATTCGAAGCGCTCTTGCCGGGTTTTCTGGCCAAACGTTGCCCACCTGCCTTGCACCGAATGGGCATCGCCGCATGCGCCATTCGCCGAATATTGCCGCCCAATTCGATGCTCGAACATGCGCTCGCTTCGACGAATGCTCCCTTACGCGCACGCGCTTTGCGTGCAGTTGGAGAGTTGAAAAACCAGCCGCTGATCCATCAAGTTCGCGCGTCGCTCGAGGACACAGACGAATCATGTCGGTTCTGGGCTGCATGGTCTGGATCGTTGCTTGGCGACACACGTGCGGTCGAGATGCTCTGGGCGTTTGCGAATCGTCCAGGCGACTTCGCCGAGCGTGCGGCAACGATGGCCGCATGCAGGCTCGATGCACGGCTGGTGGTGAACGATGTACCCGCACTCGCAAAGGTTGACGAAGGCTTTCGCCCCGCGTTTGCTGCGGCAGCAGCACTTGGCGATCCAGTGCTCGTGCCGTGGCTCATGGACCGGATGGCCGATCCTGTGATGGCCCGTCGTGCTGGATTGGCGCTGTCGATGATCACGGGCGTGGATCTGGGATCCACGCCGCTCGAGGGAGAAGCGCCTGAGGGGTTTGCCCCCGGACCGAATGACGATACAGCTAACGAAGATGTATCGCTCGACCCCGATGACGGTTTGCCCTTTGCAAATCTCGACGCAGTACGCACATGGTGGGAACAGGAGCGTGGTCGATTCGAAGTGGGCAACCGGTATTTCCTGGGCAAACCCGTGACCGATGGGCAATGGCTCGAAGATGTGCTCGAGCGTGGTCATCAGGTGGCGCGAGCATCCGCGGCAATTCAGTTGACCCTGGCGCATCGGCGCAAGGTATTGCCCGAAGTGCGGGCTGTTGGTTGGCGGTAGTTCGTCACGAACCTGGGCGATTGATTTTGGTTTGTCCTCTTGTTCGCAATGCTTCGTCCATTGCGGCGAGGAAAAACGAACCAAGCTTGCCTGGCGCGCTTTCGTCGGGCGCTGCGGGTTGAAAGGGCAATGCCGCGAGAGCATCGAGTGGTTCCTCACGGGGTGGTAGTGGATCACCGCCGACAAACGGTGTTGCCGGCTCTTCGGCGAGCTTCGCGCTCATCTCGTCCGGCAGCATGAAGGTTTGGGCAACCTCGAAGACGGGGGCCGCCGGTACAGTCGCTGCCAGCAACGGGGTGCTCGGCTTGGACACTTGCGGGTCAGGAACGGACGGACTTTCGATGGGCGGTGGTTTGTCCGAGGGTGGACGCGCGGGCGAAACCTCCTCGAATGGCAGCGCTTTTTTGTTGGCCGCTGCGTCCAACAAGGATTCGTCGAATACAAACGTTTCCGCAGTCGATTGCACCGGACCCTTTGGCGAATTTTCGCGAAAGGGCAAGGCGCCTGCATTTGCAATCGCCACCAATTTGGATTCGTCGAGCGGGAAGGTGTCGCTCGATGAACCTTGGGGATCGGGGGTTCTGTTTGGCGGCTTTGGTTGCGGCGCGGAGGACGGCAATGGGGACGATGGCTGTTGAAATGGCAAGGGGTCTTTGCCGGCTGCTTCCAGCATTGCTTCGTCGAACACAAACGTCTCCGGGGGCGACGAAATTCGCGGTTCGAGCTTGGGAAGAGGCCGATCGGGCAAGCCCAGTCCAGCGACGAACTGCAAATCGTCGAGCGCCATGTTGGCCGGAAGCGGCGTGTGGCCACGAAAAACGAGGGCGCACCAACCTTGATCCACGTCGATTTGTATCGAGTCGAGACCCACACGGACAGGGACCCCTCGTCGCAATGGTTCCGTTTTTCCAAACATCACGATCGCACAAATCGCCGAGGGCAAACGCGTATCGAATTGGTGAATCGTGGGATGAATCCCTTCGAGTCGTATCCATTCGTCGCCGCGCAGCGGCCCGAGGCGTTGATCCGCCGGGGCGGCTTGGAAATAATTCCAATCGAATACGTCCGGCAGTTCGAGGGGAGATTGATCCATTGCCGACGCGGCGAGGCCTCCGAGAAGGCGCATACGAACGGGCCACGCCCGAGATAGCGGCCCGAGCGCATGCAACAAGGGAGGGACGGCGGCCCCTCGTTGCACCGGGATCTCGACGCTTTTTCGCATCACCGGGCTTGTATCTCGCACCAGGCCCAAATGTACGCGCATCGATGGTGCCCCCGGCGCTGCCGGATGCCACGCGTGGCCGCGGACCCAGATTTCTGGTTGTACCAGGCAAGGTGCGAGGTCCCCTGGCTCGATGCCCTCAGCCTGTGTCGCGCTGCGTTCGGTGCGTTCGATGGGCAGAGGCGCGCGAAGGGTCATCGCTGCTGCTGGGGTGAGCGTGAAGGTCGCTTTGACGGCCACCGTGGCAAACAACTGCTGTCGCTGACGCCACAGCCGTACGCCAGCGGTAGCGATGTTACCGGCGGTCGAAATAGCGATGGGCCAATCGGGCGGGCTCACGCGTCATGAATACCAGATCTGGTCATTGGCCATCGAAAATTGCTCACATTTGGCCAGCTCCGCCACTTTCCGGCGTTCTTTCCGGCGCACTCGTTTCCGTGTCGATGCCCAGGTTGAACATTTGGGGCTACAGATCGCCTTCGGCGTCTTACGCCCCAAACCCCCG
>DAOMZH010000215.1:0-1279 GCA_035437985.1 Polyangium sp. (in: bacteria) | reverse complement strand
GGTTGAACATTTGGGGCTACAGATCGCCTTCGGCGTCTTACGCCCCAAACCCCCGATTTGGGCGCTGAACACGCGTAATGAAATGCAGATCATGTGGAAAATCTCTGCTATTGCTGTTGCTACGAGGATCCATGGCCACGCTCAACCTTGCTGAAGGAACCATCTTCGCCGGGCGCTACAAGGTGGGGCGCTGTATTGCAGCTGGTGGCATGGGTGCGGTCTACGAGGTCGTGCATGTCGAGACGGACCGTCATCGTGCATTGAAGGTGCTGCTGCCGCATCTTGTGGAGAGCGACGACATGCGCGAACGATTCCGTCGCGAGGCTCGGGTAGCGGCGCAAATCCAGAGCGCGTACATCGTCGATGTGTTCGATGCGGGCATTGATGAAACCACGCAGATGCCGTTTCTCGTGATGGAACTCTTGAAGGGTGAAGAGCTGGGAAAGCGGCTCAAACGACTGGGAAAGTTTGGGTTCGAAGCAACGGTAGGCCACTTGTGGCAGGCTGCGCTCGCCCTGGACAAGACACATCGGGCGAACATCGTTCATCGTGATTTGAAGCCCGAGAACCTGTTCTTGTGCGATGAGGACGATGGTCCGCCCAAAATAAAAGTCCTGGATTTTGGAATTGCAAAGATCCTGGTGGAGGGCGGAACCAAAGCGAACGCAACGCGCGCGATGGGAACGCCACTTTACATGGCGCCCGAGCAGTTCAGGCCGAAGTTGAAGCTCTCGCCGGCGACCGACATCTACGCGCTGGGATTGGTGGCGTACACGCTGCTCGTCGGGGCGCCGTATTGGGCAGAGGAACAAGCTGCGGAGGCCAACCCGTATGCATTTGCAGCAACGGTGATGCACGGTCCGTCAGAGCCTCCAACGGTGCGTGCCGCGCGTCGAGGAATGAAACTGCCAGCAGCGTTTGACGAATGGTTTGCCCAGGCCACGTCGACTCAACCGGAGAAGCGGTTTGTCAAGGCGACAGTGGCGATCATGAGTCTGGCGAGTGCGCTCGGCGTGCCCGCACCGACATCTTCTGCGGCGCTCGCGGTAGACTCGAAAGAACCACAGGACGCAAGTGCGCCAGCCGGACAAACGCCAGCCGGACAAACCGGATCGGGATCGGGTGGCACGGTGCCAATGGCGGTGCCGACGGCGGGCACTGGTACCGAGGCGATGCTGGGAACCAACCCGGGTGGATATGGTTTGTCGGCGAGCCTGCCGATGGTGGCGCTAGAGCCGCCCGACACACCGAACATGGGACCGCAAGCGCAAGGTTCCCA
>DAOMZH010000214.1:0-13056 GCA_035437985.1 Polyangium sp. (in: bacteria) | reverse complement strand
CAACCACCCCAACGGCATCGGATACGCGGGACGCACGCCCTACGGCGCCGATTACGGGGTCTCTGCGACGGTTTGGGTGAGGTGAGCGTTGATATGATGATCGCAATACACGACAAACCAAAATCGGTTTTCATGGGCGGGCTCTTCCGGCCCGCCGTGGACTGGAGGTAAGGATCAAAATGCATTCTATTGTTCAAACGGGGAGGCTTTTTCTTCGGTTCGGTATGCTGCTCGTGTCGGGGTGCACGGCCGCCACGGTCCCCCTTCTGCCGGACGAGCAGAAGCTCCTCACCATCGAGGCGCCAAACGCGCGCGTTCCGGTGATGCTCTCCAAGGTGCCGACGAGTGATCGCGGACGGCAAGTCAGTGCCACGAGCGGATTGACCGAATCGCATACGCACATTCAGATCGGCACCTTGATCCAATACGATGCCGACAACATCGATTCATCCGAGGTACCTGCTTCCGTGCAAATCTCACGGGGGCCCCAGGCCGGGGATCGATGGCTCCAAATCGACTATGCCGCATACCAGTTCGGCTACGGCTCGAGTTACGGAACTACGGGCCAACAACGAACGCTCAACATTGACGGGAGTGTGCATCGATGAGCATCGCGAAATGGCAAATTGGCCTCGGATTCGGGCTTATTGGTATGACGAACGGCTGCTCCTGGACAACGGCGCACGTAGCGAGGATGGAGCCCGTCGAGACAACTTATCCCGTTTCGGCGTCCGCGCTTTACGTCGACAACCAGGGGCACATTGTCGGGGAAAACGATTACCACGTAGTTGCGCCGTTTTCCTTCACTACCGTGGTCTCAGGCGAGCGCCACAAGGAGACGAACGGCCCGCTCCGCCTGCAATCTGACTTGGATCGCATCATGGCGGCGACCCCAGGCGATGCAATGGACCGGGTAAAGGTCGAGGCGACCTCGTGGAATTCGGGCGGACATTTCGGCGCAGCAGCATGGAAATACATGGGTTGGACGTTTTGCCTTCTCGGCGCCCCGCTGGTCGGCATGGCGGGGGTGTTTCAGGCGAACCATGAGCGCGACAGAGCAGCCTTCTGGGCGATAGGTGGCAGCACGCTCGGCCTCGGCATTCTCAGCTTCGTTCTTGCCAACACTTTGACGAAAGCCCCCGCCACCCTGAACCTGAAGGTGAGCGGCCAGGTTGTCCAAAAAAAACACATTCTGCCATTGTCGCCCCCCACGCCCACCGAAGTGCCTGCGAACCCGCCTGCCGATTCACCCGCTCCTTGAAACGTTTTTCCACGCGTCCGTTTTTCGTGTATCATGACCGCGCTTGATCGGTGCGCACGTCGACAGCAAGTACCATCTCGTCCGCCTTATCGGCCAAGGTGGCATGGGCGCCGTCTACGAGGCAGCACACGTCGAGACCGGCCAGCGCGTCGCCGTCAAGCTCATTCGAGCAGACGTAGTCGGAAAAGGCTCTTCACTTCTCGGCCGTTTTGAGCGCGAAGTAAAAGCAGCCCGAGCGATCACCAGCCCGCACGTGGCGAAACTCTTCGACGCAGGGACAGACTGGGCGACAGGCGCTCCGTATATGGTGATGGAGTACCTCGTCGGGGAAGATCTCCAGCTACTTCTGGATCGCATCAGCCCTTTGCCACCCGCCATGGCGCTGCGGATCGCGGCACAAGTTTGTCTGGGCTTGCAAACGGCGCATGCGGCGCACGTCGTGCACCGGGACATCAAACCCGCGAACATCTTTCTCGCACGCGGCGAGGGACCGGAGATCGTCGTCAAGATCGTCGATTTCGGCATTGCGAAAATCAAAGCAGACCGGCCGCTAGGCCTGGAAACGACAGGGCTGACGAAGACGGGAGCGGCGCTCGGATCGCCGCGGTACATGTCCCCAGAGCAGGTAGGCGCGAGCAAAAACATCGATTTTCGAACCGATCTCTGGTCGCTCGGCGCGTTGCTTTATCGCGCACTGACCGGACATGAATTGCACGAATCGTCGAAGGATTTCTTGTCACTAGCCATGGCTATTTGCGGAAGAACCCCGACCCCGGTGCAAGATCTCGCGCCTTGGGTTCCTCCGGAAATCGCAGCCATTGTCGAAGGAGCGCTCCAGATCGATCTCGAGGCTCGATTTCAAAGTGCGGCGGCCATGCTCAACGCGATTGGCCCATGTATCGATGAAAGCTTCACCCTTTCTGAAGATATGCTCGTTCCGCTTGGAGATGCCGAGCGATCGCTGATTGCCCCGAAACTCGAGCGGTTTTCCTCGAAAGCATCGCATCTGCTGACGGTCAATACCGTGGCCCCGGCTTCTGCCAATCCGCCAGTTGTCGCAGATCATCGCCAGCCCGGAATCGTGCAGCACGTCAAAGATGGCGTTTCCGATGCAGGTGCCCCGTATTTGATGATGGAATGGCAAGATGGAGAAGATCTTGCGGTTCGTCTCGAACGCGGTGCGCTCGACATCAACGACGCATTGACGCTGATCACACACGTTGCCGACGCGCTTGCCGTAATGCATGAGCGCGGTATCGTTCATCGCCATATCAACCCGAGCAACTTATTTCTCGTCGATGGACGGATCGACCAGGTCAAGGTGCTCGATATGGGAATTGTTCGAATCCCTGACGCAGCATCGTTTGTCCGGGCAGAAACAATGCTCGACGCGCATGGTTATATGGCGCCCGAGCAAATTCGGGGCATTGCAAATGAGGGGATTGATGCGCGCGCGGACGTGTTTGCCCTTGGTTGTGTTTTGATGGAGTGTTTGACCGGCGTACGAGCCTTCAATGGACCAAATCCTCTTGCGGTCATGGCGAAGATTCTCCTGGAAGAACCGCCACGTTTGCGTGAGGTTCGTCCAAACATTCCGCGGGAACTCGAGGCCGTTGTCTGCCAAATGCTCACCAAGGATCGAAATGGTCGTCCCAAGGATGCCGCCGCGGTTGCCGCTGCATTCAGAGACCTAAGCGCGTCGAGTAGGCCCGTGGAAATGACGTTGCCAGCTCCGCTGCCCCTGGGTCTCACCAATGACGAGCAGCGTATCCTTTCCATCTTGCTGGTGAGTCGCGAGCCGGAGCAAAAGGCGCAGGCTGACGAGGACGCGGAGCTTGTCGCTATCGTGGAACGCTACAGTTGTGTTTGGGTTTCGCTTTTGGGTGGTTCTGGTCTGGTGACCATTGCCGACAAACCAAATGAGTCTGACCCCACCGTACGATTGGCGCATTGCGCATTGGCCCTCGAATCGCTCGTGCCGAATCGACCGATTGCTCTGGCCACAGGGCGTAGCGAAAATAAGGAAAAACTCCTGGTGGGCGCGGTCATCGACAACGCGGCCAAAATGGTCGCAGAGTCCACCACCGAGCGAATGGGGCGTATTCTGCTCGATGAAACCTCGGCCCATTTGCTCGACGGCCGCTTCGATATTCGCCGCGTCCAGACGGGCTTTACGTTGTTCGGCGTGCGTCAAGGCGGAGCGCGGACCTTGCTCGGAAAACCGACCGCGTTTGTCGGACGCGACGCCGAAATGCGTATGCTCGAGCAGATGTGGCGTTCTTGCGTCGACGATTCAGCGGCTGGAGTGGTGTTGGTCATCGGCGCGGCGGGAATGGGAAAAACCCGCCTGGTCCATGAGTTTTTATCCGTTGTCCAAACCCTATCGCCGCATATGGAGGTTTGGCTTGGACGAGGCGACTCGTTGGCGGCAGGTTCGGCGCTTGCGCTTTTGGGCGGGGCAATTCGAGGTACGTGTGGTTTGGAAGAAGGAACGCCGCTTCCGGAGCGGCAACGAAAAATCCACGAGCGCGTGGCTCGAAGTGTCCGACGCGATGCCGGCGAAATCGCTGAGTTTTTCGGGGAAATGGTGGGAGTGCCATTCCGGGCCAAACCTGATTCGCCTCTTCATGCGGCCCGTCAAGACGCGCGCTTGATGGGTGAACAGCTTCGGCGCGCTTTCGAGGAATTCGTAGATGCGGAGAGTGCGGCGCATCCAGTTCTTCTGGTGCTCGAAGATCTTCATTGGGGAGATTTGCCAAGTGTGCGCTTTATTGACGCCGCGTTACGCAATTTGGGGCATCGTCCATTCCTCGTCCTCGCTGTTGCGCGTCCCGAGGTCGAGGTGCGATTTCCCAAGTTGTGGAATGAGCGTTCGATACAAACTCTTCGATTACGCCCGTTATCGAGCAAAGCGAGTGACCGACTCGTGACGGACGTATTGGGAGCAAAGGTGACTCCGGAGACGAAAGCGCGGATCGTTGGACTTGCCGAGGGCAATGCGTTTTACCTGGAAGAACTCGTCCGCAAAGTGGCCGCAAAGACTCGGAACCGATTGGAGGGGACGGACCTGCCGGAGACCGTGCTCGCGATGGTTCAAGCGCGGCTCGAAGCTTTGCCGGCCGAGGCTCGGCGGTATTTGCGGGCGGCGAGCGTATTCGGTGAAGTCTTTTATCGTGAGGGCCTGGCGGCGCTCTTGGGCACGATTGCCGATTCTCGGGAATTCGACGAAATGCTCGACGATTTGGTCGCGCGTGAAATCATTCACTGGCGCAGGCAGAGCCGATTTACTGGGGACGTGGAATTCATGTTTCGCCATGGACTCATTCGTGAAGTTGCTTATGCCATGCTCACGGAGCCCGATCGCAAACAAGGTCATCGTCTTGCGGGCGTGTGGCTCGAAGCGCATGACGAGCCGGATTCCATGGTACTGGCGCGTCATTTCGAGCAAGGCGAGGATTGGCCTCGGGCTGCCCGTGCGTATCGACGTGCCGCGGAGCATGCGCTCGCGACGGACGACCTCATTGCAGCTATCGAACGAGCCGAGTGCGGCGTCGCATGCGGCGCTTCGGGTGAGCAACTGGGTGCGCTCCGAGTGATCCAGGCTGAGGCCCACCACTGGCGCGGGGAGCTTGGTCTCGCGGAGCAAGGCGCCATCGAGGCCATCGAGCTGCTTACACCTGGAACGGCAGCGTGGTTTCACGCAATCCAGCAGGCCGTCGAAGCGACGGGCAAACTCGGCGCTTTTGACAGGGTCGAGAGTTGGGCGAGCCCGTCGATCGCTGCAATTGCAGCACCCAGTGTAATGAGTGCGCGGACGATCTGCCTGAGCGTATGTGCCAATCACTTGACCTTCGGTGGGCGCTATTCGGCGGCTGATACGATCCTCTCCGCGCTCACCGACGCCCCTGATTTCGCCGCGCAGGATGCTCAGGCCGTGGGGATGTATCATCAATCGTTGGCGATTCGGGCCAATGCTTCGGGCGATCCTTGGGGATGTTGCGAGGCCTTGAAAACAACGCTCGCATTTTTCGAGCAGGCCGGCGATCGCCGGAGTGCCTGTTTGACGCGTCAAAACCTCGGCTTTGCGCTCACGGAGCTCGGCGATTACGTAAGCGCCGAGGCGGCATTGCGGTCGGCGCTCACGATTGCCGAACGCATGGGTTTGCAGGAGGTCGCGGCGTATACTCTGCAAAACCTCGGCCGAATTCTCGCGTATCGCGGCATATTCGAGGAGGGGCGAAACATTCAAAAACGCGCCATCGAGGCATTTCGGAAGCAGGAGCAGCCGCGGGGTATGGGTTTGTCACAGGTGTATTTTGCCGATCTCGAGTGTCGGGCTGGAAATCTTGCGACGGCTGAGCCCGAGGCGCGTGCGGCCGTTGAATCGCTCTCCGAGGTGCCTCCGCTTCTCGCAAGTGCCCTAGCTGTTCTTGCGCGCATTCTGCTCGCCCGGGGACGAGCGGAGGATGCGCTCGAGGCGGCGCGAGAGGCACATGCATTGCTGGAGTCGCTGGGCACGATTGAGGAAGGCGAGGGGCTGGTGCGTTTGGTGTACGCCGAGGCGCTTGCGGCCAATGGTCGAACAGAGGAGTTTGTCCGTGCCATCGTGGCCGCGCGTGATCACGTGCTCGTGAAGGCCGACAGGGTCCGCGATACTGATGGGCGAGAGCGATTCGTCACGGCCATTGTGGAGAATGCGCGCACGTTGGAGCTGGCCGCGAGGGTGGATTTGTAGGGTTATTGAGACAGCTTCCCACGAGTCTGTGACCAATTGCTCAAAATCTCTCGACCGAGCTGTTGGCTGTCATTGGGTCTGCACTTTTTTCAAAAGGTCGAGCACATTCAATTCGAGCGCCCATTTTTCGAGCTATCGTGCGGGATCTGTATGGTTGACTCCTTCCATGCACGTCAGGTCGAGGGAAGCTCGTTGATGCATTGTCATGGACTTGGCGTCCCAACTGCACTTGTAGGCCATTTACAAGGGCAAGTTCCGTGCCGATTTGCCGATCTTCTCCCAGAAATCGACCATGTTGACGTCTGCACCACCAATATTTGGCAGCAGAACGCCAAATCGGAGAGGTGAAATACCGTTGTCGAGGGTCGACAACACGAAATCGGACGAGCACAAGGGCGATCTCCCGTTCGTGATTACGTGATCAGGCATCCGAAATGCCGAAGGCTTGGCGCTGCAACGGCAAATCAGGTGGACGAGGAGGCGACTTTAGCTCGTTGGAGGCCTCTTCGGCGGCGCGCCAGCTTCAAAATCCCCAGCCCGAGCCATACCGGCGCATTGGGCGACGACGTGCCTGTCGTGTTGTATGAGCAACCCGCATTACCGGACGGGATTTCGCCGCTCGTAGACGCTTCGCCGCTGCTCGTGCTTGTCGTGCCGCCATTGCCACTGGAACTGCTGCTCGTGCTTGTCGTGCCGCCATTGCCACTGGAACTGCTGCTCGTGTTCATGCTGCCTCCACCGGCACCACTACTGCCGTCCGGCACGCACACACCAGCCTGGCACGTGCCTCCTGGACACGAACTCCCATCTGCCTTCGTCGTAGAACTCGAGCATTGTGCCGTTGCCCGATCGCATACTCCCGCGTCGTGGCAAGCATCTGCAGGGCATTTTACCGCGTTCAAGCCAACGCAGAGGCCATTGTACATCGTGTCGGATTGCGTGCACGGGTCCCCATCATCGCATTCGCAATCGGTATCGCATTCCCAAGCCGGAAGCTCTGGCACAAGGACACAATTGAGGAATGGGTCGCAAATCCCATCGCCTATCTTGGGTGTGCAATCCGGACACGTCTCGCTGTCGCGCTCATGAAGCGTGCAAACACCATCCCCACACCACGGGACGTCGACAGGATATTTGTAATTGAACATGCTGTACTCGAACATGCCTGGTGCTTCGCCCCAGCACCAGATGGTTCCGTCAACCTTGCGTGCACACGCGTGGCCGTCACCTAGAGCAACCTCGGCGACATCGTTTCCGAGAGTGCTCGCCCCAATTTGCACGGGCGTCGTCTGACAACATCCATCGGTCTCATCGCGTCCGTTGCCGATTGCGCCGTGGAGCTGTTTTCCCCAACACCAGAGCGTGCCGTCGGTTTTGATTGCGCAGCCGAAGTCCCTGCCCAACGCGACCTTGGCGACATTGTTGCCAAGCGTGGCTGCTCCAGTCTGCACCGGGGTATTTGTCGTACCCGTATTTCCCGTGCCGAGCTGACCGGACGAGTTGTCTCCCCAGCACCAAAGGCTGCCATCGTTTTTGCGGGCGCAAGCGTGATGGACACCGACGCCGATATCGGCCACCGTGTTGCCAAGCGCGACCACTCGTTGTGGATTTGTACCGTTGTTTGTGCCACTTCCCCAGCACCAGACCGTACCATCCGTTTTTCGGGCGCAGGTCTGCTCGCCGCCCGCTTCGATTTGGGCGACGTTGCTGCCCAAGGTGTTCAGCCCGATTTGTACTGGAAAGTTCACGTTGTTCGTCGTTCCGTTGCCGAGTTGGCCAAAAGAATTGGCCCCCCAACACCACGCGGTACCATTGGTTTTGCGGGCACATGTGTGAAACCAGCCAAGCGCGATCTCGGCAACGTCATTGCCCAGGATCGGAGCCGTCTGGACCGGATTGCTGTGGCTGACGGTGTTTCCGTTTCCGAGCTGGCCGTAAGCGTTGTCGCCCCAACACCAGACGGTCCCATCCGTCGTGCGGGCACACGAATGCTCGTGGCGTGGACCTAGCGGGTCATCGACAAACTGCGTGCCGCCGAGCGCAACTTCGGCCACGTCGCTACCGAGTATGGATGCTCCAGCTTGCGTCGGAAGCGCGTGCGCCGCATAAACACCGCTGAACAGGTTGATGCCCAACTGACCGCAGTAGTTGCCACCCCAGCACCAAAGCGTACCGTCGCTTTTGCGTGCGCAACTGTGACCACCGCCGACTGCAACTTGTGTTGCCATCTTGCAATCGTTTGGGCAATTCTGCGGAGTTTCATCCCGCGTGCACTTGCCATCGCCGCAGCTAGGCTTGCGACAATCGGCCGGGCTGCTTTCTTGCGTTTCATTGACGCCACAGGTCGAGTCGTTGGCGTCGCACCGAACTGTGCCGGCGATACTTGGCACTGTTACATAGAGTCCCCAGCGCCAGATCGTTCCGTCTCGCTTACGCGCATAACTGATCGAATCCGCAAGTTCGACGTCCATGACATCATTGCCCAGAATGTCGGACCCTGCTTGGAGAGGTGTTGGCGAACTCGTCGTGGTGCCAGTGCCTAGCTGGCCCATATTGTTTTTCCCCCAGCACCAGAGCGTACCATCTGTTTTTCGGGCACAGGTATGATCAATCCCAACCGCAACCAGGGTTACGTCACTGCTGAGTGAACTCGCCCCTGATTGCACGGGCGAACTGCTCATCGACGTGGATCCATTACCAACTTGGCCATCATCGTTTTTCCCCCAGCACCAGAGCGTACCATCGGTCTTGCGAGCACAGGTGTTATCACCGCCAAGTGCGATATCGATTACCTCAGGGCCAGCAAGGTTCACATTGACGGGATCCGGCACTTGTTGGCTCTGGGGAGGGACTCCGAGCTGCAAATAGGAATTGTTTCCCCAGCACCAGAGTGTGTTATTGGTTTTACGTGCACAAGTATGGTCAGAACCAAGGGCAACTTGAGTTACCTCGTTATCGAGTGTCCCGAGGCCAATCTGAATGGGTGATAACACATTTGTGGTGACCCCGTTGCCGATTTGACCGTTTCGGTTATCTCCCCAGCACCAAAGGGTGCCATCGGTTTTGCGTGCACAATTGTGGACGTCGCCGGCCACCACCTCGAGCACATTTTCGAGTCCGAGCAAAACGGCATGAGAGCTGTGGATCGTGGTGCCGTCGCCAACCTGTCCAAAACGATTGTCTCCCCAGCAGTAAACCCTTTGCAGCGAAGTTCGTGCACATGCGTGGAAAAGACCGGTGGTGACCGCTAGCACCCCCGTAAGCGGGCTTCCGTCACTTTTCGTAATTTGTTTGGCATCGCCATACAGCAAATCGATCGGGCTGTCGTTCCAGCACCACACGGTGCCGTCGGTTTTCACCGTGCAAGTGACGCCACCCGTGTCGAATCTCCCTATGCAGCAGTTCTGGCCCGGCTGGCACGTAATGTACGTCGGGCAGCGTCGAGCCACATCATCCCCCAGATTCACCCCGAGCCGCGCCCCTGCACCCACCGGAAACGCATTACAAGCTCCAGAAACCGGCGCGAGGGTCGGCAAATTCCAATCCGCTGCCCAATCGCAATTGGTCCCATACCAAGGTGCTGTTTTCACGTCGATGAGCACGTCGTTCTGGACCGTTCCAGCGGAAGCCAAATCAGGTACGTTGTACCCCGGTTCGCATTGATTCAATTCATTGGCATCGAACGGCTCGCCTGCCGTCGCATTCGGATGGTTGTACACGCTGATCGCCACACCCGAGCGATCCGTCGACGTTTTTAACGCCAATGCGGCCACGAAGTCTTGTTCCTTGAGCAACCCGTCACCCCGAAAGTCCGTTGGATTGAGGCTCCATGCATTGTTCTGCGCATAGCCTACGGGCGCCGCCCCCGGCTCGAGCGGCTCGATGATCGCGCCGACATGATTGTGGGTGAATTCAAAATGCGTCGACCAAGCATTGGGGCCCCACACGATTTGTCGCGCGAAGAACGATCGCCGCGACAAACTCGCCACGGTGTCCCCATTCGGATGCGCCGGATCCTGGATCCGCTTGACCGCATACCCCACGACCCCCCCCGCGAGGCGTCCCTTGCCGCAAAGCCATTTCGAGTCCGCCGGTGGCGTTTCGTCGAACGCTTTCATGCAAAAATAGCGATAATACGTGCTGAACAAAGGCGCCGAGCCGTCGGGGTTTTCCGTGCGCACTTCGGGCCCCGTGATGGGATGCAGCAGAATCGGACGCACCACCTTATCGGCACACGCAATGGCGTACCCCGCGTGAATCTCGTACGTGACGTTTGTCTCCGCCGTGCCATCACCGTCGAAGTCCTCGTCGAGAGCGAGCGTCGCCACCGGACACGTCGTCGGATCGGCATTGGCGCAGCTCTGGTACAGCCGCTCGTGCACGCCGTTCATCGTAATCAGCTTGGGCAACACCAAATCGACATCGACATTGCCCGTCAGCGTGTCGCGAATTCGCGTTGCCGGACAAAGCACGTCAATCTGATCGAGCGTGTAGTGCGAAAAATCCGTAATCGTCGTGCTCGGAATGAGCTTGTTTTGCTCTTCGATGACCAGCGTCCCGCCGGCTGCGCCAGTCCAGACATCCTCGAATGCGCTGTTGTAGCTCCCATCGAACGTGCCGTTGTACGCCGCATTGACATTGCCGTTGACGCTGCCTTTGTATCTGCCGTCGAATGTGCCGTCAAACGTGCCATCGACAATGCCCTTGACGCTGCCATTCAACGTGCCGTCGAGTGACCCGGCGTAGCTACCATCGAGGGTGCCATTGAAATTGGGGTTGTTGACCAACACACCGTCGAGCGATCCTTTGAGGTTACCTTGAAACGAGCCGTTGACAGGGCCTTCGACCGTGGCCTTCAACGTGCCGTTCATTGACGCATTCGCGCTCCCATTGAGCGATCCCTTCACGGTGCCATTTAGCGTGCCATTCATGCGCCCGAGCATCCACCCGTTCGCGGTGCCATTCATGCTCCCGTTGTATGTCCCGTTCACATTGCCGTTGAACGCTGCGTCGTTGATCGGCATGCCGTTCAGCGAACCCTGCAAACTTCCATTAAACGTGCCGTTCATCATGCCACTGGCCCCGTTCAAGCTGCCGTCGTAATCGCCGTTCACGGAACCATTCACAGAACCATTGACCGAGCCGTCCACGGTGCCATTGACGGTGCCGTTGAATGTCCCATTTGCCGTGCCGTTGAACGTCCCATTCATCGACCCGTTGTAGTTTCCGTTGATCGTGCCATTGAAATTCGGATTATTGATGGGACTGCCATTGAGTGTGCCGTTCAGGCTCCCTTGAAACGTGCCATTCATGATTCCGTTCATAATGCCGTTCATGATACCGTTCATGATTCCGTTCATGATGCCATTCATGATGCCGTTCATGATACCATTCATGATGCCGTTCATGATGCCATTCATGATGCCATTCATGATGCCGTTCATGATGCCATTGTAACTGCCATTCATGATGCCGTTGAAGGTCGGATCGTTGATCGGCACGCCATTGAGGGTGCCGTTCATGATGCCGTTGAAGGAGCCATTCATGATGCCGTTTTCAGCCCCGTTGATCGAACTGTTCAGACCATTAAACGTGCCGTTGAATGAGCCGTTCATCGCGTTGAGCGAGCCATTGAGCGTGCCATTCATGATGCCATTGACACCATTGAGGCTGCCGTTCATGATACCATTGAAGCTCCCATTGAGCGACCCATTCAAAGTGCCATTGAGCGCCGAATTCGTGGTCGCCCGCTGCTCGGCCACCCCAAGCGCCGGTTCCTCCGTATCGTCGGAGCGTTCACCGCCGCAACCCGAAAGAACCAAAGCCGCACATAAAAAACGTAATGACGTCCGTTTCCCCATCCCGGTCATACAACCTCCATGCCCAACATGATGATGCCCATGCCAGCGGGCCCCAAGCAAACGCAATGCCAGTCAGGGCAAACCAAGTTCCCGAATGCGTCGAGCCAGCGCTCGCTCCGATACCTCGAGCCGTTCCGCCATGCCCGCGCGATTCCCACCAAGGTCACGATGACACTGAATGATCTCATCCGCTTCGAGATCGCCCGCGGTACGAAAACCAGGGAACCGTTCGAACAACAAATACATTGAAGCACGTGAAATACCCAGCTTCTCCGCCGCAGCCGCGAGATCCCAGCGCGACGCACGTAATGCCTCGCGTAACTCGCCCTCGGTCACATCGGCAGGCTTTCGACGATTCGCAGCCGGATTTTCCGCCAGCGCTTTAGCTGGAGCAAGACGTTCCGGTGTAGCAACGGAGTTTTCCCGAGTCAACGTTTGCCGCACGAGCAAGCGCTCGACGACAGGGATCATCTCCGCGCGGTCTTTTCCGCGATTGGCGATCACGAGTTGCCGCACGACGTTTCGGAGCTGTCGCACATTCCCAGGCCAATCATGATCCGCAAGGCGCGCAACCACGGACGCAGGAAGCCACGGTTTCGTGTGGGTCGCGGATGACTCGAGCCTAAACGATTCGCCGATTTCGCGCAGATCCTCTTGGAGAAACCGTACGACCAGTCGCCCAATATCGTCCCGGCGCTAGCGAAGAGGCGCAATCCATAGCTCGAACGCAGCCAGCCGGTTCAGCAAAGGCGCGCGGAATGCGCCCATGTCCACTTTATCTTCGAGGTCCGCGTCAGTCGCCGCAATGACTCGGACGTCGACTTTGCGACCTTGCATAGCGCCCACCGTTTGGATCTCGCCGGTTTCGAGCGCCCGCAAAAGCGCAACTTGAAGCTCGACAGGCGCTTCGCCAATCTCATCGAGGAACAACGTGCCGCCATGCGCTTGCTCGAAATAGCCCACCTGACGCTTGATGGAGCCTGTAAACGCCCCTTTTTCCGCACCAAACAGCTCCGCAACGGCCAGAGATGGAACAATGGCACCGAGATTCACCGCAACAAACGGTTTGTCTCGACGCGGGCTGGCCTTGTGAATCGCGTGCGCGACAAGCTCTTTCCCGCTGCCTGTTTCACCGCGAAGCAATACGGGCAGCTCGAGGTCCGCAACATTATGGATGTCCGAAAGCACTCGTTTCAGAG
>DAOMZH010000213.1:0-13137 GCA_035437985.1 Polyangium sp. (in: bacteria) | reverse complement strand
AATCAAACCGCTCCCAGGGCTATCGCGATCCGCTGTAAAAACCTGTTGAACACCCTCTAAAAGGATGTCCGATTCTTACTTTGCCGCGATCGCCAGTCTCGCCGCTGCATCGGCACTCACGAGCTGCACGTGTGCGGGCAAAAGCTTCGCCAGCGCAAGGAAGGAGTTTTGCAATGTCAGCCCTCCGTCGCTCGTCATATAGACCCAGGTGACCGTTCCCTTTGGGTAGGCACTGAGTTCCTCGGCCATTTTTTGCGGACTCAGACGAAACTGATCCGTGTCTTTGTCAATGCCCCGCCATTGGCGCGGCCGAAACAAGGCGAGTTTGTCGCCGTCGACGCCACTGAGCACCCGGTAGAATTGATCCTCGGGCCACCACGTGAACGTGGGAAACAAATAAGGCACGTTGATCGGAAATATGCCCCGAACCGATCCGCCTGATGTCGCATATTTGGGCAAGAAATGATCTTCAGCTTCGTGCCAAGTATCCAACCAATCCCAATGAACTACACCCGAGAGGCCAAGGATACATGCATCTTCTTGCGTCGCTTTGACGAATTGATTTTGCGCGTCCTCCACCAATGACGATGGATACGCATAAAGATGTCCACTCGGTGGCAAAATGAAATAATCCCGACCCGTACGATGACTCTGCTCGTAATACCAGCCAAGAACGTCAGGAGCGACATGCGTGAGATGGGGCGAGATACTCCAACTGAGTGGCGGACATGCGTCCGGGGTTGCTTCGCAATCGGCAATTCGTTGCAAAAACCAATCGTGCCGAGTGGTCATGATGTATTGAATGTTGTCGCCGTCTCCCACGACAAACGCGACGTACGTCTTGTTCGCATCATACGCCACCGATTCAGCCTCGTTTTGCACGACGGCACCCGATCCGGTGATGGGCGGCGCACGGGTGGCGAAAAACGACAGATTGCCCACCTCGCTGGCAATGGCGCCCATGTTGCGCGAGTCCAAACAACGCGTTTGCGCCTCGTACAAATAACCGCCCCCCACATTCCACGAATTGTTGTACCCATATACTCCGAGCGGCGTGGGCCAATTGCCGGCATTAACAATGCTGCTGAGCAGCTCTTTTTCAGGATGTCCGTCCACGCAACCATTCACGAGAAAAACCACGAATAGTTTTTGTGAGAAAACGAAATCGACGAGCGCAGGTTTCATGTCCTGCGTCATGGGCGGAGCCATGACATCGGTCGGGTTTGTGTCGTAGCCGGGGTTGAGCATAACCAGGCCCGTCGTTTGCGTGGCGTATTTGTCAAATACGTATTTGGTCGCCAATGCGGGGGTGTTTTTGTCCATCAGCTCGACGACTGCGTCGAATGCGGGCTTGTCACAGGGGACGTTCAGGCTGCTATCCAAAGGAACGGCGCCAAGCGCCGCGGCGGCAGTGAGAATGTTCGGCAGCAGCGATTGTTGGGTCTTGTAGTCGTAACGAACGCACGCGGGAAACGTCGCAATGCATGAGGTCAGGAATTGTTGCGCATCGATCGTCGCGCTGGGAACCGCTCCAAGATCGGTCAGCCACGTCAGATCGTGTGGATCGGCGTCGATGTAAATCGAGCCGCCCGTATTGCGGTTATGCAGCCCCGCGCATGCCTGCAATGCGAGCTGTAATGCTGGCGGAGTGCCCGCATCGACGTGCACCACCGTAAATGGACCGGGGGGAGGTTTGGAGGAGGGGTCAACCTTGGCACACGCCGGTGGAGCTGGTGGCTTCGACTTTACCGGATCTGGGGAGCCGCATGAAGAAACCACGACACCACACAGCAGCAATACGCGAGAGGCACCCAGCGAATTTCGACGCAACATGGCACTCACCTTTCTTGGAATCGACGTGCGGAATGGAACGAGTGGGGATCATGGAGGCATTACGTGCGGGGAGCAAGGAAACCTCGAACGTCCTTGCCGAGATTTTGAGTGGGTGTTGAACAGAGATTGCCAGCGAAAGCGGGGGTTGTCCGCCCCGGGAGGGTTCGATTTTACGGCGTCGCGGCACCCCGAACTCGCCCGCTCCGCGGGCTCAAACAGCGGGGTCCCCGCCGCAAACGCCGCAAAATCAAACCGCTCCCAGGGCTATCGCGATCTGCTGTGAAAGCCTGTTCAACACCCACTGAGAAGTTTGTGGCCACCAGGCTTCGTCCAATCCCACGGCGATCCTGGCCATCAATCGACTTGCGCACGACGGGAGAAACGTGACAAACTTGCCGATGACATGAAGCAACGAAAGTCCGCTGCCAACACCCCGCCAACGGAAGGTTTTCTTCGCGCGATTACGCTCGTGCGCGAGCGGGTGAAGGATCCTGGCTCGTATCCATATACGATACCTGCGATTCGCTCTCTCGATACCCTGCCCTTTCATACCCGAGTCACTTTTCTCGTTGGCGAAAACGGTTCCGGTAAATCCACGCTCATCGAGGCCATTGCTTTGCTCTTGGGATACAATGCCGAAGGCGGAACGAAAAACTTCCACTTTGCGACGCATCATTCCGAATCGGAGCTTTATCGTGCCCTCCGGCCCGTTCGTGGGGCACGGCGGGAACGTAATGGGTTTTTCTTGCGCGCTGAAAGTTATTTCAATGTCGCAACCGAAGTCGATCGGCTTGGTGTAGGAGGCTCGTACGGTGGCAAGTCACTGCACGAACAATCGCATGGCGAATCGTTCCTCGCGCTCGTCGAACACCGCTTTGGAATCGAGGGCCTGTATCTTCTTGACGAACCCGAAGCGGCTCTTTCTCCCGCAAGGCAAATGCGTTTTCTCGGTCATCTTCATGCGCTCGCTACACGTGGACGGTCGCAATTCATCATTGCCACGCATTCTCCCATTTTGCTCGCCTACCCCGACGCGCTCATTTACGAACTCAACGACGAAGGAATGCATACGGTGCATTACGAAGAAACGGATCATTATCGCCTCACGCGGGATTTCTTGCTACACCGTGAACGATTTTTTCGCGAATTGTTCAAGGAAGACGCGGAAGCCTCCGAAGGCGGCACGTGAATTGACTCGAGGCACCAATTTACCTTTTCTCGGTCTTTGACGAGCGACAGAATGGTCCCGTGTTGCGTTTCGCAACCTTGGGCCAATTCGGACTTGTCAGCTCCCCACGATGCGAATACGTTTTCCCTGATACTCCACCTCGCGTTGGTAGAGTTTTTTCTCCCAACGTATTTTGCGCAAGTCGAAAAGCACGAGCCATCCTTCCGACAAACCAATGTGCTCGAGATATTCGCCCACTTGCTCGAGCGCCTCCGCTTCGGTGCGTTTTCCACGACGCAATTTGATTTCGATGGCGTGTCGTTCGTTTTGCCATTCGATGAGCAAATCCATGGCGCCACGTCCAAGGCCATATTCGCGCTCGATGCGCCCTCCTCCATTGATGATCCGCTGCAAAAACGCCATCAGCATCAAATGCGGACCTGATTCTCGATATCCAAATCCTTCCGCCGCCAAATGGCCATCTTGGCGCCAAAACTTCTGCCAGTCGGTCATGAGTTTGCCCATGTCGAGCGACCCGTCTTTCCGGACGTACCGCGAGGGCTGGTTGGGAATGGTCACCTGCTGAGCATACGTGAGCGCTCGCGGCAATACTTCGCGATAAATCGGATTCGCGATTTCAATCATTCCTCGAATTTTTCGGACCAATCCAAGTCCGACGACATACGCCAAATCGTCATCCAACATATCGCCCTCGGGCCGTAGACCCGCCAACATCGGATCCAAAATGCGACGGACACGGTCTTCGCGTAATCGCGCAATGAGCGAATCAATGTGCGAGCGTCGTTCCAGGATGATCGTCTCTTTCGCCGCTTCCACGTGCGCCGCGGTCACGGGCAAACTACGGTCTTTCAGATCCTTGCGGACAATTTGATCGGCCAAGGCATTCGTGAGCCAAGGATGGCCTTGACCCAATTCGCAAATCAACGCTATCGCGTCGGGCTCGAACCTTTGACCCGTTTTTGCGGTATGTTGCAAAAGCAATTCTTCCACATCCGCCGCAGTGAACATGCTGAGCGTCATGGCTTCGGCATTGACGTTGAAAGGCGAGGACGTGCCTAACCAGGTTATGGCATGACGGTCTTCCGTACGCAGCATGAAATCCCGCACCTGGCGCCGCCCAACGAGCACGATACTCGCGGGAAATGGGCACGCGCTGCGATCGAGGTACCCCTCGCGAAGTTGCGTCAAAAATGACACCATGGTTTCCCCAACCAAACAGTCAGCTTCGTCGAAAAAGATGACCCACGGACGATCATTGTGACTCGCAAGGTGCGCCAATGCCTTGGAGAGCGAACGATAGGGATCCTTCAACAAGGTCTCGACATCGGGTCGGGATACGTCCGGATGAACCCGCGCGCACACTTCGAGCAATTTGTTTATGATCGTCCGAAACGCCTTCGCCGAGTCCGGTTGCTCACGCGCCGTTTCTAAATCGACCCACAAAGCGCGCCATTGGCCGCTGGCATTCAGGTGGTCCTGGAGCCACTTGGCGCTGGTGGTTTTTCCAATCTGCCAACCGCCACTGAGGGAGAAGAACTTGCGGCGCTGAATGAGTTCCATAATCTCGCCGAGCCGTCGTTCGGGCGGAAGCATGTAGTGTTCCGTGGGATTACAAGGTCCGGCGATATTGAACTCGGGCCGCATGCGCCCGACCTTGGCACTGCTGGTGCGTCCTGTCAACAAGCGTGCCGAGTACGTCGAGGCACCCTAGCAATGATGGATTCATTCAACGGGGCCAATGGCTGAGCAGCCGCGACAGCAATCGCGAGCTGAACGCATTAAAACCGTGCACCGAGCGCAAAAATGCCCCCGAATCGAACCGTACCTGCCGTGTGCGTCACGGTTATGGTTTCCGATTGACCGCCGAATAACCAGGGATAGTCGTCATAGCTATACGTGCGAACCTCGTTCATGAGATCCACATCCAAGAATGCTTGGCAGCCCAGCGTAAAATGAGCTGGACCTTTGCCCAGAGCAACCGCAAAGACTCCTCGAACACCGGCAAATGGTAACGTCGCGCTGAAGCCGGGATCCTGAGAAAACAATTCACTCGTACCAACATCCTTATAGAAGTGTACGCCTGCCGTTCCAAAAATACCGACATCAAAACGGCGAGGCATCGGCAAAAAACCGCCCAGGACAGGCGCCAATGCCACATGGGTTTGTCCAAAGAGCTCCGCGCCCAATTGCACGTTTCCGCCGAGTCCAATTTGCCCGATACGCCCGAGATAAAGCAAATCGACAACCACACCACCGCCAGCGGGGGTGGCGGCGATGAAACTGCCCACGCCAGCTGTAAAATGCCCCCGCGGCTCGGGCGCCGGCGCTGTTTTTACAGGTTCCGCCTGCTCCTCGGCATGCGCGACGGCCGGAACCATGAATGCTACGAGAACGAAGACACAAGAAAATGCGTGGCGAATCATGTATTCTTTCGATCGCAAATTGCATGCCTCACAGAATCACGACCTAGATGCAGGGGGAGTTACATATTGGCCAGTGTTACCCTGTGCAGAGACGCATGAAATGCGAAAACAGCGTTGCAGAGATAGGTGCGGGTGTCGTTGGTAACGCACAGATCCCTGACATGATCGTCGTGGAGCATCGAGTCCGCCACGACGCACAATAAGCGAGACAGCGGAGGCAACACCAACGCGACGGCGCGACACACTTCAATCCCGGAGCATGCTGCCGAGGTCGAGGAACATCCGGGGGAATTGGTTTTACCTCGCGCCGAGCAGCGACCGGTTGAAACGCGCCGCTGGATTTACGTCAAGCAAGATGGGAACAATACCGTGACCCCCGTCGGGTCGGCGTAATTCACTCCCCACTTGCCAGACATCGCGACCAACGATATCGTCATCCGATGAAGAACATCCTTTCTCGTTTTTCGGTTGCCTTGGCTTTCATCCTGGTCAGCTCGCTTCTCGCAAGCGCATGCGACAGCGACGGCAATGACCCGAGCGGGTCGAGCAGTTCGAGCAGCAGTTCAGGAGGCTCGACGACCGGCGATCCAGTCCTCGATTGCGCGGATACGTGCCATAAACTCGAAATCCTCAATTGCACGCTTGGCGGTAGTGATTGCAATACCCAATGCACCGAGCAAATTGCCAAGTATCCACCTGAATGTGCAACGAACGTGGCCGATTATTACGCCTGCTTGGCCCAAAACACCACCTCGTGCGAATTCCCGATGATGTGCCAGAGTTTACAGACGGCGCTCGATACTTGCCAAGCCATGTACGGCTGTAGCAATGACGGCACTTGTAGCAATGGGGCCGGCATGGGCGGCGAAATGACGTGTGGTTGCGACGAGACCTGCAAAGGAAAGTCGTATTCGACCATGTGCACAACCGCGGCAGGGGCCACCATGACGACGTGCGATTGCATTTTCGAAGGCATGTCCCTCGGCACGTGCCAGCAGACCGACGCCAATGCTTGCGACGTTCAAGGCAGCTGCTGCAACGAAATGTACTTCAAGCTGTGATCGAGTTTGGTGATGGATGGCCGCTGAAGTCTGCGTAACGGAGAGCGGCCATCAGGCGGGAAGCCTCCTTGACTACCCTGCCGACCATTCCCTCAATTCGTCGTTTTGGCAGCCCGACTCAAAAGCACATATCCACGAGTTCGTTTCGACTCCGAATCCAACGTATTCATCGCGGCCCACAATGCGGAAGCCTTGGCCCACACCGGCGGATACTTGTAATTCGCCACGTCCAAAATGAGAAATCGATCACTTCCTTCATGATACGCCGATATCGGGGAAATATGCCCCGTCGGCTTCTGCCCCACCCCAGCTCGGTCATAATTGACCACCACGAAATTCTCTTTCGTGCGCAGATTCTCCACGACCAAACGGCGAAATTCATCCAATGACGAATTCTCCGCATGATACACACGAGCTTCGACGCCGTGGCATTGCATCATCCGCCCAAACGCCGCGAGCGGCATACCTCCAAACGTCGTGCGAAAGGACGAACGAACATTTGCCGTACAATCATCGAAAAAACCTGTTTGCGTCATGGGCGCGGCCGCCGAAAACGAATTCAATACGACGGCGGCACTCGCCACTCCACACCAGCTCTGCTTTTCTTGAGCTTGGTAATGCGCTTCGAGGCTTTCATGGTCCGCTCGTGCGGTGCTTTCCGCCAAGAGCGCTTTACCTTCGGCCGATTCGAGCGAAACGAGCTCCGGGGGTAATGCGAGCCGTTCCTGTTTGGGATTCGAAATCCATACGTACGCTCCGCCCACACAAGCGCTGGGCAAAACGACGAGCATGGCGGAAACCGTAAGCAAAATTCGCTTGAACTTGGTCATGGCGTAACCTCCGCAGCCCCGAGCTGCTCGATCAGCCACGCAAATTTGGACGCAGTTTCTTTCATTTGGTCGTAACGTCCGGATTTGCCCCCATGCCCCGCAGGATCGAGATTGATATCGAGCAACACCGGGGCCTCGCTGGTCTTGTATTCGCGCAGCTTGGCCACCCATTTCGCCGGCTCCCAATACATCACCTGACTATCGTTGTACGACGTATTGACCAACATGGCCGGATAAGCTCGACGTTCCACATTGTCGTACGGACTATATTGGATCATCCAATCAAACTCTTCTTGTTTCTTGGGATTTCCCCATTCTTCGAATTCAGCCACGGTGCTCGGCAAGTCTTCATCGAGCATCGTATTGATCACATCCACGAAGGGCACTTCGGCGATCACGGCGCGATACAACTCCGGACGCATATTCGTCACCGCGCCCATCAAGAGCCCGCCCGCGCTGCCACCTTCGATTCCCACCCGACCTTGCGCAGCCCATCCATCATGCAACAGCGTTTCCGTCACCGCGATGAAATCGGTAAATGTATTCATTTTGAATTTCATGCGCCCCGCATCATGCCACGGTTCGCCCATCTCGCCGCCGCCCCGCACATGCGCCAAGGCCGTCACGATCCCTCGATCCACCAGCGACAAGACCCTCGGATCGAATTCCGGAAACAGCGGCGCGCCATACGACCCATATGCGTACACATATGCCGGTCGTTTACCATCGGGCACCATGCCTTTGGCATAAAGGAGCGTAATGGGCACCTGCGTGCCGTCTTTGGCCACCGCATGCAGGCGTTTGGCTTCGTAACGAGCAGCATCGTAATGCGGCACATCGAGGCGTTTTTTCAGCACGAGCGTGCGTTTTTGCGGATCGTAATCGTATGTCGTGGGAGGCATCGTCGGCGATTCGAATTCAAAGCGCACGTGTCCTTGGTCAAACTCGAAATTGTCTCCCCATTCGAGCGCCCCCAAAGGCTCCGGTAGAGCCACGCGATGCGACCCTTCCAAACTCAATTTTTTCGAATCGAGCACCCGCAGCTGCTGCAATCCTCCTTCACGTTCGAGCGCCACGGCGAAGTTTTTGAAAAGCCGCACCGATTCGAGCATCACCTCGGGACGATGCGATATCGTTTCCTTCCAGGAAGCGCGCTGAGGCGCACTTACTTTGGCGGTCACGAGGCGAAAATTGGTCGACTTGGGTCCGCCTGCCTTCGCCGGGGCATTTGTTACGATCACGAATTGATCGCCTTGATGATCCACGTAATACTCGTGGTCTTCTTCGCGCGCCGCGACGAGTTGCAATTTCTCTTGTGGTTTGTCGGCGCGCAGAAAACGCACTTCCGTCATCGTATGACTCGCGGCTTGCAGAAAAATGAAGTCTTTGCTATCCGATCGCGAGACATCGATGTCGAATCGTTCATCGGATTCTTCGTACACGAGGTCGTCTTTGGCAGAATCGGCGCCGATATCGTGGCGATACAGGCGGTAGGACCGTTTGGCCACGGGATCTTCGACGGTATACAGAATTGTCTTGTTGTTTTTGGCGAAGACGACGGAGGTCACGCGTTCCATGCGCACGGGCAAATCTTTGCCCGTGGTGAGGTTCTTGATATGGAGCACGTATTGTCGAAAGCCGGTGGTATCGAGGCCATAAGCGAACCATTGGCCATCGTCGGATACGGCATGCGGACCCAATCCAATGAAAGCTTCATTCTTGCCGACTTCATTGAGGTCGATCACGATTTCTTCCCGAGCATTGGCTCCGGCAGCAACGGATTTTCGCGCCCGAATCGGGTATTGTTTTCCTTGTTCGGTGCGCGAGTAATAGAGCCAGGCGCCTTCTTTGGCGGGTACGGATTCATCGGTTTCGCGCAGTCGTCCCAGGAATTCGCCATAAACGCGATCGCGCAGCGGGCCGAGATGAGCGGTCATTGCTTCGGTATAAGCTTTTTCCGCGCGCAGGTGGGCGAGGACTTCCGGCGCGTCTTTCTTGCGCATCCATGCATAATCGTCCACGAGTTTGCGGCCGCCTACTTCGACCACGGTCGGCACCTTTTTGGGCACGGGAGGTCGAGGGCGCTGTTGTTGGGCCATCGTCGAGGTTGGTGCGAGCGATGCGGCTGTAGGAGGCACGATGGATGGATCCGGGGGTTCGGGGTGTGCGCTTTGGCCAGAGCAGCTCGAGAGAAGCAGAAAAGGAAGAGCGCCGAGGGTGGAGTGGATAGACAAACGCATGGTGCGTCGAGGGTTATTGCGCATCTGATGGACGGTGCCAAGGAAATTTATGGCGAGTGCTCGCTTGGGCAAGCTTCTCCTCGATGCCGTCCGGTGTCGTTCCGAGAACGCGGGCAATGATTCCATGTTTCCATTCGCGGCTGGACGTCGGGCCGAGCGCTTGCTCCATATCCGTCAAACTCCGACCTTGGAGCATGAGGTCACGCATGCGTTCGTACAGGTCGAGCCACCCGAATTCACGAAGTTCGTCGAGCCTTCGTTGAAAGAAACCATCGACGGTCATGGCCTTTGCCGTGACGCTCAATTCGTCATCGAGCACTTCGATCTGCACGCATTCGTTCCTGGCCGTCAGGTAACTCGCCAATTGGTTGTAGCTGAAATACGTGATGCGTAGAAGGCCGGGGAATCCCGTACCGGAAGCGCTCTTGTCCCAGGGAACGAAAAGCAAATCGCCCAGCGCGAGCGCCTCGTTTACGAACGCCGGCGGAGGTTGCCGATAAAGAGCGCCGTCATTGGCGTCGAAGACCTCGTTGAGGCTCAAATACGTGAATACACTTCCCCAACGACCACCATTGCCAACGTCGAGCAAAAATCGCGAATAGATCTCGGGCAACGCATAACCGCATTGGTGCTCCAGGACCTGTTGCTCGATTTCATTGATGACCGGGTTGAGCTGGTAGGGATGAGCCGGGTCGAACGCGCGTAAGCGAGCGATGGCGTCGTGAATGTGGAAGACGGGGGATGATTTGGGCTCAGGCATGGGATGATTCAGGCGCGGTGACCGATTTGTTCGGCGATTCCCCAGGCGATCCTGGTTCTGCATCTAGGACACCGCGATTTTGCGCAATTGACCATAGGAGCTCTTCACTGCACCTTCATGCGATCAACCAATGCCCGCCAATTTCGACATGACCATTCGAGGGACGACGGAAGGGGTGGATTCGATTGTTGTTGCTTGCAACGACGCGCCAATGTTTTCGCCGCTTCGACAACTTCGGTATTATGCTTGACCCGCGGCCCTTCTTGCCCTTCGTCTGTATATCCCGTCGCGAGAAACTCGATCCAGTTCTCGATTCGATCCTTCGCAAACGCAAACACGACCTGCGCGAATTCCGCTTCTCCAATCCCCTGTCGCTGCGCCTCGGACCAAAATTTTCTTTTGAGGTCTTCCCCATTGACGATGTCATCATCCATATCCGCCCAGACCATGAGAGTCGTCAAACCACCTGTTGCCAGGCATGCTCGG
Organism: Polyangium sp. (in: bacteria); assembly: GCA_035437985.1. Lineage (GTDB taxonomy): Bacteria > Myxococcota_A > Polyangia > Polyangiales > Polyangiaceae > Polyangium. The sequence goes on along the minus strand of DAOMZH010000213.1, from coordinate 2,315 downwards.
AGTTCAGAGGGCAATTTGCGGATAACCTCCGTCCTTCCGCCACAATTCACAAGACGCACGATATTGCTACCTTGGAATGGGCGAATCCACGGCGGGGCGAGAGCCTGGATAAGTGCTCTTATAAAGATAGGATCGATGCTCGACCCCTTCGTGCCTTCGTGCAGGCAAACGATTTGCGTGCGATTAGCCATGCGCCCACCCCCGCGCAACGGCTTCTCCCGCCGTGAGTCCTTCGGGAATCTGCAGCGGACCAATCCGCGTCGGTGACGTATGATTGTCCCTCCAGACATAGCGGCCCGCTTCCATACCAGCGTTGCCAAGTACCTCCGGATGATGCGAAATCAGAATGGCCTGATGCATCTCATCAAGCAATTCCCTGATCGATAACACCCAAGGCTGCAATTCTGGTAACCCCACATAATTGTCAGGCTCGTCAATCAAGACGGTCTCGAGTACGTTCCTCGCTAATGCAGTACGCACCATGTAGAGGCCAATGAGTGCCTTTTGGCCATCCGAGAGCTGCTCGAAAAAGAGCGTCGACGGTTCGCGACTGCCCGGCCAGTCGAACCGAAGTTGCAACGCCTTGGCTTTCACCCCAACATCAACCATTTTAAAGGACTTGAAGTCGGGCCACACATTCTGGAGTGACTCACGTAGCTCGTCCGTCCACTCTTGTTCCTGCGATAAAAATCGATACCACGACAACAGAGTCTCCATCGAGCGAGATGGACTGCTCGCCTCGCTCTTGCTTTCTGGCTCGATGCGTCGCGGACTAGGTCGCAAAATGAGCAGCTTGGCCATGGCTTGCTGAAGGGTCTCGATGTTGCGACGCTCGCCAGCCGGTTGAATGGAGGCAAGTGCGGCTTGACGCCAATCGAGCGGAAAACCAGATTGCACGCCGCTGGCTTTTTGGAATCGGACGCCTTCGAGGTCCCGAACATAAAGTTCTTTTTTATCACACGTCGCCCGCTCGAACTTGATACGAGGCTTTAGCTCCCTCGTCACCTGCTCCAAATGAAGCGTGTATTCGAATTCGTGCCCTTCGGAGGTCATTCCGAGTTCGAATTCTTGCACCGTCGTACCAAGCCAATTTGTGAATTCAAGACTTGCAATGTCTCGCTCCCCCTCGCCGCCCAAGAAGGCATTCCCCATGGAAAGGTCGCGTAAGAGTGTCAGCACGTCGAACACGGAACTCTTGCCGGCACCGTTAGGACCGCACAAGACGACAAACGATTCGAATTGAGCCTCGAAACCGACGAGACATCGAAAATTGTTCACGTAGAGTCGTGTGATCACGCATCGCCCTCTAGCATGGAGGCACCGAAGAGCAAAGTTCTTTCGCTTGTTATGAGCGGCGTCTTCTCCACCCCGCGTCACGCCGCGCCACCACGTTTCCAGCCACGCGAGTTCCGCATCGCGCTCGAACCTAATCGTGCCCATCAACGGCACGCTCCCCAATTTCCATTGACGCCCCTTGCCCGCTTCGCGTACCGTCTGCGTGCCCACGTCACATAGAACGGAACGAACCATGGCCAAAACGACCTACCAAGGCTACACAGAAATCACGCCCATCGGCACCTACAGGTCCGACCTCATGCGCCGTAGCGCCATGTGCACCGCATTGTCCACGCGATACCCGCAACTCGCTGCCGTTGCAGCGGATGCCAAAGCGCTCGTCAACGAAATCGATTTACGCCGCGACGCTTTGCAAGATGCCGAAGACGCGCAGCTTGTGGCCAATGCAATCGAAGACGCCGAAAAACTCGACGTTATCGAAGTCTACACCGAAATGCGGCGCACGCTGTTTGCCAAAACCGGCGATGTCACGACCCTGTTGCCCGACTCGCCGTCCGTGCTCGGCCACTTGGGGATGGAAAACTTTACCAAACGCGCCGAGTCCGCCATTTCCAACCTAAAAGCTCTGCCGGAAACCGATTCGGTTCGAATGGCTTTTTTGCCGAGCCTCGAACGAGAATTGGGCGAACTCGTCGCCGCCGACAAAGCCGAAGATCAGACCCGCGACGCATTAAAAACCACGCGTATGGCCTTGACCCTGTACAAATCCGAATTGGCCCAGGCGCGTGATGGGGGGGCGCGCTGGGAGCTCCTGTTCGCGTTGGGCTTCCTCGTGTTCGCGGCCTGGTACGGATCGTGCCGGCTGGGCTCGGACGACGAGTCGGTCGCCGACAACGCGTACCCGACGTTCACCTACGCGCGCAATCTCGCCGAGGGGCATGGGCTGCGCTTCAACGCGGCCGATCCCGCGCCCACGCCGGGATCGTCGAGCGTGATGCTGGTCCTGTTCAACGCCGCGG
>DAOMZH010000212.1:6824-13142 GCA_035437985.1 Polyangium sp. (in: bacteria) | reverse complement strand
GCTTCCTCGACACGGGCCAATTCGGCGATGTAGTTGTCGCGCTGCTGGGCCAAATATTCGGACCCCACGGCGAGCCACGATGAATTCGTGGGAGGTTGCGCGTTTTTCGGCGTGCGCAGATAGTCGACGATGCCTTGAATCATGTCCAAACCATGTTGCCCCATGATGTCGCCATAACGCGTCATGCTCTCCCGACGACCCGCGATCTGTTCCGCGACAAACGAGAGCGGCAGACCAGGCCAAAAGTCCATGCAATAGATTTCTCCCATGAGGCCCCAACTCGTGCCTTGGAAGGAACCAACGGCCAGTCCCGTGCGAATGACGGATTTGTAAACATCTCGAAATGGCCCCATCGGCGCGCGATGCGGAATGTAAAACGCGTCCAAATACATGCATTGCGCCAGGTATGGCGAAGACAAACGCTGCGCGGCCGCCAAACCCGCCTGCGTCCAGCACACATCCTCGCGAAATCGCCCAAGAATGATCGAACGCAGCGACCCCGTGGACGAAATGAAATAAGGACTCGTCGGCGTCAACGTTCCCCTTTCCAAAACCTTGTGGACATTGCGGATCGCAATGAGTCCCGCCAACGTCGGGCGACTCCCGAAAGCCACGCAATTCGTCACCGACGCTTCCACCGCATCCAAAAGCTGATACTCCACCGACGTCTCGAGCGGCATTCGGGAAAAACCTTCCGGATGGTCGTCGAGCCATTCTTGGCATTCCACGAGCAAGACGAAACATTGCATCGTGCACGCTTCGTTGCTGTCCGGAAATGTATCCCCGTATTCCGCCAATACTTGCAGCCCCAATCGTTCCCCTTCGGCAAATTGCGCAGAAACTTCGAGGCATTGCTGCTGCAATGCTTGCGCCGTGAGTCGCGCGACTTTGGGCAACGGCAACGCCAACAGTTCCCTCACCCGCCGATGTACTTCGCCAAACTCGCGCAACATGTAATCCGCTTCGATACGTTCGAGCGCCAAATCAATGGACAAATCACGTTCGTCTTGCCAAGCGTTCGGTCCCAAAAGCGCCTGCGCTTGCTCGACGAGCGATGCTTGCAATTGGTACGAGCCATTAACTTTCGCGGCCTTCGTAGCTTGTAAATCCAACCGCGCCAAGTCTCTGCGCTCCAGCTCCGTGGTTAATGCTGGCGCACCTAGATTCAAATGCCGCACGAATTCCAAAAACTTCTGGTTCGAGCCCCCGTCGCGTTCGAATGCTTTTTGCAATCGTCGACCCAGGACCAAATGGGACTGCGTGCGGCGCTCCGGATCGATTCGCTCATAAAATGCTTGCTGCACCCGATCGTGCAAAAATCGGTACGTTGCTTCGACCGCGCTGCTCGAAGTCGACAAGGCATGAGCCTCGCGATAATGCCCATCGAGCGGCACGACGAGGCCCGTCAACAATGCCGGGTGCAAATCGCGTGCGACGAGCGACGCTGGACAACCCGAAAGCACCGACAATTCCGACAATGAAAACGTGTGTCCCGCACATGCCGCGCGCCCCAAGAGGGTTTGCGTGTCGAGCGGCAATTCCACGACCTTTTTTTGCATCAATTCGACGACGTTATCCGTTACGGCCGCCCTCTCCACCGCATCTTGATCCCAAGCCCACGCCCCCGTATCCCCATCTCGATGGACACACTTCTGGCGATGCAATTCCAGCAATAGTTGTCCCAGGAAAAACGGGTTCCCATGCGTCCTCGCCCGTAACACGCGGGCGAGCGCCGCCACCTCCTGCTTATCGAGCGCCAGCGCCAGGGCGAGCCATTCGCTGACGGCATTTTCATCGAGCGGCCCGACCGAAAGGCGCGAAACCGCAATACCCGTTTTATCGACCGCTTCCACCAACGTCCACAAAGGATGCGCCGCGTCCACTTCATTGTCTCGATACGCCGCAATGACCAACAAGTTTTTCCGGGCAACATCCGTAAGGACGACCTTGAGCATTTCCAGCGATGCCGGATCGACCCATTGCAGATCGTCCAAGAAAAGAACCAGCGGCGGCGATTTGTCCGCAATCACGCGGACAAACTCGATCCACGCCAATTTGACGCGGTTGTAGGTCATCTCGGACGTCACGACCGGGAGAGCCGGGATCTCACCCATCAACCATTCGAGCTCGGGAACGACATCGGCGATCATGCGCGCAAGAGGACCCAGCGCCGAATCGATTCGTTTGCGCCAAGCATCAAAGACCGATTTCGAGCTCGCGGCCACATCCCGGACAAACCCACCAAATGCTTGCGCCAAGGCGGCGAAGGGAACGGAACGCCCCAGTTGATCATGTTTACCCGAAAGCAACAGCCCTCGGCCCGCTTTGGCAATCTTTTCGTACACCGAACGCATGAGCGCCGTTTTTCCAACCCCCGACGGACCACTCAATAACAACAGCTCGACCGACCCACGTGCCGCCCGCTCGAAAGCGCCCTGAATTTCAACCACTTCGTTTTCGCGACTCACAAGCGTCTGCGGCAAATGCAAAACCGGCGAATAATCTTTTTGCCCCAATATGAAGTCATCGATGCGGCCGAGAACCTCGAGTTGTTCGAGGCACACGTTCAGGTCGGCAGCGAGTCCGTGGGCGGTTTGGTAGCGTTTTTCAGGGTGTTTTTCCAGACAACGCTCCACGATCCGCACCACGACGGGCGGCAGGTTCCCCACAAGCCGCAGAAGTTCGGGAACGGGCTTGGCGAGATGGGCATGAACCAGCGCCAATGGATCTGTTTCGACAAACGGTCGATGTCCGCAAAGCAATTCGAATAAAACGACGCCGAGCGAATACAAATCCGTGCGCGCATCGATTCCTCGAGCCATTCGCCCCGTTTGCTCGGGCGACATGTACGCCAAGGTTCCTTCCAAAGCTTCAGGAATGGCTGCGCTCGTCGCTTCTTCGGCCAATTCGGAAGCAATGGCAAAATCGAGCAACGTCACGCGATGATTTTTTTCATCCCACAAAAGATTTTGGGGTTTGACATCTTTGTGCACCACCCCGACCGCATGCACGTTTTCCAGCACGCGACTCGTTTCCAGCCCTACATGCAGCGCTTCGCGAAGGGACAATCGACCATGCTCCAGGAGCACTCGATCGAGCGATTGCAACCGCTGATCTTCCAGGAATAACGCTACTTGGAGGCCATCTTGTTCCAGACCAGCCGAGCGAACGACACCGGGTATGGAAGCGAGCTTGACGAGCATTCGTTCTTCGTGAACGAGTCGTCCCATGGCGCGTTGACTGTTTGTCGCGGCAACAGTCATTTTGACGACCCAGGCAGCGCCCGAGGGCGTATGCGTGGCGCGACGAACCCATGTATCTACGCCTAAATGAAGCGTTTCTCCGAAGACGCAATCGCGCACGTGTGGCATGACGACCCTCTGTCGGGAGAAACGATAGCAAAGAGAACTGGAAGGTGGATTCGAATTCGAGGAAGCTAGTCAGGAGAAACGCTGGACCGCTTCAATGAATGCGCTCACTGGCGGCTCGGTAGATGGCCAAGACGTAGACCGTCTGGTGCTTCTTATCGATAACCAACATCACATTGAAGTTGCCCACCCGCAATCGATGGTAGGGCGCCAACCATTCCAAATTACCCGCACCTGTTTCAGCCAACTGAATGACTGCACGATCGACCGACGTTGCGGAGCTGACTGATAAACGATAGAAAACGACCAGTGCAGCAGCGCTCCACTGAATTGATAACCTATTCAGCGGCAAGCTCGATTTCCTCTGCATTTTTTTGCATTATCCACGCATGTACTTCTGCGTGAGGCACAAGGGGCATTGTGCCATCAGCAATTGCAGCCATTATCTGGTCGAGCTCTGCACGCTCTTCAGGCGTCAACGGTTCGCCAACAGGGGCTCGAGCGAATGCTTCGAGGACCGGATCAGTCGATGCTTCGTCGCCTGAGTTCGTTGTCATACGCCGAAAGTAGCATCTAAGTGAAGCGACGTCACGCTCGAATTTCGGATCTGTTTGTCCTGGAAGCGGACCTTACAAACCCACCGCCCCGACAAACCCCGCGTTCTTCCTGCCCAACCTCACGCAACTACTTCGGCTGTGTTGCTCCCACGATACCGCCGTTGAGCGTCTTCTCCGAACCGGTCGTGTGACCTTGCGGCGTCGGCTGGCCCATCGTGTACACCACCGTGTATTTGCCGTTCTTGGCCACATTGCCGCCCGTCACGAACTCCGTCGACGGAGCACCGGTCTTCGGCTTGGTCGAGTCCACGATGATGAGACCACCCTCATCACATCCCATCGCGCCAAAAAAAAGTGCCGTTGCGACCGCAGCGATCCCGAATGAAGCACGCTTTCGAGCAGCCATGTCCCGAGTGTACCAAGAATCGAGGGCCGGGTTCAAGGCTTCTTTTGCTTCTTGTCTTTCTTGTCCTTTTCCTTCGCCGGCACGATGATGAACTGCACACGGCGGTTCTGTTGCCGTCCCTCTTCCGTATCATTGGACGCGACGGGAGTGCTGGATCCGTACCCCTTAGCGAACAGTTTCGCCGGCGCAATGCCGCGCTGCACGAGCCACCGGCGCACCGCCTCGGCACGCTCGAAAGCCAACTGCCGGTTGACTTCGTCCTTGCCCACGTTGTCGGTATGCCCCTGCACCTCGACCTGCTCGATCTCGGGATGATTCACGATCGCGTCCCGAACCTCGGTGAGCAAATCGTCCGAGACGGGATCGACCGTATGTTTCAAGGTTGACTCGCCAAACTTGAATTTGACTTGGCGCGAAATGACGATTTCGGTTTTCGTCACCGTGACGTGCGGGCAGCCATGCTTGGACTTGTCTTCGTCGCTGCTGCCTTTTTGATCGGGACACGCGTCTTCGGCGTCCGTGATGCCATCGCCATCACGATCGGACGGACAACCATTCTTCGCCGGGTCTTCGCTCTTGACCCCGGGTACGTCCGGACAAGCATCGTCTTTATCCAATATGGTGTCCGAATCTTTGTCCGGCGGACAGCCATTCTTCGCCGGATCGTCGTTCTTCACGCCCGGAACGTCGACACATGCGTCCTCTTTGTCGAGGATGCCATCGTCATCGGTATCTGGCGGACAACCATTTTTCTTCGGATCGGTGCTCGCGCGACCCGGTACCGTCGGACAAGCATCATTCGTATCCAAAATGGTGTCGTCATCGGTATCCGCGGGACAACCATTCTTTTTGGGATCCTTGTGTTTGATGCCGCGAACGGTCATGCAAGCGTCCTCTTTGTCGAGGATGCCGTCTTTGTCCGTATCGAGCTCGGGTTTTACCGGGGGCGGCGGGAGCGGCTCATATCCCACGCTGCCTACCGCAAAAAACGCGGGCGTACCCCAACCATTGGACAAACCTGGGCCTGCGCCGGCGCCAATCACCAAAAACGGAATGGGTCGCACCTTGGCGCCAAATAGCAATTCCGCAGAAACCGGCGATGCCGCATAAATTTTCGTCGTTTCGGTATTGAGCAGAATGTCTTTGGAAAATGGCGCCGCCAGCGAGAATTCGGGGCCGAGTTGAATGAATCCATCTTTCAAGACGACCGCCGCGCCGGCGCGCAAATCGAAAGCACTCGGGCGCTGCGAAGCGCGCAACGTCGTCCCCAGCGACACATTGTAAAAGAATAGTTTTGTCCGCCCACCCAGAATCAAATGCGGCTCGCCCCGCACCGACCCATCCGCAGCATACGATCCGCTTGGACCCGTCGGCACATAGAAATACACCCCTGCCGCGGCTTGGAACTGATTTTCATCATCGCCAAAAAGCCGCACCCGGGCCCCAAGGCGCAAATCACCTACGTCAGCTCCTTGCGGCGAGGGAAACGCCACTCCCGCGACCGTCGGACTGTCGCCCGATTGCGCCAGGGCAAACGGCATGTCGAACGAAACGAGCCCCCGATTAAACAGCGGCAGCGACGCACCAAGATGCAAATACGTTTGTTGTCCAACGATCTCCGTACGTTTGTCGCCTTCTTGGATCGACAGCGGCCTCAAGCCAAAATCGACGACCGCACGACCGCGCGGAATGAGATGCCCCCCAACCGACGCCGAAGGCACGCCAAAAAATCCGTCTCCCGGCACCGAAGGCTGAAAACGTTCGAGCGCCCCAGTCGCGGATACCTCTTGAGCAACCGAAGATCGCGCGATCAACAGCGTCGCACAAGCAGCTAGAAGCGCCTGACGTCTCATGGAGGCATTTCGCATAAGGTAGAGGAAACCCTCGCCTCTAGCCCGTTGTCAAGAAACCGTTCATCAGAATTGCGTCGACAAGACGCTCGAATCGTTATCCGCAGAAAAACTTCGGATTCCTCAGCACCTAGACC
>DAOMZH010000212.1:1992-6724 GCA_035437985.1 Polyangium sp. (in: bacteria) | reverse complement strand
GCCGCGATTGTCGCGACAGCTTTGTCGATCTTTTCGCCGCTGCAGCTCGCGCTTGGACGTCGAGCGCTCCAGGACGAGGTGTATTGTGCGGCAGCGTTGCTGGCGTTCTGGACGTTCATGCGGCTTTTCGATACCGAAGCCGAGGCGCCAAAATCGGAAGGATCGAACAAGCGTTGGGCGGGGTTTGTCGCGGCATCGACGCTGGCGTTCTCGATCAAAGAAGCCTTTGTTTTTCCGTACGCCGCGTTTGTCGTGCTTTATCTTTTTGGTCAGACGGTCCACCGGGTAAAACTGCGGGACGTGTTGCTCTTGGTCGTGCCGCCCGTCTTGTTTGGCGCAGGATTCGTTGTGCTTGGTCGAAATGCTTCGGCTCTGTATGAATTTGTCCGGCTCAACGAAGCGTCGTTCGCGAGTGACTACAGCATCCGTTATCAATCCGGTCCGGCCCATCGACCTCTTTTCGATCTGTTCTTGCTGGCTCCGATCGTGTGTTTGTGGGCTACCGGTGCCGTAGCGAAAATAACCGAGCGTCTACGGGAAGGCGGACGGGAAAAATGGCTGGTGGGGTTTTTGATCCTGACGCTCGCGGCGTTCATGGGCTTGCCAAAGAACCTGCGCTTCGTGGTGATCCTCGATCCGGTATTGCGCCTTCTTGGCGCGTGGTTTCTCGTGAACCACGCATGGTTTGGCCGGGCAACACGGGAAGGAAAAGCGGCCCTGGCCGGAGCACTCGTGCTGCTCGATGCCGCCGTTGAATATTCACTCTTCGATACTGTCTTTCGACAACGCAACGTTTACGATCCAACGACGTATGACATCCTTCGCGCCCTCGGAGCCATCCCCGGATCCCTCGTGCCAACGACATCGACGGCGTGGGCTCTGGTCACATTCTTGGCCTTTGGTGGTGCGGGAGCCCTGGTGGTTGGGATATGGAGAGCTGCCATGACGGAAACGGAGACCGAAACGCAAAAGGGTGACAACAGCAAAGCCTCGTTGGCCGCACGTCCACCCATGCTCATCGCGATTGGCGTCACGGGCCTAGCGCTCGCGTTTGCCGCGGGTCGCTGGTCGGCGCGTAGTGATGCCGGACAAACGGGTGGACCAACGACCGGGAACTCGGCGCTTGTCGGGGCAAACCCGGGAACTGTGACGCGAGTGAATCGTGATCCCATGGCCGAAGGACTCGAAGCGCTGTACACGCAGAAGGATCCGGCGAAAGCTGTAGCTCGTTTCCGCGAAGTGCTTGCTGCTGATCCTACGCATTACGGTGCGACGTACCAACTCGCCACGGCGCTCGAACAAGCTGGGGACAAACCCGCGGCTCGGGCCATGTGGTCGAAAATGGCGACGATGGCCGATGTTCTGCACGACGAAGGCACGCTCACCCACGCGCGCTCACGCCTCGCCGCACTCGAACCTCCGGCCCCCGTTCCAGCTCCAGCGGACGACCCGTTGGCTGAACCCATGCGTTTGGGACTTGCCGCGCTCTACGAGAAAAAGGACCCCGCCGCAGCGGCCAAACACTTTCGCGAAGTCCTCGCGAAAAATCCCAACCATTATGGGGCGACATTTCAGTTGGCCACGGCGCTCGAACAAGCCGGCAAGCGAGACGAAGCCAAACCATATTGGTCGAAGTCCCTCGAAATGGCCGAAGCCATCAAAGATAGCCAGACGGCAGCCATTGCCCGCAAGTACCTCGGCAAAACAACCCCCACGGTTTTTGGCGGATTTCAATAAATCACGGCTGGCAAGGGCTTTTTTTACCTCGGCCACCGAGCAATCTCGCGTGATCCGAGCCGCCATTGCCGCAGAGGATAGCAACAATTTGGCGCGTGCCGCCCACACGATCAAAGGGAGCAGCGCGCAACTCGGCGCGGTGGGCGTGACGGTCGCGACGAAAGAACTCGAAGATTCGGCACGTTTGATGAATTTCGAGTTGGCGCAAGAGCAGTTCGAGTTTGTCACGGCAAAGATGCACATCGCCCGTAGAGAATTGCACCGTTGGCTCGCCTCGAGACGCTCGTGACGCGCATCGATATTCCGCAGCATTGTGTCTAGGACGGATTCAATATTCGAGAAGGACAAACGCGTCGAAATCCTGCCTGAATCTCCCAGGAAATGGCGGCTGTTGATAGACGCTGATCATGCTGGGTTCCTACCGATACGTAACGTCATACTTGTTCATCGGATGCCTTGCAGTTGGATCTGTGGGGTGTGGTTCGTCCAACGAGAACTGCCGTCCGGCGGTCTCGGCAAACGCGGTCGGCAACGTCGCGGGTGATGCCGATGCAGACGCGCGTGCGCGGGCTGATGCGGCAGCACGTGCCCGGGCAAACGCGACTGCAGATGCTGACGCAGCCGCGCGAGCGAGGGTGCCTCCAACGGATGCGGAGCTGAAAGAGGCCGCTGCGTTGCGGGCAAAAGCGCGGGCAAACATCGATGCAGGCCGTTTGCGTGAAGCTTTGCCCGACCTCGAGCGAGCATTCGCCTTGTCGGGTGACGTGACGATGCTCGGCGACTTGGGTTTGTCTCTCGATGCTGCCGGACGTTTTGATGAAGCGTGGGTAGCGATGTATCGTTTCCGTGCGGAAGCTCGGGCGGCATACGAGCCCATGCGGGCGAAGATCGACGCCAAACTCGGCGAGCTCGAGAAGAAGCTTGGTGGTCTGATGATCGACACGGACACACCTGGGGCGGAGGTGATCGTGCGGGGCCAAGTGGTGGCGCGACTGCCGCTGGCCACTCCGATTTACCTGGCACCGGGGGATGCTTCGGTGATTGTGCGGGCCCCGGGCAAACCCGACTTTGCGGTGCGCCAACGTGTAGCTGTGGGGGCAGTTGCGCGAGCGAGCGCCAACCTGGCGGCGCTGGGTGCGGGGGTTGCGGGCGGCGTTGGAGGGGCTGTGGGCGGAACCTTGGGTGGGGTCGGCGGAACCTTGGGTGGGGTCGGCGCAGGTCTCGGTCGACCCACAGGTAACATTCAGGGTCCTTCAGGTGGGGTTGGTGGTGCAGTCGGAGGTGTTGCTGGGGGCGTTGGGGGCGTCGCGGGGGGCATTGGCGGGGCATTGCCTGCGGCCATTCCGCCTACGCCGCCCATTTGGCCCATTGTCGTGGGCGTAGGCGGCGTGGTCGTCGTGGGTGGCGCGATTGCCGCGTCGGTCGTGTACAAAGGGCACCTCGACGATTTCGACGCGAAGCTGTGCGGCAAATCTGGTGCGTCCCCGGAATGTCCGGCCATCAATTCCAGCTTGAGTCTGACGAAAGGCTTGCAAGTGGCGGGATATTTGGTCGGTGGCTTGGCGCTCACGGGCGGCATTATCGCATTTGCGGTCACGCGATCTGTCAAAGCACCCGAAATCGATTGCCCCAAGGTTGGTCGGGCCGCACCATTGCGTGTTTCCTGTGGCGTGGGTGCCGACGGCCAAGGTGGCGGCGTGAGCTGCGTGGGCACATTTTAGAATTTGTCCCGCATAGCTGGGATCGCTCGTTCGTCATGAACGACTGTTCGTCCAAATAGAACACCATCCCCTCGAAAAATAGCGACAGTGACCATTCTTTGCTGGACATGGGATGTCCATATGGCTAGACTTGCGGGCATGGGTGAACCGGCGCTGCGGATCGAGATGACAGAGACGGTCGAAGGGCCCGCTGAGGTTGTGAGTACCAAACCGCGAACCGACTCAACGAGAGAAGTCCCTTCGACGCACATGACGGAGGAGGAGTACCTGGCCTTCGACCGGGCATCGGACTGGAAGCACGAGTACGTCGGCGGCAAGGTCATCGCCATGTCGGGAGGGACGGTGTTCCACGGAGGAATCGCGGTGGGCGTTGCTGCGGAATTTCGTGTGGCCCTTCGCGGGCGAAATTGTCGCGTTTACTCGTCCGATGTGCGCGTGCACATCCCAGAAAAGGGAAGCTACGTGTATCCCGACGTATCCGTGAGTTGTGGCCGACCTCAATACAAAGATGCAACCAAAGACACGCTGCTCAATCCGAAGGTGGTCGTCGAAGTCTTGTCACCATCCAGCGACGACTATGACCGCGGCGAGAAGTTTGATCTTTACCGATCGATTCCTTCCCTGATGCATTACGTGATTGCCGCGCAAGACAAACCATTGCTGGAAGTTCACACGCGCCAGAACGATGGTTCGTGGCATTGCACGGTGTACGGACCGGGCATGAAGGCTGCTTTTGCGGCCATTGGATGCGAGCTGGAGATGGATTTGGTGTATGGGGAGGTATTCGACGAACCTGGCGAACAAACGGTGGGATGAGAGCGTGTTGAGCAATCGTGGAGAGAGTACGATGGGATCAGATAACAAAGAAGCAGGCGTTCATCCAGGTATTCATGCTACCCGCGGGCGGCGGACCATTCACGCGACGATCATTCGAGGTGAAACGCATTATGTCGCCGAGTGCGAACATCTGGCCATCGTGACGCAAGGCGTGACGATTGACGAAACGATGGAAAGTCTGCGCGAAGCCGTCGCATTGCATCTGGAAGGCGAAGATTTGGCTGCACTTGGTTTGGCACCCGATCCAGTCATTTTGGTGAGTATGGAGCTCCAACCGTGGGCGGCCTGAAACGGCTCTCGGGTGACGATGTCATCCGGATCTTCTTGCTTGCAGGGTTTGTTGTTCACAGTCAAAAGGGTAGCCATGTGAAACTTCGCCGCGTGAGTGGCGAGGAAACACAAACCTTGACGGTTCCACGTCATCGAGAAATGGATAC
>DAOMZH010000212.1:0-1892 GCA_035437985.1 Polyangium sp. (in: bacteria) | reverse complement strand
TACGGGCAATCGTAAGGCAAGCAGGCCGATTTTTATCGGATACCTGGCTAAAAGACCACTTCTTCGACGCGTAGCCGAAGTTTCTACAACTCCTTCGCCACCCGCTCCCGCACCCACGCACTCGCCGCACGCGTCCCGAGCGTTCCGCCAACATCCACCGTGCACGCACCTTCTTCAATCGCCTGCGCCACAATACGCTCGATGCGCCCTTCTTCGTCGGGCCATCCCAAATACGTCAATAACATGCCCACCGTGAGCAGCGCAGCGAAGGGATTCGCAATGTCTTTGCCCGCCAACGGCGGCGCTGATCCATGCACAGGCTCGAAAAGCGCCACGCGCGAGGGATCCGAGGCGTGCACGTTCGCGCTTGCCGCCATGCCGAGTCCTCCCTGAAGAGCCGCTCCCAAATCCGTCACGATATCCCCAAACAGGTTGTTCATGACCAGCACCTCGAATTGCGACGGATCCTGAATCATCAGCAAACACAAGGCATCGACGAACAAATGCCGCCCTTCGATTCCCGTATATTCGCGTTTGACTTCGTCGAACACGCGATACCAAAGTTCGTGGGCATGTCGCATGGCATTGGATTTATCCGCCATGCACACTTTGGTTTTCCCGTTTTTCTTGGCATACTCGAACGCCGCCCGAATGATCCGCTCGACACCTTTGCGTGTATTGAGGTCCTCGTTGATGGCCACTTCGTCAGGCGTGCCGCGTTTGAACTGTCCACCCATTCCTACATAAATGCCTTCGGTGTTTTCGCGAAAAACCACCATGTCGACATGTTTCGTCGTCCGATTCTTGAGCGGCACGAGTTTGTCCGACAATGCCTTGACCGGGCGGATGTTGGCATAAAGGTCGAATCCGAAACGCATCCCAAAAAGAATGTCCCGCGCATGCTCCATCCCCGGCACCCGCGGATCACCCAAGGCCCCTAACAATACCGCCGCACACTCATTTTGAATCGTCGCTTGCACATCCTTCGGAAACGTCGTCCCATCCCGAAGATACCGGTCCGCCCCCAAATCGAGCTGCCATAAATCGATCGGCAATCCCGCCTTTTCCCGATACGTCTCCAATAGCAAGCTGGCCTCGTGCGTCACGCTCGGACCAATTCCATCACCACCCATGACGGCTATCTTCTTTCGATGCGCTTCCACGATGATCGTTTCTCCTCAACCCTTGACTTACTCGATGAACCCGTTTTCGTGCAATTCCATGCACCAACGTCGACACTCGACGCGCGACATTAGCAGAAGACGACCGTTCGGAAAGTATTTGCTGAATGACGCGATGCGACGTAATCGCCCGGAGGGAGTCGAAGCTACTCCGTCGGAATCCCGTATTTGCGCATGAGCCGATAAAGTACGTATCGGCTAGACAATCCGAGCGCTTTGGCCGTGCGGACGATATTGCCCTTGTGCGCCGTCAAACTCGCCCGCACTTCCTCTTCGGATGGCTCCTTGATGGCCAGGTCTTTGACGGGTTCTGGTGGAGCACTGGAGCGAGTGTGGCTGACGGCCTCCTGAATTGATTCCTCCGACACCTTGAATTTCGACGTCGTGTCGGTTCGAGGCCATTCGATGAGCGACCCTTGGCTTTCGGACATCGCCCGCCATAACAACGCATCGAGCTCGCGGATGTTGGTCGAATACGAATGCGCGAGCAATTTCAAGATGAGATTGGCGCGAATCTTGGGTTCGGACGAACCATTCGTGGTCGTGAAAAAGGGGCCCACGATTTCCGGGCTTTTTGCCAAGGCTCGACGCAACAGATGCTGGACCAAAAGAGGAATGTCTTCGCGGCGTTCGTCGAGTCCTGGAACGGTAACGCGCAGAACGAGGCGCGCGGCGAGATCGTGTTTCAACGATTCTGGATCTCGGTTTGTC
>DAOMZH010000211.1:0-13291 GCA_035437985.1 Polyangium sp. (in: bacteria) | reverse complement strand
GGGACAGTTGCAGCGCTTGCGGGAACGAAGGTGACGGTATTCGACAAAGACGGGGCGATCGTGGGCTCGTTTGATGTTTCAACGAATCGCGAAGTCACGGACATTGCTGTGGATGATACGGCGAAGCTGGTGTTTGCGACGGGATTCAAGCAAGACGACGGGGCTCCTTGCACGCAGCTGCAGATACCCTTTTTGCGTGCGTATGCCTTCGATGGAACACCGGCGTGGAAGGCGTACGATTGGAACAAAACCGAAGCTGGCAATGCGTCGGAGTGCGCCGATACGCGGGGGTATGCGTTGGCCATGGGCGCGGATGGAAAACTCTATTATGCTGGTGAAAGCCATGGTGGCAATACGGTCCATCGGCACATGCCGCTCGATTTGACGCAGGATGCACCGGTCGTGAAATACGACTCGTACAACGACCCTTACAACCTCAATGGAGCTGCTCCGATTGGGTTTTATGCGCGTTTTGATCCTGCCACGGGCACGATTGAACAAGCCCAATTCGTCTGTACACGCCTGAGCTCGGGCAAGGGCAATGCGGCTAGACCGCGCGCGATCGCCGCGGACGCGCAAGGCAATATGTTCATTGCGGGGGCGACGGCTTGTTGTATCGAGAATGGCCCGATGAAAACCGTCAATGGTTCGCCGGCGATGCCTACGTATGCCGGCGGAGGGTTTCTCCTGGTGGTTTCTTCGGACTTCAAGCAGCGCCTCGCTTGGACGGCATTTAATGGCGAAAAGGGCAGCGGTGCGAATGGTACGTCCGTGGCTATCGGGGCGTCCTCTGCTGCGCTCCTTTTTCAGCAGAACATCGACCCGGCCAAACAAACCTCGACGACCGAAATTCCGCTGCTGACCTTCAATGCGGTGCAATCGCTTCCAGGTGGTGGCGAGAGCGATGGTCACCTCGTCGTATTTCCCGCTCCTTGAACACTTCAATCACCCATGTCCTTTTTGGGGGGCTGCCCTGGCGAATGTCGAACTGTGATGTGGCGGTTCGTCCCGAGTGCTCGCCCTTATGCAATATCGCAATAAGGCCGTGTTCATGGAAGTATGGAGTTGGCCCTACGAGACCATGCACAACGAATTGGTTGTTGCCGCTTGATTTCCGTCCGCTTTGTAGTAGAAGCTAACTTGTCAATTTTTTGGCAGCCGACCCTCGAGGGAACCACCCCATCATGTTTGTTCTGCCGGGCTATTCCTTTCGTGAGCGTGTGTTTCAAGGCGTGACGGCTTCGCTTTATCGCGGCGCGCGAAATGGTGACGGTCAAGTCGTCCTCGTAAAGGCGCTTGTCGAGGAATATCCGAGCCCGCGGAGTATTGCGCAATTGCGTCATGAATGTGCCATCGAACGTGAACTTGGTCTCGACGGAATCGTGCGACCGCTCGAGCTTGTGGACAGTGGCAATGGTCTTGTCCTGGTCTGGGCGGATCCGGGCGGCGTGCCGCTCACAAATGTTCTTGCCAGTGGTGCGCTCGAAGTCGTCAATGCCCTGCGTATCGCCCGAATGATTGCATCGACGCTCGAGTCCGTTCATGGCCGAGGCGTGATTCATAAAAACGTAACGCCTGAAAATATCTTGGTCGACATCGCCACGATGCGGACTCATTTGAGTGGTTTTGGCATTGCAACTCGATTGACGCACGAAATTCCTCCGCTCACGAGCCCGAGCACCCTCGACGCGTCGCTTGATTACATGTCACCTGAGCAGACCGGGCGGATGAACCGAATCGTGGATCGGCGGAGCGATCTATATTCACTGGGCATTGTGCTTTATGAAATGCTCACGGGATGCAAGCCATTTTCATCAACGGACGTGATGGACGGGTTGTATCGTCATCTCGTTGAAAAACCTGTGCCTCCTCACGAGCGTATTCCGAGCCTTCCGCGCATGGTGTCGGATCTCGTCATGAAATTGCTCGAAAAGAGCGCGGAAGATCGATATCAATCGGCGAGTGGATTGGGCGAAGATTTGCGTATTTGTAGCGAATGGCTCGAAACGCAGGGCTCGATTCCGGCTTTTTCGTTCCATTACCAGGATCACGGCGGCGCGCTTCATATGCCGCAGAAGCTGTATGGTCGCAGTGAGGAGCTTCGCGCTTTGGAGAGCGCGTGGGAACGAGCGCGGGCGGGAAAACCCGAATTGCTCCTTGTGCGGGGATATTCAGGCATTGGTAAATCGGTCCTGGTCCACGAGATCCACAAGGAACTGACAGGCGCACGAGGATACTTCATTACGGGCAAGTGCGAACAACTCGATCGCAGCACGCCTCATGCATGTTTTGCCCAAGCGTTCCGCGACCTTGTCCAACAGCTCCTGATGGAGTCCGAAGAGACATTTGCGCGTTCCAAAGCGCGTATCCAAGCTGCCGTGGGGGCCAATGGTCAAGTGCTCATCGATATGGTTCCCGAACTCGAGCGATTGCTTGGGCCTCAACCGAGCGTTCCAGTGCTGACGGGAATGGCTGCGCGTCATCGTTTTACGCGTGTTTTGCTCAGTTTTGTGGAGGTCTTCACGGCGCACGAACACCCCTTGGTCGTTTTTCTCGACGATCTTCAATGGGCGGACCTCGCCTCGCTCGATTTGCTCACCGCATTGCTCAAAGAAAACGAGAGCGGACGTCTGCTCGTGCTCGGTGCGTATCGCACGAACGAGGTCGATGATTCCCATCCGCTGACGGCTGCGCTGAAAACGATGAGCGGCACGATGAATGTGAAGGCGGTCGAGCTTGGTCCGCTCGATGCTCGGGACGTGGGACAATTCATTGCCGATGCTCTCGGTTCGACGAGGGAAGGGTGTGCGGATCTCACGGACGTCATTTATGAAAAAACCCGGGGTAATCCTTTTTTCGTAATTCAAATGCTCACGGCATTACACAAGGAGGGGCTCCTTCGCTACGAGGCCAATGCCGCCGCGTATTGCTGGGACATAGAAGCGGTTCGCGCGCTGACGGTGACGGACAATGTGGTTCCATTCATGATCGAGCGACTCGGGCGCCTCCCACCACGGACGCAACGGGTGTTGTGTCTTGCTGCGTGTATTGGTCATCGATTCGATTTGCAAACGTTGAGTGTCATTGGCGAAGCAGCGCCGCGCACCATTGCCTCCGATTTATGGGACGCGCTGAGCGGGGGGATGGTTGTTCCGTTGAGCCCCCATTATCAAGTTTTTCATGACGAAATTCACGAAAGACCCGAGGAATTGTTTCCAGCGGCCGAAGTCTCGTACCGATTTTTGCATGATCGTGTGCAGCAAGCAGCGTACGAAGGCATCCGGGACGACGAACGTGCGGCCCTCCACTTGAAAATCGGGCGTCTGATGCTCGTCGACCAGATGGAGCGTGGCCCCTCGGATAGATTGTACCAACTCGTGTCGCACCTCAATCTTGGTCGTGATCTCATCACGGACCGCACCGAACGTGAATGCGTGGCGCGACTCAACCTCGAAGCGGGAAAACGTGCCAAAGCAGCAACGGCGTATGAAGCCGCTTCGCGGACTTTGAAGGCCGGTATCTCGCTGTTGGATTCGACAATCACCGCCGAAACGCACGATCTGACCTTTGCGCTGCATTTCGAGTTTGTTGAATGCACCAGGCATGCGGGGTCCGCCAACGAGACGGAAGCGGAGATTTCTTTTCTTGAAAAACATGCCCAAACCTCCATGGAGCGCGCGCGTGTGCTCGATGTGAGAATGGTTTTTCTTGCAGCGCGAGGACAACCCAAAGAAGCTGTGCGGGTTGGCGAAGAGGCGCTCCGGGTGCTCGGTTTCGATGTTCCCGAATCGGAAGAGGCGAGCAAAATCGCGTACGAACGTGAGCTGCACATGGTCGGTCGGGAGCTTGCAGAGCGCTCGACGGATGAATTCGTCGCTAGCAGAGTAATGACGTCCGAAGTCGAACGGTTGGCGTTGCGAATCGCGCGTCACCTGGCCTTGTCGGCGTTCGGGGTCAAGCCGAATCTTGGATATTGGCTCACGGCATTTGCGGTAACCCTCTCGATTACCCATGGCAACTCGGACGATTCTGCAGCTGCATATGCGTTGCTCGGTGCAGTTCTGGCGAGCAGCACGACGCGTTTTGCCGAGGCGCACAAGCTGGGCCAAATCGCGCTTGGATTACACGAGAAAAGCGGCACTGTGCATGAAACATGTTTGCTCGGCTTCTACTTCGTGACGATATCGCATTATTCAATGCATTGGCGCGCATTGTTGCCTTATTTGAACCGCGCGTACGTTGCCGGGTTGGAATCTGGCGACCTCATGTTTCTGTCGTACACCTGCTCGCATCAAGTGATTGCTCGATTCATCCTTGGCGATCCGCTCGCCGACGTGCGGGTTGAAAACGAACGCCTTTTGGCGCTCATGCAGAAGAAAAACCTTGCGTCTGCAGCAGCTACCCAGACGGTCGTGCGACAAACCATTGCGTGTCTCGAAGGACGGACGCGTGGACCGCGGACCTTCGATAACGATGGTTTCGAGGAAAGCGAATTCACGAAGTCGATTGAAACGGCAAAGATGTCTTTTGCGATCGCTTGGTTTTACACGGTCAAAGGAATTGTTCTTTTCCTCGACGATGATCCTGAAGGTGCACTCGCCTCGCTCGAACGGGCCCTCAAATCGACCCCGATTGCCTTCACCCCGGAAGCTCGGTATTACCTATGCCTCGCCATTCTTGCGCTCGAAGGCCATGAATCCGTGGACGAGCGCGAACGGCGGGAGGTTATTCTTTCGCGATCGATGCGGGATCTCGAGACGTGGGCGAACGCCTGTCCGGCCAATTATCTGCACAAACATCTTCTCGTCCAAGCCGAACAGGCGCGACGAACAGGTGACGGCGAGCGGGCCATGGACCTCTATGATCGCGCTCTCGCCGCCGCACGCGAATATGATTGGCCCCGCGATATCGCGTTGGCCAGCGAATTGTGCGCCGTGTTTTACCTTGGCCGAGGGCGAATTCGTATTGCGCGAGCGTACATGACGGACGCGTGTTATGCGTACGCCCGCTGGGGCGCGTCGATTCGGTTACGGCGGCTCACCGAGAAATATCCGGCCCTGGTTCCGGCGGAAATGCAAACGGACCTCGTTCATGAAGACGCGGTCAGCACGACCGTTTCCGTCGACATGCTCGCATTCGTGCAAGGTCTGCAGACCATTTCGCGGGAAATCTTGCTCGAAAAGGTCGTGGAACAAGTGATGCGCATCGTGTTACAAGACGCAGGGGCGGAGCGGGGCGTGCTGCTTCTTTCGCGCCAGGACAAATTGATCGTTCATGCCTTGTGTACGACCACCACGACGCATGTCGCTGTTGCTCCGGACGAACCGCTCACCGAGCGGGCCGAATATGCCAATTCGATTGTCCGATACGTTGCGCGGACAGGTGAATTGATCGTCCTCGACGATGCTCAGCACGATGCTCGTTTTGGACGCGACGAGCATGTGGTGCGTGGTCGGGTGCGTTCGATTGCGTGTCTTTCATTGATGCATCAAGGGCGATTGAAGGCGGTCCTCTATTTGGAAAACAACGCGGCAACGGCGGCATTTACTGCTTCGCGGATCGAACGACTGGGATTGCTCGCGTCCCAAGCGGCCATTTCAATTGACAATGCCGAGCTTTATGCGCGTGTGCAAACGACGACGGAACAACTCTCCCACGCCAATGCTGCGCTTCAGGAAGCGGTTGCGCAGCAAACGGCCGAGCTTCGTGCGGCCAATGAGCATCTCGAACACGAACTCGTGGAGCGGAGGCGGGCCGAAGACGCGCGGGCACAGATGCATGAAGAGATCATCGAGTTGCAGAATACGATGCTCACCGACTTGATGACGCCCATGTTGCAAATTCTGAAAGGAATTCTGGTTCTTCCGCTGATTGGGCGCGTCAATGAAGCTCGGGCGACCGAGGTGCTCGAGGTGGCCATTCGAGGTGCGACCGAGCGGGGGGCGAAGGTTGTGATTTTGGATGTGACTGGCGTTGGGCATGTCGATGCGGCGATGGATACTTTGCTTGGGAAGCTGGCGCGCGCTTTGCGGCTGGTTGGGGTCGAGCTTTTCGTTACGGGCATTCGTTCGGCAATGGCCGCAGAGCTTGCGCGAACGGCGACGGAAGTCGGAAAACTCAAAACGTATGCGACGCTCGATGGTGGCGTGCTCGCTGCATTGCAGGGGCTCGGACGAAATCGCGGGTTGGCCAGCTCAAGTGGCTTTTCTCGCTGATTCGGGAGCGCTATTGATGGCACGTCCGGCAAGCTCGTTTGCCCGAAAGAAACATGGGCGGATCGTTTGTCGGGTCCGCGTCGGCATGCAAGGCAATACGTTCCGCCGCGCCCGCTGCCCAGACCTTGGCTTCGTCCAAAAATAGCCAAGTATCAGCACCATCGGCAATAAGCGCTTTCTGGTAATAATCGTCAGCTTTCGCTTGATTCCCGATCCGCACGTGGGCATCGCCGCTATGCATGAAGAGGCCTGCATCGTGATGCGGCACGATTTCGGAATTTCGGCAATACTCGTGCATCGAACATTCCGCGTCATAGGCGTCGAGACGATCTGCGGCCATTTGTGGGTAAGGCGTATCTCGACCGAGCTGCATCAACCCGAACGCCAGGACGAACGTATTGAAAATATCGGCGTCGGCGACGGCAATGAGTTCCTGCGTGGCTGCGTCAATATTGGATTGGTTTTTAAGGAACAACGCCGCATTAAATCGGGAGAGCGCCAAATTTCCAACCGCATTGGTAATGGTCGGATCGAGCTCGACCGCTCGTGCAAGTGCTGGCTCGACGCGCCCGCGCCCCGCCAGCGATCCATCTTCGACGAACGATGCGAGGGAACACATGCCAAGAAAGTAATGGGCTCGCGCATTGTTGGGATACGTTTCTGTGACCGCCAAGAGCTCGTCAATGGCTTCGGGACGTAGTTCCACTTTGCCGTGCAGTGTATCCATGCATAGGTTCACCGCGGATTCGACTGCTGCGGCCTCGATTTCGGCTGCGCTGGGGGTAGGCTTCGGTTCTTCCGTGCTTCCACAGCCAGTCCCAAGCATGATCACGAGCATCCCCAAGGCCCCATTGGCTCGTCGTGATATTCGTCGCCAGTTCTTCCAGTTTGTCATGGTTGCATGATACCACGATGGCCGTGGTGTGTATCCTGCAAAATGCGTGAGCAACGTGAAATTTCTCGACGCTGCCGGATGAGTCGTGTTTGCTCGCTAGCAACGCATAGCGGATGAGCAAACCCCGTTTCGCTCCTTATGCGGGGACCGCGTCTTTTTCAGGTCGATCCCAATGCCGATGCGCTGCGATCGCCTCGATCAATGCCGTCGTGAATGCTGACAGATCCTGCTCTCCGCGCATCGTGACCACACCGCGATCGATCAACGTCTTGCCCGCCTGCGGATTCGCCAAAGACACTCCTTTGATTCGAGAAACCTCCAGCAATTCAACGCCTTCTTCCGTTGCGCCAATGGGTTTGTTGTGCCGATAGGCTTCGTCCACGAAATGAATCGGATCTCCGAGCATTTTCATCGCCTCCACGCTCGCTGCACCGCCCGGAACAACCACGGCGTCATACAGCACCGAACCAACATGGACACTCGCCTGATCCACCTCGACCGTGCTTCCATCGTCCGCCACGAGATGCCCGAGCTGTTGCGAAATCACGTGCACCTCGGCCCCCGCGTTTACCAGCGCCAAACGCACCGCCGCCACTTGTGCCGCATTGACGCCATGGTTCGCGAGCACAGCGATCCGCCGCGTGCGAATGGAGGTTTTTTCGGTGTTGGCCATACTCAGCGCTGGCGACTCGGCAACCGACCGCTTTGGCCCTGGTGTTTGTCCTGGTTTTTTCGGGGGCGAGGCATAAACCTGTCCTGCTAAACCAAGGCCCGTCGCTACAGCTTGGCCAAACCCTGTGTCGACACGGGCAAACCGCTCCACCATCCGCTCACGAATGTCTTCGCTGGCGCATTTCCCCAATTCGAATATCGCGGCCTGGACGATATGTTCTTTTTCGGGCGGGGACATGCTTTTCCAAAAAAGCGTCGCTTGCCCCTCGTGGTCCCCAAAACTCGCGCTTCGCTCCCGGATTTTCTGCCCCGAAACCGCCTCGGGAAAATGCGTGAACGTGCCCGCCCCGCGCGAAGCGAGCGCAGGACAGCCGCCCCCGAGCGAATTGGGCGAATAATGCGCTCGGCCCATGGGAATACGGTGCTGATGCAGGCCGTCTTTTTGAAAGTTCGAGACCGGTGCGAGCGGCCGGTTGATAGGAATTTGGGCAAAATTCGGCCCTCCAAGCCGCGTGAGCTGGGTGTCCAGGTACGAGAAAAGCCGCACCTGAAGCAAGGGATCGTCGGTAAAGTCAATGCCGGGCACGACGTTTTGAATGCAAAACGCGATCTGCTCCGTTTCGGCAAAGAAATTGTCCGGATTCCGATCCAAGACGAGCTTACCCACGCGCTGCACGGGCACCAACTCCTCGGGCACCAGCTTGGTCGGGTCGAGCAAATCGAAATCGAAATCATTGGCCTGTTTTTCCTCGATGATTTGCAGCCCGAGTTCGAATTCCGGAAAAGCGCCTGTGGCAATGGCATTCCAAAGGTCACGTCGATGGAAATCCGGATCCTTGCCCGCTATTTTCTGCGCTTCGTCCCAGACCAACGAATGAACGCCGAGCTTCGGCTTCCAATGGAATTTGCAAAATCGCGTGGTCCCTTTGGTGCAAATGAGCCGGAACGTGTGGACTCCGAATCCCTCCATCATTCGATAACTCCGCGGAAGAGCCCGATCCGAGAGCAGCCACATGAGCATATGGGTGATTTCGGGGACGAGCGACGCGAAATCCCAGAATGTATCATGGGCGGAGGCGGCCTGGGGCATTTCCTGATCGGGCTCGGGTTTTACCGCGTGAATGAGATCGGGGAATTTGATGCCGTCCTGAATGAAAAAGACGGGCATATTGTTGCCGACGAGATCGAAATTGCCCTCGTCGGTGTAGAACTTCGTCGCGAACCCGCGCACGTCCCGTACGGTGTCCGCAGAGCCGCGTGAGCCAACCACGGTCGAGAAGCGCACGAAAACGGGGGTCTTTACTGACGGATCATTCAAGAATTTCGCGCGGGTCAAATGCCCGAGCGGCTTGTAGACCTGGAAATAGCCATGTGCGCCCGATCCCCGAGCGTGCACGACTCGCTCAGGGATGCGTTCGTGATCGAAATGGGTGATTTTTTCCCGGAGATGAAAGTCTTCGAGCAACGTCGGCCCCCGCGCGGAGACCTTCAGAGAATTGTCGGTATCGTCGACACGCACGCCTTGATCGGTCGTTAAATTCGTGTCGCCAAAGTCCTGTCGATTCGGCTCGAGTTCTTCGCTTTTCGCGTCGCGCGCCTGATGTTTCGCCTTGACGTGTTCGCCGATGCTCATGAATTCAATACCCCCAAAACGGATATTTTCACAGCAAGGTGGATGCCAAGGATATGCTCGATCTGCGCGCATTTGCTCGCGCTTTCCGGCTGCCATGTCCAAGACAAACTCGCGAGGTCATGGCTGATTTGCCATCATACTTTGCCGCGAAGCCAGAGCGTGCGTTCGACCATGGCCATAAAAACGCGCTCCAATTCATCTTGGACGTGAGGACCTTCGAGAATACCGAGTGCCCGCGCGATTGCTTCCATCGTTCCGAGGCTTTGGTCGTTGGGTTGGGTGCGTAGCCGATAACGTGTTGGAAGTCCCGGCGGAAGCGTGACGCAAGGAATGTTCATGAGCCCAGGAACGCGCGTGCGAGCTTTGAAAGCTTGTCGCCATGTGCCGTCGGGGACGACGAGGGAAACGGGTTTTGGGCAATGGGCGAATTGCGTCAGCGGAATGGCATCCTGCGCTGGAAATAACAAGAGCGGCTGCACGGATTCATTCCACTCG
Organism: Polyangium sp. (in: bacteria); assembly: GCA_035437985.1. Lineage (GTDB taxonomy): Bacteria > Myxococcota_A > Polyangia > Polyangiales > Polyangiaceae > Polyangium. The sequence goes on along the minus strand of DAOMZH010000211.1, from coordinate 3,381 downwards.
AATGGTTCTATGGGTTCGCCTTCGTTGCCGCGCAGCCGAATTTCACTGTTCACCAAACAGTCGACGGCGAGCCTCCCTGAATTCGTTGGCTTACGCGCCTCGAATCGATGCATGATGAGCGTGAGCCGCGTTCGCGTGACGATGCGCGGAATCAGGGCACACAAACACACGTCTTTGCGCATCGAACACCGATCACAGCGGGGATGGCCTTTGTTCCGTCGAGTCACAGGTGTCTCCGCATGGCCGCGGAGGTTGGCACGAGCAAAACGTTTTGCCAAGACGCACTTCATCGGCTGATGGAGGTCGACTGCCTGATACTCTACAAAATTTGCGAGAAACGGGGGAGTTCATGCGGACTGGACGAGGGACAGAAAAAAAGAGTTTATTGTTTCGTCGGGCAACGGTATGGTGGGCTCATGCTCTTCATAAGACCGGCACAGAAGGCATTGTTCGCACAACAAGCGGTGGACCGCTTCGTGCAACAAATGATCGAGCACATTCGCGAGCACTTGCCCAGGCATTACGATGCGTTGGGTGCAGATGGGGCGCGACAAGCCGTCCTTTATGGAATCGAGCGGGCGCGATCGTATCGGATCGAGAGTGAAGCTGGCGCACGCGTGTTCATTCAGCTCATGTTCGTGCTCGGGCCAAGATTCGATGTGGATCCGCGGCTGCCTTGGGCGGCGCATTACCTGACTGCCGAAGACGACGAAAGGTCGCGGGTGAGCGCACTGCTCGCGGCGGCTACGGAATACATGAAGGAATCTGGCGTATCACCAGGGCGTGAAGCATGAGTTCGAGCACCCCGACAGGTTTTATCGTCGAAAACCCCTGGATCGAGCGTCTTACCGCGGTGGTTGCAGAGGTGGGGTTTGCCTCTGCAATGTATTTGACGGATGTGGTTGGCCCCGAGTGGGGGATGGCCCTTGGGTTGGCCACACCGCTTGTGACCGTCGGTATGCACTACATGACGTGCCCGAGAAAGGCGAAGCAAACCCTGATGTGGAATCAAGAGAGGATCAACCACGCGCTAGGCGCGCCGTGGGACTTGGAGGATCAGGTAACTCGGTTAGGTGGTGGCAATGGAGAACTTCAATTCGAATGGTCCCGCACGCTGAGCAGAAAGGACACTTGGCAACAGGTCGAGGCCTTTGATGGAGCCCCGCTACATGAGCAGCCGACGCGCGTGCGTGTCAGAGCCCTGGAGACATCGACCCACGAAGCTTCGGATTGGGTCGAGATACCCATAACCGTCGAAAAGGCCCGGCAGCATCTCGTCCCAGATCAATTATTTACTATTACGTATGGCGATGACCTGGGTGACGTTAAGCAGCAGATACAGCGCGTCAATGGAGATGGAGTCATCACCATCGAGAGCGTGAAAAAGGGGCAACTCACATGCGCTGGGTCGCCACATCCGTTGACAGCGAGGGCTGGAAAGACGCTGGTGTACCAGCAGTCCGAGCCGGTCACGATCTGGATCAATGTGCTGAAGGCGCCGCAGGAGGTGGAGTGGACGCGGCGGGAGTACGAGATCGTTTACGGGACGAATGTCAGTACGCTCGTTGCGAATGCCAAGCTCAAGAAGGGCGACCCGGGAAATACACCGCTCGTGTTTCCGCGTGATGCCGTACCAGACGCGACTCCCATGGGAGCAACGCTCACTCTGACCGCATGGGCACAGGAGACCGGCAACTATTTGAAATCGCCCGAGGTCGAAGCGTACGTGACGGTGCGGAAAGCTCTGGGGATTCCACCCCATGACTGTGCTGATATCACGATCACGTACGGCGATCCGATGGGCCGAGCGCTGACCGAGTTCCAAGAAAGACATCCTGATCTGCCGATTGATTTTGAACCCATCGACCCGAATGAAGTGCGCAATGCTGGGCAATACTCGATCCGCGCCTGGACGCGAGAGATGACAAACCATTTTCAATCGAGCGAAGTGAGCGTGCGGGTCATCGTGCAAAAGGCCCCGCAGGCCATCAACCCCAATCCGCTGGCCATTTTCAGGTACCAGCAACCCATAACGGCCGCTGCTTGGGCCGCGACATGCACGAGCGGTGCAGGCGTCACGTGCGATCAAGAGGGCCTACTGCGCGATGCCGGCGACTACAACGATATAATCTTGCGCGCTCCAGCAACAGACAACTACCTTGCTGCGGGGATGCTGGTCGCGTGCCGAGTCGAGCCTATCGACAACGTGATTACGTGGGACACGGGAATCCTCGAGCGCGGACAAACCTTAAATGACTTGCCCGCACCGACAGCGCTCGGTGGAGCTCGTATCGGGTTCTCAATACCCCCGGATATGCGGTTGGAGCCTAACATTTACGACGTGATTTTGACGGCGGCAGCCGTGACAAACTATCGTGAGACGGCGGTGCCGTTCACGGTCACGGTATGTCGCTGCGTGAAAGCGGATTTTGTTGCTTTCATCCGTAGCAACCCGGTCGGCGACGTTGAGGTCCTGGACGCGTATATCGGCGAAAAATATCTAAAATTAATGCATGCGTTTAATTGCGTATACGACTTTCTCCCAGCGGAGAAGAAGGCGTTCGCAATCGCGTTCGAGGAAGCGACAACGAAAGTGGCCGTGCCGGAAGACGAAGTCGCCCGTCCGGACCCGGTAAGACCGCCGAACCCGAAGGCCGAGTATATCGGCGGGGGAGCGGATGAGCCGCATATTCATCAATATGGCGGCGGTTTCCACCTCAAGGCGCCTCATCGGTACAATATCGTGAAAGATGGGAGGTTTTCTTCGAGCATCTACGAGAAAGCCATGGAAGATCTCCGCGATCATCCCAATCGAGTCTGGGCCGAAAGGATGATGGGGTATATCGAATGGCTGTTGACAAATGAGTACGGCAATCCTCCGCGATGAAGGGGAGGACTTTGGAGGAGGGGTGTTTGAACCGAGCCCATCCATCTCTCTCGCACATCGAATCAATTTTGCGCTAGGGTGGTCGCCATCATGCAGAGCCGCTCCGTTGACAGCATCGTCACCTCGTTGCCCGTTCACCTGCTTTTGATCGCGTCGGTCGTCGTCGTGAGCCTCATCGGATTGTTCTCCGATTCGGTGAAGCTCGCGTTGATCTTGAACCCGTACCGCGTGCGTCACAAGGGTCAGATCCATCGTCTGCTCACGGCTGGATGGCTGCATCGAGACTTTGGGCACCTCGCGTTCAACATGCTCACGTTGTACTTCTTCGCGAACGATGTTTTGCGGGTGCTTGGCCCGGTGCGCTTCGTGGCGCTGTATGTATCGGCGGTGGTGATGTCGTTCATTCCGACGACGCTGCGTTACATGAACAAACCCGAATACGCGTCGCTTGGGGCATCAGGCGCCGTTGCTGCCGTGATGTTCAGCGCGGTCCT
>DAOMZH010000210.1:0-13291 GCA_035437985.1 Polyangium sp. (in: bacteria) | reverse complement strand
GAGAGCAACTTTCGTAGCGCAAATGCTTCGTCCACAAAGAGTTTGGAGAGAAGATCGGATGTCCCCCGTGCGATGTGATACGCGAAGTAACTCTTCCAACTGTCAGGCTTGATCGTGGTCAGAAGCTTGCTGACGTTTTCAAAGTACGAAACCGAGGTCACGGTGAGCCGGTCGATATCGCCGATGCCCAACGCTTTGAAGTAATTGTCCCAAGGAATCGACGGCGCCTTCTTCGCAAAATCCTTGCGGGTCAATGGATTGTACGTCTTCGGCGGGTCGCGCCGCTCGACGTTCGTCAAGGACACGTTGGCGAGGGCCGTCTCGACCTCCAACACCTGTTGCGCCGCAGCTGGTGCTGTCTTCTTGCTGAATCCAACAAGCTCGAGCATGCGGCCGACGTGCGCGACGTACTCCTGCCGGAGGCGTTTTTTTTCGTCGCTGGTCTTCGTGTAGAAGTCCCGATCGGGCAAACCCAAGCCGGATTGATCGAGGTACGCGATGACGCGCGTAGCGTCCCCGAAATCTTGTTCGCCGGAGATTTTGAAAATTGGAAAGATCTGTTTCTGGTGCAGATCAATGAGGAGTCTGCCGACATCACCCGCCGACGAAATCGCTCGCGCTCGGGTGATCAGATCCTTGATGGGTGTGAATCCCGCAGCGTCCACAGCCGCTTCATCCATGCACGCGGCGTAGTAGTCGCCCAGCTGTTGTGTCACTGAATCGCGGTTTTTCGCGGCCACGGCTTCTTCGAGAATCGCCTTGATCGCTGCATCGTTGCGCTTGGTGATCTCGCTGAATGATCGGCTCCACATCGCCGAATCCGGCGGAATCTCCGTCGACGCGATCCAGTTGCCACACGCGAATTGATAAAAGTCCTGGCAAGGATCCGTCTTGCGATCGAGCGCTCCGCCATCGAGGCCAACGGCTGTGAGCGTAACGTTGACGGGCGGAGGGCCTTGGTTCGGCGGTGGAATCAAAAGGGGTACGGGTCCCGCGCTTTTCGAAATGGGATCGGGAGCGGATGACGCACAACCAACGAGCCCCGACAAACCCAAGCACGCGAAAACGCTACAAATCAAACGCATACCCATCTCCCATCACCCCGGATGTTCACACGAAGTCGAACCTGCTCTCCGCCCTCGACGTGATTCCTCAACGAGTTTTGCGACGACGAGCCACGACCGCGAAAGCGAAAAACGCGCCAAGTGCCCACGGAAGCGAACTCGATTGCTCTCCCACGACGGCACACGCGCAGCTTCCGTCAGTGCCCCCTCCAGATCCCCCGGAGCCCGCAGAGCCACCGGAATTGTTCCCAGCTCCGCCTGCGCCACCTTCCGCGCTGCTCATGCCTCCAGAACCGTTCCCAGCAGCTCCGCCCGCGCCTCCAGAGGCTCCAGAACCTCCGCCCGTGCCTGCACCACCAGTGCCCGATCCACCACCTCCACCAGCTCCTCCTTCACCACCGAGTTCGTAGGCACCGACGTCGATGTTGTCGACGACGGTGCGCGCCGCGAACGACGTTGGATGCACGTAGTGAAACTTGGGGGTCAAATCATTTCCCCCACCCATACCTGGCGCCTCGCCCGTGTCCGCACATGGGGATATCGATTGCAGGTGGTAGTCGAAGGTCGCTTGATTCACGAACTTGGGATCGCCCTGAAAGTTCGAGCCCTGAACCGCAGTGCCTTGGTTGATGACCGTGCCTGGCCCCACGAAGATGTTGTTCCGGACAATCACCGGCGTGGAGACGCTGCCCCCGATGTTGAGAAACGTGCCTCCGTTGGGTCGTTCATTCACGAACGAGTTGTTCACTACGAACAGCTCGGAGCTGGGATTCGACGGGGTAGATCCTTCGAGCTGGTAACCAATGAGGGAACTGTTGTCCGTGTTGGGTCCTTGTTGGATCAAGTTGCCGATGATGAACGTTCGACCGCCGTTGGGGATGTCGATCTCGTAGCTATCGGTGCCGTCTTCACCCGTGAGGCGATTGTAGAGGACCCACGTTTCGGTCGCGCGTGACTTGAGGAGATGACCGATCTTCGCGTGGTGGGAGTAGTTGTATTGGAAGACGAGTTTGGCGACGTGGTTGATGTAGAGGTTGTGCGATTGCCCATCGCCGAAGCCGTTGTTCGCGAACTCGGTGCGTTCGATCGTGATGGTGCTGTTGGCGTTGTCGCCCGCGAGGATGCCGTCTTCGTTGTCGTGGAAGTAGCAACTACGAACCGTGAGGTTGGCGCCTTCTTGGCGAATGCCGGCGCCGTTTTGATCGGGCACCGTGGCGCCCGTGAGCTCGATGTTTTCAATGGTGGTGTTGTTGCCAGCGATGACCCAGATCGCTTTGCCACCCGAGTTTTTCCCGGCAGCATCAATCTTGGCCAAACCTCCAACCCCGCGAATCGTGAGGTTGTTTTTGTTCCAGCCACACACGTCGCCGCTGTAGGTCACCGACGCGTCGACTTCGATCAAGTCGCCATCGGCGGCAGCAGCAATGGCCGCACAAGGCGCCGCGTATGTTTTGCCCGGACCAACTTGCAACGTCGCAGCCGAAGCCAGAGACGCCCACGAGAGACCAACGAAGATCAAGAAAGCAGCAGAACGCTTCATCCCAAACCTCACTCTTCTTCGAGTATTTCGCGCGCCGCACGACGCGCTTCCGAGACAAACCTGTGCATTAGGTCCGGATCCTTGATGCCGGGCGATTTTTCTACACCGCTCGCCACATCAACGCCTCGCGGACGCACGTGATGGACAGCATCCGCCACGTTTTCAGGTCGTAACCCACCCGCGAGAAGAAGGGGACGCAAACGCGCAAGCGGAGCAACAAGCGCGGGATCGATACGCATTCCCGTGCCTCCAAACTGCCCCCGAACCTGAGCATCGACGAGAAGCAGATCACCTGGGTACGTCTTGGCAAACTCGACGTCGGCAGGTGATCCGATGGCGACGGCCTTGAACGCAGATGTTCCAAGCGCCGCTACGAATTCGGGCGATTCGTGGCCATGGAGCTGGATGAAGTCGAGGGGGACGTTGGCGGCGATGTGCCGAATGCTTTCGGCGTCTTCATCGGCAAAAACGCCGACGATGCGAGCGCGGCCTAGAGCAACGCGAGCGAGTGCTTGGGCGAGCTGCACGTCGAGGCAGCGAGGCGACGAAGGAACGAAGTTGAAACCAAGTAAGTCTGCGCCCGCGACGATGGCCAGTTCGACATCGTCCGGTCGGGTCAAACCACAAACTTTGACGTGAAACGAATCGTGTCGCTCGGTCACTCGATGCCGAGGAGTTCTTTGACTTTGGCGATCACTTGGGGCGCCTGGATCGGCTTGGTGATGTACGCATTTGCGCCGAGTTGCAGCGCGCGTTGCCGGTCTTCTTGGGAGCCTTCCGTGGTGATGATGATGATCGGCGTATCTTTGTGCACCGGATCGGATCGAACGCGTTTGACGAGTTTCAATCCATCCATGATCGGCATGTTGATGTCGGTGATGATGACGTCGTACTTCGTGGACGCGAGCTTACGCAGACCATCGACGCCGTCGTCCGCCTCAGTGACACGTAAGTTCTTTAGCCGCGCCAATGCGAACACCAAGAGCTGCCGCATCATGGGCGAATCTTCGACAATCAGGCAGGAGTACTCGGCCATGAATCAGTCCTCCAGGTCGAGAAATGCCTGGACGCCAGGCACCTTGCGACCTGCATCGGTGAAAAGCCGCGCGCTGACGAGCGCGAGGGCAGCCTGCGTGCCCAGGAGTCGAAATAGTTCTCCGTCCTGGTCGTCGAAGGCCGTCTTTTGAGGCAGCGTACCGAAAACCGCAATGACGCCGATCGGCGTGCCGTCGATGAGCAACGGTACTGCTGCTGCTGGTTGCTCGACGGTGCCTCTCGATACGTCATTGTCCGCGTCATAAAACAGCTTACCGGAAGTGAACGCACGACCAATGACCGTATCGTCCACCGTCAGCGTAGCAATGTCTGCGAAGTTCTGACCTTCACTTGCTACGGCGACGAGTTGATTCCCCGCGTCAGAAGCGAGATAGACCCCGAATTTGGCAGCACCAAGGAACTGCGCCAAAAGTTCCTTGATGTTTCGGAGCACGTTTCGAACGTTAGCTGAACTGTGCAGTTGCGAAGTCGCAACATAGAGGTTCGCCAAACTCGCAAGCTCCGCTTCGACCTCGGCATGGCGTGAAGCGAATCGATCTTCGTTGTCGTGCGAACCCGAAGAACGTTGCAGAAGGGCATTCTTCTCGGCTTCGAGTTCGTCGATTTTCCGAAGTAGGTCACGAATGGCCGTGTCACTCGCGACATGCGCGCGCAGACGTCCATTCTCGGCTTCGAGCGCCGCAATGCGTTCTTGAAGGCGCTCATTTTCTTTGAGGAGCTCCTCCGTCAATTGCGCACCCTTTCGGAAGAACTGCTGGATAAAAAAATCCCGCTCCTTCTTGAGGTCTTCCAAAGGCGCTTCGCTCGACGGCGCAGCTTGCTCTTCGTTGTCACTCATCTTCTCCCAGGGATCTCCAGCGCTCGCGACGGTAGCACGCTCCACTCGTCGTCAGGAAGACCTGACCTACTTGAATCCGTAACATCACTTTTTTCGGCGTTTGGATGCAGCAATCCACCGTTCGAGTGCCGGTCCGACCACCACCGGCGCGTGTTGCAGCTCCTCGATATCACGTGCGCCCACCAAGAGCATCACTGCTCGCAATTCTGCTTCGACCTGATTCAGAAATTTCGCTGCCCCTTCACGACCGCCAGCGACGAGAGCCTGCAAAACAGGACGCGCCATGCCCACGGCATGCGCACCGAGCGCGATGGCTTTCGCCGCATCGATGCCGCTCGAAACACCACCTGTCGCAATGATCGTCTTCAAACGAGGACGCGCGCGTTTCGCCAACATCACCGACGCGGCCGTTGGCACTCCCCACTCGCGAAACGCATCACCCAACGTTCGCGCGTCGCCCACTGCTCGTGCAGCCTCCACAGCCACCCAACTCGTACCACCAGCACCCGAAACATCGATGTGCCGAACGCCGGCTTTGGTCAGTTTTTTCAGCGCCCGAGCCCCAAGTCCACATCCCGTTTCTTTCGCGATGATCGGCACCTCCAAGTCGTTCACGAGTCGCTCGAGAGTATCGACCACACCGACGAAGTCGCGATCGCCTTCGGGCTGCACAATCTCCATCGCGGGGTTCAAGTGCACGCACAACGCGTCTGCACCCACTGTCGTCACCAACGAGCGCAGGTCTTCCGTCGACAAGGATCGCGCCTGCACGCCGCCGATATTTCCAAGAACGAGCGTCGACGGAGCCACGTCGCGCACTTCGTACGTATCGCGCGGTTGTCCTTTCAAGATGGCGCGCTGACTACCAAGTCCAAAACCGTAGCCTCGCTCCTCGGCGATTTGTGCAAGCTCGCGATTGATGCTGCGCGCACGCTCGGTGCCACCCGTCATCGCCGCGATGATGATCGGCGCTTGAAGACGCTTGCCAAAAAGCTCGATGGAAGTGTCGAGCGAGTCGAGCGACAGTTCGGGAAGAGCGTCGTGGACAAACTCTACGGCATCCAAGAGTGTCGACTTCGCGTGAAAGCCGACGTCTCCAGAAACGCACAAATCAATGTGGTCGGCTTTGCGCGAAGAGATCGAAATTTCTTGGGGTGCTGGTGTTTCGGATGCCGTCATGATCAACGGCATCCTCCTTGCGCCTGTACGCGCACGCAAGCAAGCAAAAGCGCGTAGGCGTTTCCAGTTTCGACGTGACGTCCACGTCGGCATACACTGACCTCATGGACCTGCCGGCTGAACCTCGCATCCGCTGGATGCTGCACCGCACCGCTGAGCTCCTCGAACAAGGCGCTGAACCCGTGAACGGCATTATTTTGCCGACGGAACAGTTTTTCCCGGACACCTTCGACGGAACCCCAAAAGCAGTCGTCGCTCTGCTGCGGCGAATTCAGGCCCATGCAGGTTTGTCAGACCTGGACGTCGAGCTCCTGTTCGTCACTCCGGAAGGTGAAACAGCAAGCGCGGGATGCAGTTCCGGCGCATGTGGACCGGCAGGAAAAATCGAAACACGTCTCGAACGCGTCAACCGACGAAAAGATGGCTCGTACGCCATTGCGCTCGGCACAGGTGAAGTCGGACATCCCGTCGTGCTCACCACAATCCTCACCCGCTGCATCTCGAGCATGTTCATGAGCGAAGCGGGTGCCTACGATCATTTGAGGTCCAACGATCGCGAACCCGTAGCCGATCTTGCAGCAACGATGCTCGGCTTCGGGGTGCTCGTGACCAACGGATCCCATGTCGAGATCAAGGGTTGTGGGGGGGCAAAGGTCCACTCCGCTACCAAACTGACGACCGACGAACTCACGCTGGCGCTCGCTATCTTTTGCCGATCGTTCGGCATCGACATTCGTATTGCCCACAAGCATCTCGATCCCGTGCCACGAGAACATCTCGATCGCGCGGAGACGTGGGTCCGGGCGAATGCGTCGGTCGTGCGTCGTTTGCGCGAAGATCCCGAAGGCATTCGCAAGGACGCGTTTGTCTTGGATCAAGCCGAAAGCTGGGTATCGCGGGTGTTCGGGTTTGGCCGGGGCAAACGAGGGCCCACCGCCGAAGAAACCCTCGCGCAGCTCGAACGTTCCATGCCCGCCGTACAGAGCCGCAAACCCGTTGACCCCGAACGCGCCAAGAAGCTCGCTGAACTACGCGCACTCGTCGACGAAAGCCTCGATAGCCCGTGACCAAACGCCTCTGGGACAAGGGCGGCTCTGCAGATGCCGCCATGCTTCGCTACACATCTCGCGACGATTGGAAACTCGATCAACGCTTACTTGCCTACGACTTGCTCGCAACACGGGCGCACGTCGAAGGGCTCGAGCGCATCGGTATTCTCTCCGCGGACGAACGGTTTGCCATGACCAACGCAATCGACGAGTTGGTCCGGCAAAACGACGCGGGAAAACTCGTGCTCACAGAAGCGGACGAAGATGGACACACAGCCATCGAATCGGCGCTCGTGGACAAACTAGGCGACGTGGGCAAGAAGGTGCACACGGGGCGAAGCCGCAATGATCAGGTGCTCGTGGCGCTGCGCTTGTACGAGCGCGATGCGCTGGATGAAGTCGACGAACTCTGCTTGAAAGCGGCGCAAACGTTGCTCGACTTGGCGCAGCGGGAAGCGATGACGCCGTTGCCCGGCTACACGCACTTGCAGCGCGCCGTGCCGAGTTCGGTGGGGTTATGGGCGGGCGGTTTTGCGGATGCATTCATCGATGCGGTGATTCCGCTGCGGGCTGCGCGCACGTTGGTCGATCGTTCGCCGCTTGGAGCTGCAGCTGGTTATGGCGTGAACTTGCCGCTGGATCGCGCGGGCGTGGCGCGGGATCTCGGTTTCGCCGATGTGGCGTGGAATCCGCTGGGTTCGCAAACGTCGCGCGGCATCGTGGAAGCGACGATCCTGGCCGCGGCGTGGCACTTGATGGCGGTGATTCGCCGTTTGGCTTGGGACCTGAGTTTGTTCACGACGAGCGAGTTTGGCTTTGTCAAACTGCCCGAAGCATTCACGACGGGTTCGTCGATCATGCCGCAGAAGCGAAATCCCGATGTGGTAGAGCTGATGCGTGCGGCTTGTTCTGTGGTGCAAGGCGCATTGGTTGAAATACAATCGATCGTCGCGTTGCCATCGGGTTATCACCGCGATTTGCAGCTCACGAAATCACCTTTGTTGCGAGGTCTCGACGAGACATTGGCGACGGTTCGTCTCGTCCCGCGATTGATTGGTGGAATGCAATTTAATCGCGAGCGAATGCTTGCGGCGATTACGCCGGAATGTTTTGCCACAGATCGCGCGGTGGAATTGACGGCGTCGGGTATGCCATTTCGAGATGCATATCGGCGGGTGGCCGAAGAATTGGAACGGATCGAGCAAGGTGACGCGAAAAAGAGTTTGGCGGAGCGGGTTTCACCGGGCGGGACGGGAGATTTGCGATTGGATCGTATTGCCGCGCGCCTCGAAAGCCTCACCGCATCTCGGTAACGGCATTTTCGCCGCCCACCAACACCACATTCGCCATTTTCACGAAAATCCCCGTATCCACGACGCCTGGAATTCGCCGCGCTTCATCATGGAGACGCGCCGGATCGTCAATGGGCGCAAATCGTGTATCGACAATCCAATTCATATTATCCGTGACAAACGGAAAACCATCGGCCTTTTTGCGCACCACAGGTTCGCCTCCAAGCTCGCGCAAATGTTTCGATGCCGTCGCCGCAGCAAATGGAACCACTTCAATCGGAATCGCCGTCCGAGTTCCGAGCATTGAAACGAGTTTTTCCGGAGTCACCAAAATGACGAGCAATTCGGCTTCGTACGCGACCACGCGCTCGCGCAGCAATGCACCCCCGAGTCCCTTGGTCAACGCCAAATCATCGGTCACTTCGTCGGCTCCGTCGAATGCCACGTCAATGCCGTCGATTGCTTCGAGCGGTACGCATTCGATTTGCACGCGTTGCGCCAATTCCTCCGAACGTTTCGATGTCGGCACTCCGCGAATTCGCATTCCCCGACGAACTCGTTCTCCAAGACGCTGAATAAAAGCTTCAGCTGCTCGACCCGTGCCCAAACCGAGGGTCATGCCATCAGCGACCCGAGACAATGCGGCCATGGCCACACGATCGAGCGCGGCGGGGTCCGGTGCTTGCAATTGATTCATGACGGCCGTTTGCTCGATCTCGCACCAAGAAGCAACCGTCTCGTGCGCTTGGAGTCAATTCTTCGATCCAGCAAGTCGTCCAAGTAGCTCGCGATAACGTGAATCCAATTGTTCCACATCGACATTGTCCTTCAAGGATTCCACATCCGTTCGGGCCGTCGCGTCGAGCTCCCCCAAACACGACGCCTCGAGATACAGCTCCAACGCCCGGCGTCGGCGCCCTGTTGCTTTACGAGTTTGTCCCTTCGATAAAGCAATTTCCGCCTCCTGGGCCGTCAGTGCCGCATACACGATTAGTTTGTCGCGGCTACCCAATAACCCCGCCGCGGTTCGTACGTCCACTTGCTCGATCATCGACCGCAAAGAACCAAAAATCCCGTCCGCCGTCTCATTGACGAGTTTTTGCGCTTCGTCCAACTTGCCCGCTTTTCGCAGCCCCAGGATGCGCGCCAGGACCTCGGCAAACTGCGCGATGAGCCGCATGATGTAGTCACGTTGCGTAATGGACACGACGGGCCTCGTTCAAGGGTCACGCGGGCTTGCTCGCAGCCGCCAATCCGCGCAGTACCAAGACAAACACCACCGCCCACGCCAAATCCGCCACTGAAGCAATGGCCAACATCGTCGTCCCCTGATGCGCCGCCACCATGCGCAACCAAGTCACCGCCGCGAGCGTTTTTCCCAGAACCGATGCAATCAGAATTCCGCGACCTTCGCGCGGATCATTGGCGCTGTTCCATAAGCCAATCCCAATCGCCACCACGAATCCGAACAGCAAAAAATGATACGTGCGCAAAAGATCGTCCGTCGGTCCAAACGTTTTTCCGTACAGAACTCCAGACGACCATTCCGGCAGCGCCAAGATTGATCCTCCACCCAACACGTTAAACAAACCCGCTCCCCGCAACACGAGTTTGGCATGTGCATCCGTCATGGTTTCCGCCCCTTCTTTCGTAGTTCCAATGGTTGATTCAACATGTCGAGCGGCCTCGGACAAACATCCCGCAAGCGACACCCTTTGCACTCTTTTCCCGTCCAAATCCGATCAAACACACCCTGCATCTCATCGAGCAACACATCGTCGTCGAGCAGCACCCCCACCTCGAAATTACGCCTCCCCTCCCCTTTCGCCCCAAGCCCTGCCCCCGTCAAGTTTGCCGATCCCAAATACAACGACGCTCCGTCGACCGCGATCATCTTCAAATGAACCCGCGGACAACACCGCATTTCCAACCTGCCTGCCTTTAGTTTGTCATGACGATCGAGTTCGGCGCGGAACATCCGCGACGGCACACCCGCATGCAAGAGCCGCAACTCCACCCCGCGCGCCGCCAAGTCTGCCAACAGATCCAAAAACGATACGTACCGACCTCGCGCTCGCGCCCGCGATCCCACAGGCGCCTCGATGCGCAGCTCTTTCACGTTCGCCGTCGCGATCCACAGACTCACCCGCGCCTTCGCGATCACCCGCTGCACGAGCACATCGTAGTGCTCGCGATCCCGAATGAGCTTCAGCTCGACGCGGCGGCCCGATGCGCTCACCCAGCGCCAACTTCTTTCTCGAGGTGCTCGCGCAAAATCGCCCGCAGGTCTTCCGGCATCTCGCACGACGTCAATGTATCGAGGTTCGTCGTAACAATCGTGTGTTCCACTTCGGCCGAAAGCACTTCATCACGCAGACGAATCATGCGGTAACGCAACGTCGCGCTGCGATTGCCAAGACGAACCGTCGATGTTTCGATGCGGAGCACGTCCCCGAATCTCGCCGGCGCGTGAAACGACATGTTCACCTTGACCGCGGGCAAACCCACGCGCCGCTGCAAGATGAGATGGGCGTAGCCGCCTTCGAGCCCGCCGAAGAAGTGCTCCATCGCTTCGTGCGCATAACCAAGAAATCGGGCGAAGAACACAATCGCCGCCGCGTCGACGTCCTCGAATCGAATGGGACGTTGATAGGGAATCATGCTCAGACGAAGTCTTCCGCGAGGTTCGCCAAGACCGCTCGCGACAGCTCCGCGCGCGCATCGTAGAGCGGATGAAACACCCGCACCGAGACACTCACGGACTTGTTCGCGATCGATTTGCTCGCTTCTGGAGATAGTTTGACTTTGAAGTAATGCACCGCGGTCGTGCGATCGGGCATCACGCCATGCGGCGGGTGCGTCGCGGCAAACAGAGCCCCGTCGACTTCGAGACCCACTTTTTCTTCGAGACCTTGCAAGTCGATGAGCGTCTGTTCGCGCAGCACAGCATCGGAGATCTCGATAAACAACGTCATGCTCAGCTCGTTCTCGCCCGGAAGCAGATCGTTGTACGTCTCGATTTCATGACGAATGGCGCTCTCCGACGTGATTCGTTCGGCCCGGAGCATCTCCTGAATCTGCAAAAGCACCGTGTCGCGATTTTCGAAAATCACGGACATGTGCGATCCAACGGCGACACGCCGACGCTTTTTTTCCTCGATGACCCGAGTCCGAAAACGCGTCCGGATTTGCTCGTAGTCGCCAATCGGCAGCACTTCATTTCGATCAATCGGCCGCATCGCCTTCTCCTTCAGCTCACTCTGCTTTCGTTGGAGCAGCAACGAGTCCATACGCTTGGGCCAAGGCTTCGATGGGATGCATCACGTGACGTCCCGTCTCTTTCACGACCCGCAATCCGGCTAGCGTGCAATCACTGACGACCAGATCCGGTTTGGCATCCGAAACTGCCTTCACCAGCTTTTGCGCGTATTTTCTTCCGGTCTCGTAATGTTTTTCTTTCATCCCCCAGGTTCCATCGACCGCTGAACATTGTTCGACGATCTCCACGTCCGTGTCGGGCACGACGCCCAGCACGCGCGCCCCGGGAGTGCCCACTTTCTGCGCGCGCAAGTGACAGGCCGCGTGGTACGAGACTTTGCCCAAGCTTCCGGAAAACTCGCGCACGAGCTTCTTCTCTTTGCCGAGCTTCACCAGGAACTCCATGAGGTCGATCGTTGCACCTGCAACGATTTTCGTCTCCTCCGTCGGGACGTACTCGACCCATTCTTTTTTCATCGTGTAGCCGCATGTTGGGCCGAGCACGATGATTGGACGTCCAACATTCACGTGGTCCAGGAGCAGGTTGACGTTGTGGCCGATCTTCTTGATCGCGCCGGCAACGTCTCCGCCATCCAGGTTTGGCATTCCGCAACAGGTCAGTTTTTCGGTCGAGCGCTCCCCGACCCCTGGATAACGTACGCGATAACCGTTGTGTTCGAGCACCAGCGTGGCGGCCTTGGCGACGCTTGGTAGGTTGTACTCGCCGTAGCACGTGGCGAAGAGCACGACCTCACCGTTTGTCCCGGCTTTCTCGCGGGGTTTGTGGCCGGCTAACCACGAAGAAAACGTTTCACTCGCCATGGGTGGCAACGGAAATTCTGCCGAGATGCCGGTGACCTTTTCTTGGACCTTGCGCACGAGGCGACTGGCCAACACGAAGTTCGACATCGGCGCCATCATTCCGCCACCCATTGCGCCGATCACTTGGGGTTCGCCCAAGATGCGATCGACGAACGTGATGCCTTTTCGCTGGGCTCGATAGGCTTTCTCGCGGGCCATCAGCCGCGGGAAATCGAGCATCTCCGACGCACCTTCATCGGGCGTGTAGGGGCACTTGATGTAGCAAAGTTTGCACTGCCAACATTCGTCACTGACGGCCTCGATCGCCGCGTCGTCGATCTTCTCGGCACCTTCGGCGCGACCACTTTCGATCGCCGCGTCGATGCTCTTGAACATCACGGGGAATGAGCCGCAGTAGTTCACGCACATGCGGCATTCGTGGCAGATCTGAAATGCGCGGCGCAGCTCGGACTCGAGGTCGCGCGGGTCGTAATAACGCGGATCGTGAGGGCTCATGGCCGGAGGGGCGGATGGCTTGCGCGGGATGACACTCACGGAATTGCCTCGTCGAAAAGAACGTTTGAGCAGCAACGATAGATAAACAAAACGCGAGCGACGGGTTTGACTCCGGCGCTCGCGCTTTTGGTTGACGATCAGAAGTCGAGAGATTGCAGGGCTTTGGCAAAGCGTCCTGCGTGCGACTTTTCGGCCTTGGCGAGCGTTTCGAACCACTCGGCAATGTCGTCGAAGCCTTCGGCTCGCGCGTCTTTGGCCATGCCCGGGTACATCGTTTCGTACTCGTGCGTTTCGCCAGCAACGGCGGCCTTGAGGTTTTTCTCGGTGTTGCCGATGGGCAAACCCGTCGCCGGATCACCGGCTTGCTTCAGGTAGTCGAGGTGTCCGTGCGCATGGCCCGTTTCACCGTCGGCAGTGTCCTTGAACAAGCCAGCAACATCGGGACGACCTTCGACGTCCGCAACTTTGGCGAAATAGAGGTAACGGCGGTTTGCTTGCGACTCGCCAGCAAACGCGTCTTTGAGGTTCTGATGGGTCTTGGTTCCTGCAAGTGACGGCATGATGGATGATGCTCCTCGCTTTGCGGTTGTTTGGAAAAACGAACGTGTACTGCGTCGACCGAGTGCGCACAATGTCGCAATCAGCCGAAAAGATCTTGGAAAAACGTCAAGGATCGCTCGAATTTTCGGCGGGTTTTT
>DAOMZH010000209.1:0-13301 GCA_035437985.1 Polyangium sp. (in: bacteria) | reverse complement strand
CTCAGAGCTATCCGCCAATTCTTGAATTTGCTCCCCATCGTACATGACAAAGTCAATGTAATCGACAGGAAATATTGTGTTAAGATAGTTCGTCGCGTCCTCCCCCTCCCAAATGCGCCCGTCGACATCCGTAATCGTAAGTTTCTCCTGATATTCTTGTGTCTTCTTGCTAATCTGCCACTCCCTCTCCACACGAATGCGGCCGTTTTTCGGACCATGCCAGGTGGCTCCAATGGCAACTCTGACATCTGTGCGAGCCTTTCTCCACGCAACAGTGTTAACGATACCGGTCCATTCATCGTTCAATCCAAGAAGATATTGCGGTATACTCAACGTCCGGCCCCGGAATACCGACGCCCGAAGTTTTTCGTACGTGCCTCCGACCAGCAGCTTCATGCCCGTCAGAAAACTCGTTTTTCCGTAACCATTTCGTCCCCAGACGATCGCTATGTTCCTCGGTCCCCCCGTCCTCACGGGAACCCCAAAGTCAAACGTGACTTCCTCGTGATAACAGAAGAGATTGGTGAGGGTCACATTTTCAAGCCACATACGCGTCGTCTTCTCTGTCTTGATTGCTGGCTGCCTCGATCGCCTTTTCGATTTCGCGTTGCAATGCAGCTTTGCTTCCGTATACGTCGAGGGAGCGATATCGGCTGAGCACGGAACTCATCAATTTCTCGAACACATCCGGATCCACCTCATGGGCGTTCATCATTTCCACGAGACGTTCCTTCGAGATCCGAAAACGATCCATGAGCAGTTTGTATGTCGGCGTGTCCAGCAATTCCTCGTCGACCGTTCGTCCCATGTGCAACCCTTCCTATCGCCCCGCCAAACGCATAACCGCATCCGCGCATTGATTCCAGTTTGGCACGGCGGCCCCCGCACCCCAACTCAACCGCACCGCACCCTGAATCTCGTCCGCCGACAAACCCATCGCCAAAAGCACGTGGCTCGGCTCGTAACTGTGCGACGTACACGCCGAACCATTCGAGACCGCCACCAAGTCTTTCCACGCCACCATCAACGCCTCGGAATCCACACCAGGAAAACTCAAATTCAAGATGTGCGGCATCGTCCGCTCCGGATCGCCGTGAATCCGCGGATGCAACGGCCCAAATGCCTCCAGCACCCGCGCCCGAACGTCACGACATGCCGCCTCCCGTTTGTCCGCGTCACGCAGCGCCAACTCCGCCGCCAAACCCAAGCCCGCCACCAACGCCACCGGAATCGTCCCCGGACGAACCCCGCGCTCCTGCCCGCCTCCAAACATCAGCGGCGACAGGGGTACTCGGCCGAACCCCCGACGACGGCAAATCAAGGCGCCAATGCCCTTGGGACCGTAGATCTTGTGGCCGCTGACGCTGATGAGGTCGAGGCGCGGTTGTTCGAGTGAAACGAATTTTTTCTTGCCAAACGATTGCGCTGCGTCTACATGAAAGAACGCGTCGTGCCCCGAAAGCAGTTTGGCAAGGTCGTCGATGGGCTGAATCACCCCCGTTTCATTGTTCACATGCATCACCGAGACGAGCAACGTGTCTTTGCGCATTGCGGCCTCAATGGCTTGGGGATCCACCCAACCTCCGCGCGTGGGCGGGACGAACGTCACCGAGAATCCACGGGCGGCAAGGGCTTGCATCGGTTCGAGCACGGCTTTGTGTTCAATGGCGGTGGTGACGATGTGTTTGCGTCCGGTGGATTCGCCATGCGGCGCCAAACCCAAAATGGCGAGGTTGTTGCTTTCGGTGGCGCCGCTCGTGAAGATAACTTCGTCGCGTTGGGCATGGACGACAGCGGCAACTTGGTCGCGGGCGTGCTGCACGGCGTGCTTGGCGCGCGCGCCATACTCGTGCGTGCGGCTTCCCGCGTTGCCGAATTCCTCGGTCATGAAGTGGAGCACGATGTCCCGCACCGCAGGATCCATCGGCGTCGTCGCGGCATGGTCGAGGTAGACTGCTGTTTTCCCTTGTACTCCGGGACGAACCGCAACGTCGGACAACACAATCGGATGCACCACCGACTTCGCTACCCCAGTTCGAGCTTTTCGAGCTACCGCCACAGAACCTTTTGCTCCTTGTTTGCCTGCGCAATGGCGAACGCGCGCAGCCTACCAAACCGTTGGTCCAACTGAAAGCACGTTTCTTCAATCATCAAAACTTGGAAGGAATCGAGATGGATACTCCCTTTGAAGTCGTCTTCCCTGCTATTCGAGGAGTTCAGGCACATCGTGAGTTCTACGTATCGATGTGTCCAATGAGGCTGTTACCTCGGCTGTTCCTCTTCAACGAGGAAGACCTTCTACCCGAACTACGCGCTCAACGAACGCTGAACAAGGGACGCATTCCCGACATCGCCCAGTACATCACGGACAACCGTGATAGCTACACGTTTTCAGCCATCACCGCGTCGATCGATGGTGACGTGCGATTCGAGGCGTTTGGCACGACCCCAGAGGGCAAACGGATCGGCGTCTTGCACGTACCGATGGCATCGCGTTTCGTCATCAACGACGGTCAACATCGTCGCGCAGCAATTGAACACGCACTCCGCGAAAAACCAGATCTCGCAGACGAGAGCATCGCGGTCGTGTTTTTCCTGGACATCGGTCTTGAACGATGCCAGCAGATGTTCGCGGATCTCAACCGTTACGCGGTGCGCCCTTCGCCTTCGATCGGCGTGCTTTATGATCATCGCGACGACGCAGCCAACATCACGAGACGCGTCATAGCAAAGCTCCCCTTGTTCAAAGATCTCACGGAAATGGCCAGTGGATCCCTCTCCGCACGATCGCGAAAACTGTTTACGCTGAGTGCGCTCTACGCCGCCAACAACGCTCTGTTCTCACGCGATGATGAGCAACCCCTCAGCACACGTATCGATGTCGCCGCAAACTTCTGGAACGAAGTCGCAAGAAACATTACGGACTGGAATAAAGTTCACGAACGCAAGCTCGATGCTGGTGAGGTTCGTCGCGATTTTCTGCATTCTCATGGGGTGATACTGCATGCCGTTGGTCGTGTAGGGCGGTACCTATTGCATTCAGAGCCCCACGCATGGAAAAAGCCTCTGCGACAACTTGCAAAGATTGACTGGTCCAAACACAACGCCGAGTTGTGGGAAGGGCGGGTCCTTGTGGGTGGTCGCGTTAGCAAAGGCTCAAGCAACGTGATACTCGCGGCAAATCTCATCAAACAACGCATGGATCTTCCTTTGACGGAGACCGAGCAAGCGACTGAAGAAGCGTTCTTGCGAGGTCAATCGTGACTGCTACCGAACCAACACGACGAGCTTCTGTCTTCGACCCCCTCGGCTTCCAACGCACGATCGACGCGCTGCTCGACGAAATCCGCGATCTCTACCGCGGTGACTCCATTCCCTGGGTCGTCGGCTACAGCGGCGGAAAAGATTCGACCGCCACCTTGCAGCTCGTCTGGCTCGCCCTCGCAG
Organism: Polyangium sp. (in: bacteria); assembly: GCA_035437985.1. Classification (GTDB taxonomy): domain Bacteria; phylum Myxococcota_A; class Polyangia; order Polyangiales; family Polyangiaceae; genus Polyangium. Next base: position 9,854 of record DAOMZH010000209.1, on the reverse strand, counting down.
GTTTGTCCCCGAACGAACGCACCAAAACCGTCCACGTCATCAGCACCGATACGCTCGTCGAAAATCCCATCGTCGCCGCGTGGGTCACCCAATCCCTCGAAACGATGCGCCACGCCGCCAATACGCTCGGTATGCCCATCGTACCGCATCGACTGACCCCGGAAGTCCACGACACGTTCTGGGTCAACCTCATCGGCAAAGGTTACCCCGCGCCGCGCCCCAAGTTTCGCTGGTGCACCGAACGCCTGAAAATCAAGCCTTCCAACGCCTTCATCAGCAACGTCGTGCGCGCGAGCGGCGAATGCATCCTCGTCCTCGGCACGCGCAAAGCCGAAAGCCAAATGCGCGCTCGGTCGATGAACAAGCTGGAAAAACAGCGTGTTCGCGATCGTTTGAGCCCCAACGGAGCCCTCCCCAACTCGCTCGTGTACTCGCCGATCGAAGCCTGGTCGAATGACGATGTGTGGATGTACCTGATGCAAGTGAAAAACCCTTGGGGCTACAAAAACAAGGATTTGCTCACGATGTACCAAGGTGCGTCGGAGGATGGCGAGTGTCCGCTCGTGGTCGATTCGTCAACGCCGAGTTGCGGAGACAGCCGTTTCGGATGCTGGGTGTGCACGCTGGTGGAACGCGACAAATCGATGCAGGCGATGATTCAAAACGACGAAGAGAAAGAGTGGATGCTGCCGCTCTTGAAACTACGCGACGAACTCGACGTTCTGGATGACAAACACCTGCGCGACTTCCGAAGGCTCACCGGCCTCGTGCAACTCGACACGCGTAACCGGAACGTGATTCATGGCCCGTACAAGCAGACGTCACGCGAAACGTGGCTACGAAAATTGCTCGAAGCACAAACGTGGGTTCGTCAAAACGGACCGGCACACGTGCGGGAGATCGAGCTGATTTCGCTGGAGGAATTGCAAGAGATTCGGCGGATTTGGGTCGTGGACAAACACGAGGTCGAAGATACGTTACCCACGATCTACAAGGAAGCGACGGGTACGGTTTATCCTGGCGCACCACTCGACGACAATCCGGTGTTTGGCGCGGATGAAATGCGACTCTTGCGGGACGCATGCGAAGAGGAACGTGACAACGAAGAAGACGAGACGGGATTTGGTTTGGCGCGGGAGCTTTTGGATATCGAGCGGCGATTTCGGTCGATGGCGCGGCGAGCAGGGCTGTACGACACGCTCGACAAAGCTTTGAAAAAGCACCTGTTCAAGAATGAAGAAGACGCGACGCTGTTCGAGCATGCCAAACTGGACACGTTGGATCCAGTCCGGAAGGACCTCGAGGACTTGCAAAAAATTCGCAAAGAGGCGCCCAATGACAAACCCGTCGTGCAATTGTCATTACTCGACAAACCGGAATCCACCAAGCGCCGTCCCTCACGTCGTTCCCGAGTCGAAACGCAATGATTCTCGAAGAGATCGTTTTACAAGATTTTGGGCTTTATGCGGGCAAGCAAGTTTTCGATTTGCGGCCAGCGTCGCCCAACCGTCCCATCGTGCTGATTGGCGGCACCAATGGCGGAGGAAAAACCACGTTGCTCGACGCGCTGCAATTGGCGCTGTACGGGAAACTCGCGTCATGCTCGAATCGCGGGGATTTGGCGTATGATGAGTTTCTGGCGCGGTCGGTGCACCGCACTGGGGCAAAACATGCAGCGATTGAATTGACGTTTTCGCATACGGAGGCGGGCACGAAACACTCGTATCACGTGCGACGCGCGTGGTCATTGCAAGAGCGCAGTGAGCGACTCGAGGTTCATCATGGCGGGGGATTCGATCCGGTGCTGACGGACGAATGGTCGGACCATATCGAAGGGCTCTTGCCGCTGAGGCTTTCGCGATTTTTCTTTTTCGATGGGGAGAAAATCGAATCGCTCGCGGACTTGGAAAAGTCAGCGGATGTCTTGTCGACGGCGGTGCATTCGCTCCTGGGCCTGGATTTGGTCGATCAAGTGACGGCCGATTTGCAGGTGCTGGAACGTCGCAAGCGGGCCGAGCAAAAGAGCGAAGAAGAAAAAGAGGAATTGGCGCGTATCGAAACAAACCTGGCCGCGTTGAAGGAACGGCAGCAGGATTTGGTTCAAAAACGGGCGACGGCGCAAAACACGTTGGATCGGGCAGCGAAACGTGCGCGGACGGCAGAATCGCGTTATGAACAAATTGGCGGAGCGGCCTTCGAGAAACGAAAAGAAATCGAGGGTAAAAAGCATTCCAAAGAAGAACGGCTGGCGGTGCTGGACGATGAATTGCGCGAAGTTGCGGCGCAAGCGGCGCCTTTGATGCTGGTGGTGGATTTGCTGGAAATGGCCGTCGCCGATGCCGAAGCGGAGCGCGCGAGCACCCAGGCGCAAGGCGTGGGGGAATTGCTCGAGGGGCGTGACAAAAAAGCGCTCGATGCTGCGCGCAAGGCCGGGGCGCCCGATCATGTGGTGAAGGCTTTGCGAGAATACTTCAATGAGGATCGGGAGCGTCGAAAACGCGCGGCACGGGGTGAACGATATTTGGATTTGAGCACGGAGGGTTACGCGGCGCTGGGATCCGTCATGACGCTGCTCGGCGACGAAACCAAAGAACGCATTCGGCATTTGATAACCCAGGCGGAGCGGCTCGAAGAAGAAATCGAGGGATTAAATCGCAAGCTCGATCGCGCACCGAAAGAAGAAGATGCAATCGCCAAAGCGGCGGAGGAACGCGCGGAAGCAAAACAAGCTTTCGAGCAAGCGGAACGGGCGATTCGAGATATCGACGAAGAGGCGGATCGGGTGGGCCGCGACTTGATAACGTTGACCCGAAAAAAGGAAACGGCGCTCGAAACATCGGTAGAAGAAGAGCGGGCGGCGCGGATGGTGCAGCGGTCGGAACAAATGCGCCGCGCGTTCGGCCGTTTTCGGACGAAAGTGGTGCAGCACCATGGACACCGGTTGGAAGAATTGATTTTGGATAGTTTCCAGCAGATCCTGCGGAAAAAATCACTGATTGCCGGATTGCGAATCGATCCGGATACATTTGGATTGGCGCTCGTGGGTCAAGGCGGACAAACGCTTTTGCCGGAGCGTTTGTCCGCGGGTGAACGGCAACTTTTGGCGATATCGACGATTTGGGGTTTGGCGCGTGCCTCGGGTCGCCCATTACCCGTGGTCATCGACACGCCGCTGGGACGACTCGATTCGGTACATCGCCAATTGCTCGTGGAGCGATATTTTCCGAATGCGAGCCATCAAGTGATTCTTTTGTCCACCGACGAAGAAATCGACGAGGCCCTTCATCGCCAGCTCGAGCCGTATATCAGTCGAACGTATCGGCTCGATTATGACGACCGTGCAGGGACGACGAAAATTGCTCCCGGATATTTTTGGCCAAGGTGACCCGTCATGTCATTGGAACACATCAAACTTTCCGAGCAAGAGCGCGATTATTTGCTCAAGCTGAAACGCAGTACGGGAATCAAGAATTGGAACGTGCTGTGTCGCTGGGCGTTTTGTACGTCATTGGCCGAACCATCGATTCCGCCGCAAGCGAAGATTCCATCGAACAGCGCGGTGGAGATGACGTGGAAAGTGTTTGGCGGGGCGCACCATGACGTGTACTTGGCGCTCTTGAAAGCCCGGTGCAAGCGAGACGGACTCGGGACGTCGGAGGATGTCTTGACGACACAATTTCGGCTGCATCTGTATCGGGGAATTGGGTACCTTTTCGCGGACAAACAGATCAAGAACATTCGGGCGTTCTTGCAACGACTTCCGCTGGACGAACCTTCGTCGTAAATGACGTAATGGAGATTCAACGGCACAAGGCCGCGCTGCATCGGAACGACGTGTCGAGGCCGATTCGTTTGGGCCTCGATGATGGATTGGTCCGTCCTGACACACGCGTTTTGGATTATGGCTGCGGACATGGTGAGGACGTGCGGCAGCTGAAGGCACGCGGTATTCCTTGTGATGGATGGGATCCAGTGTTTCGACCGGAGGGCGAGCGCAAACCAGCGGATGTCGTGAATCTTGGTTATGTGATCAATGTGATTGAAAGCGCGGAGGAACGGTCGGAGGTTTTGCGAACGGCGTGGGGGTTGACCGAGGGGGTGCTCATCGTGGCGGGGAGATTGGCCATTGAAGCGAAACCGACGGTGGGGGCGAGTGCGTTCGAGGATGGGTATGTGACGCGGCTCGGGACGTTTCAAAAGTTGTATCAGCAGCATGAATTGCGGACATGGCTCGAGCAATCTCTGGGACAAGATGTGGTGCCCGCGGGACCAGGGGTATTTTATGTTTTTCGAGACGCACGCGCCCAGCAGTCATTTTTGGCCGCCCGTTATCGGAGGCCGCTGTCGGCTCCGAGGATTCGACGATCAGATGCTTTGTATGAAGAGCACAAAGAGCTTTTGCGGCCATTGCTGGAATTTTTGGGAGCGCGGGGTCGATTGCCCGATGGAGCGGAGTTGCCGGATACCCCAGCGATTGAAGCGGCACTGGGCAGCGTTCGGCGGGCTTTTCATCTGCTACGTTCGGTCGTGGGAAACTCGCAATGGTCGGAAGTCGAACGACAGCGGACGCAGGATCTTTTGGTGTATTTGGCGTTGAGTCGTTTTGGGAAACGGCCGAAATGGTCGGAATTGCCGCGGGATTTGCAGCTGGACCTGCGGGCATTTTTCACGAGTTATCAAACGGCGTGCGAGCTTGCGGATGCTTTGCTGTTTTCGATTGGAGATTTGGCAACGCTCGACCGAAGCGCGAGGGGATCGCCCATTGGAAAACAAACGCCAACGGCTCTATACGTGCATGTATCGGCGGTGCATTTGTTGCCCACGGAATTACGCTTGTACGAGGGTTGCGCGCGAGGGTACATTGGGAGCGTGGAGGGCGCGACGGTCGTGAAGTTATGCCGCGACGAACCACGGGTGTCCTATTTGACGTATCCTGATTTCGATGAGGATCCGCATCCGGCATTGGCGGCGGCGCTCGGAGTGCCCCTGCAAACGTTTCGGATAGACAATCGAGATTACACGGGGTCGCGTAATCGACCGATCCTGCATCGAAAAGAAGAATTCGTCCCCGCGGATTATCCGGGGCGGGAGAAGTTTGCGCGATTGACCAAGCAAGAGGAGCGGTTTGGACTTTATGAAGACACGAAACGGATTGGTACGCAGGAAGGGTGGGCGGAAGCGTTGAATCGGGCGGGGGTGGAATTGCGAGGGCACCGGGTCGTGAGACGAATGAAGTGAGTCTTGCAATCGGGGGCTGGGTCGTGTAGTAGGGATCTTGGACAAAGCAAACACTGGGGAACATGATGGAATCGAAGCGCACCACCATTCTCGATGCAACCGTGACGGTATTGCGATCGGCAAATGCTCCGCGAAGTGCCGCGGAAATTCACGAATCAATCGCAAAGCAAAAATTGTTCGAGTTCAAAGCGAAAGACCCCGTGGGTATCGTACGCTCGGCCATTCGCAAACATTTGCGCACGCATGCGGGGACGCCTAACGCACGCGTGCGCGTGGTAGACAAGGATCGATACGCATTGCCGTGAGGACACGAGGGTCCTCGGCCGATCATTCGCCCCGTTGCGATCACCGCTCGAGCCATTTGTACATCACCAGGGCGTCGACGTAGCCTTGCGACGGATGTTGAAATGCTTTGGGCAAACGACCAACAATAACAAACCCAAGTTTGTTCCAAAGCCGCACGGCCCCTTCATTGGTCGAGACGACGAGGTTGAATTGCATGGCCTTGTAGCCAAGCTCCCGCGCAATTTCTTGCGAATGTTCGCACATGGCCGACGCCAATCCCCGCCCTCGGGCCGCTCGTGAAACCATATAACCACAATTGCAAACATGATTGCCGGGACCCGCTTGGTTGGTCTTGATGAAATAACTGCCAAGAATTTGCCCATTTTCCTCAAAAACAAACGTTTTTCTCGGCGTATCGATCCAAATCGTCAGCGCCTGTTCTTCGGTGACGTCACGCGGAAAAGCATACGTGTCTCCCGCTTCGACGATCTCTTTGAAAAATGGCCAAATCTGGGTAAAATCTGCGCGGGTCGCTTGTCGGATGGGCATGACTTTCGAGCTTGGCTTTATCGAAACAAGACTGGGGAGTCAAGCGGAGGTTCCGTTTTGGCCTCAACGCTTCCGGCCGAAGCGCGGAATCGAATGATCGCTGTACAACGTGCGCGAATCTTTCTCCAACACGTGATAATCGGCGCGGAAATCCCGATTCTTGTCGGACCAGCGGCGCGGGTAAATACGCACGAAATATCCGTCCCCTTTTTCCTCGCGATAAATGGACCCAAAACTGTAACCATGTTCGGCAGGAGCATTCGCGTCACCCTGCACGGCCCCGGCCACGATCCGCACGATGCCTGAACCTCCGCCACTGCGTAATTCTTCGCTATCGGCCTGGTGCACATGCCCACTCAGGTGCACGTGCGCGCGACGTGCCGCTTCATTCGCGGCATCCGTTTGATCCTTCAGCCATTGTTCTCGAAATGGATGGTGGCTCAACAGAATGACCAATTCGTCACTCGTCACATCACTGAGCAGCTCGCTCCATTGCGTGGTGCCCACATACAGTTTGCCGTGGTCATTCTCGTCGGCCGCCACGAGCGCCGTATTCAGCCCAACGAGGCGCACGCGCAGTCCGCCCAGCGCCGTTATCGATTGTTTCCAATACAAACGTTTTTCCGGAGGGTCGATCGCGCCTTTCAAACAAACGGGAGCGAAGTCTTGCGCAAAATCCAAATACGCCGCTTGGCGGGAGGTCAAAAATTCACGACTGAGTTTGTCGCTCAAGATTTCGTCGAGCGTTTCGAGTTGATTGCGGACGGTTTTGATGATTCGCGCGGTTGAGCGGTTTTTCTTGTCCACATCGCGATCGACATCATGGTTACCGGGGACGATGAAGACGTTCTCCGCGTTTAATCCAACGTGCTGGGTTATCTCGAGCAGCTTCGTTTTTGCCTCGGCGTATTGGTCGGATTTGCCAGACCAAACCACATCTCCGGTGACGAACATGGCGTCGATTTCCGTTAGGCCAATGTTCTTTCCGACGTGCTCGAGATCGTCTCGCAAACTCTTCAAAATGAGCGGCAGGGCCTGGGCGTGTTTGGGTACTGGATGTCCGATATGGATATCCGAGAGATGCATCCAGGTGAACAATGGTTCGTTTGGTTTGGATTTCATTTCTTGTTGGCTTAGGTAGGAATCATCTCTCCCAACGACAAGGTCAGACGAATGCCACGCCGAGGCGTATCGTTGCGGCATTTTCATGAGGCTCGCCCGGCAAATAACGCCGCCACAAGGCATCGAAACTCGCTTCTTCGAGCCGGGTAAAACCCATTTTTTGCACGCGGTTTAACGCGCTATCGGGCGCAAAAAATTCCGCCCAATATTCGACCGCCAAGCGACTGCCGGCTCCACCAATACTCGCCATGAAGCGCAGACAACGATCGATGGCATTTTGATCGATATAAGGAAGCACGCCTTCCCACACGAAGATAACGCCCGCACCTGCACGAAAGCCGCGCGCTTCGAGCCCAGCCGTAAGCGACGCCGCGAATTCGTCCCCAAAATCGCAAGGCACATGGGCGATATGCTCCGGAACTGTCACGCCAGCTTCTTCGAGAATGGCGCGCTTTTTCTCGAGTAGCGCCGGAAAATCGACCTCATATACGCGCGCACCAACCCGCGCAATCTCGGGCATGCGCATACCTCGTGCATCGAGCCCCGCACCCATGAGCACGATTTGCGTGAGCCCTGCGGACAGACCTTCGCGCACGAAATCGTCGATACTCCGTGTGCGAAGGCGAATTGCATCCCGAAAAAATGGCAGCGAAATAAACAATGCCGTTCCTGCTGCGGCGTGCGTGCCGGCAGCGGCAAAAACACGAGCGTAAGGGTCCTCGAAAATTCGCTCAGCTTCGGGCTTTTCGCATTCCAGGGCCCGGATTGCGGCAATTGAATAGGCGGTATCGGAAACGGTGAGCATGGGGCGACCTTATCGAAATGTCCGCGTATTGCAAGGTTGTTGGATTGCCGAAATCGTGCCTTGGATCCTGGCGCCTGATTCCCTCGACATTTGGCCCGCCTCCATTTCACTTGAACAAGGCCACGAGTTCCGCCCTCGAGCGGACCTTCAACCCGCGATAGATTTGCTCGGCATGCTTGCGCAGCGTCGATTCACTGATCTCCAATTCATCGGCTATCTCTTTGAACGACAGCCCAGAATTGACCAAAAACGTCGCAACTTGCCGCCTCCGCGGACTCAGATATTCGACTATCGATGGTTTGTGCTCGTCGAGCGGCATCAATCGAACGGGGGTTTCCCGAAACATGGCGAGGGTCAGATCATCCGCGAGGACATTGTACTCGCGGGCAACCTGGTGCAAAGAGATTTCGAGCAACGTGGTCTTATCTCGGCTCGAAATGTACTTGGCCGAAAAACCATGAGCAAGCGGCGCAGATTGGGCCCAGTGCACGAGTCGGGACAACAACGCGCGCTCATCACCTCCAACCACCGTCGATCCATATCGCTGAGCAATCGCCAATGCACGGTGATTACATTCGAACAAGTCCCCATTCGGACGAATGAGCGCATATCCTGAGTTTTGCTCGCGAACGATTTGATCTCGCAATGAATCTTGCGGGAAAAAGGGCAAGCGCAGCCTATTGATTGCCGCCAAGATGTCGCCATACAATGCTTCGACCATGTGCATTTCACGATTGGTCAACGTTCGTCCGTCGCATTCATTGAAAAACCATAACGTCGTCAACTCCCGATCGAATCCACGCGGCGCCGAAGATATCGTCAAGAAGCTGGGGAAATCAATGCCATGATGGGGGTAAATTGCATCGACGAGGGCCATCTTGCGCCATGCCGAGAAGGTCATGAAATCCGTTGGACGGCACATGTAGCCAATCGGCAACCGCATCGCCACCAAAGGTGACGGGTCCATCTCCACGAGATCGGCCACCGCGCCGATGAAAGCTTCAGGAACTCGATACAAAACATCAATGGGTTCAAAAGGACGCGACGCGGTTACCGTATCGAGCAAACCACACGCAAAAGGAATACAAATCCGCAGCGCCTCGAATACAGACGAGATGGAACCAGACATTGGCACTGCACGCAACGCTTCCCGAGCAGCTTGGACGCTTTTCACTTCGCTCGGCGTCCAGATCGGCGCTGTTCCCCGACCTTGGAGCCCCAAGGCGATCATCTCGTCAATGCTGGGCCAAGGATTTGGCATCGGCCATTCTCTCGGGAACTCGTCAGTCCTGTAGGTGGTCTTCGTACGCGCCACGATAGCTTCGAGAGCTTATCGGAAAGCGTATCTACGTGTCACGGCATTTTTCACACTCAGCTCCCTGTCCCATTCGTTCCGTGCGAAATACATGGTACGAAATTTTCTTGACGAGTGGCCCCGTTTCAAATCTGCTGCCGCCGAGGCATCTGTCATGCAATCACCTTCGGTAGCTCGACTCGACCGCGCACTGGGTTTTGGTTCGCTTCTGGTTTACGGCCTTGCTTATGTCGCGCCAGTGACCGTGCTTGCAACCTACGGCATTGCCTCACATGCAAGCGGTGGGAGGCTTGTTGCTTCTTATGCCCTCGCCACGCTCGCAATGTTATTGACGGCATTTTCGTTTGGGACTCTGGCGCGCGAGTTTCCGCAAGCTGGATCGGTGTATACCTACGCCGCACAAGCTTTGCATCCAATGGTTGGTTTTCTGGCCGGCTGGGCCCTGGTGCTCGACTATGTATTGATTCCGGTCATCAATCTGATCTTGTTTGGGTTGTACGGCGCTTCAATGCTCCCGTGGATCCCGCCTGCGGTTTGGAT
>DAOMZH010000208.1:0-13308 GCA_035437985.1 Polyangium sp. (in: bacteria) | reverse complement strand
TCGATGTGATTCATCAGCACAGCATGCAAGTGCGGCGACCCGTCTTTTGACACATTCCAGCCATTGACCCTGGCGCCGTGACGCAGGAGCAATACGACGGAATCGATTGGTCCGCCTGGCTCGTCCTCGCCGAAGGCTTCGAGTTCGGCAATTGCAGCGTGCAATGGAGGTATGTCCCCTCCGCTGCCGTAACGAGACTTGCCTGGCTCATTTGGATCCGCGCCAGCGGCGAGAAGCTTTGTCACGCGCTCGACGTCGCGCGTTTGAATGGCTTGGAGAAGTTCGTCGGACATGATTTTTCACTTTTCTGCCATGGGGTGGCCTTTGGCGCAAACTTTCAATTTCAGGGCTTCACAGTTGTCGATCCCTCGTTGGTGGTCGTCAATCGGCTTCTTGTGCTCGTCGTTCGGTTTGCCACCGAAACACTTGTCCTGAACCACCCATCGCGCGGCGACGCAGGCCTGCCTTTGCTGGATGCTGAGCTTGACCGCCGAGCAGGGAATGTTGTCGAACTTCGGCTTCGTATGGTCCCCACCACAGCTTACAACATACTTGATGTCGCAAATTCTGTGCATCTCATCTTCCAAACGAGCCATTTCTTCGTTCGTGCATGTCTGGTTGGATATTTCCGCGCTCCAGCAGCTGGTGGGGGCATAGGCGCCGGCGGCGGAGCTGGGGCAGGCGGCTTCCGCTGGGCATTCGTTATTTGCTTTTGGGCCTCTCGGATCTGGTCCGGAGTCATTTGCTGGATCTGGTCGTATTCTTGTTTGCTCGTGTATGGCTGTTTCGTGACCGGGTTGATCTCCGACGTCCACGCCGGTGCATCGTCCTCCGTATAGAAAAAAATAATCCCAAACGCCGCAATGGCGACCAACACCGGACCAAGCGGGATCACAAAGATGCGCGGGGGCATCCGAGGCCCTCCTGGATTACTGGCTGGCGTCGGTTGCACCTTCGGCCGGATCTCCGATATCGGTCCCGTGTCGGGCTGTGGCAGGGTTCGCGCCGGCTCACTCAGAAATAGCTTGACTCCCTCAGACGACGCCACATCCGACGCTGCCATCATTTCATCGACCACTCCAGGCCATGACGTGTTGCGAAGCACGTTGACCACGCACGCTTCCGTCTTGCGTTCTCCCAACGTCGATTGCGCAACATACGCCGATACCACGCGCCCATCCCTCCTCACGTACACGTTCAGCGCCATCGTGTGCTGCTTCGGCTCAAACGACCCCGGGCTCAGCTGCGCGCAGCTCGCCAGCCTTTCCGCAAGAGCCTCAGGCACAACCTCCGGACGCCGTTCGTGCACCAGCAAATCCACCGCAGCTGTGGGAAGAGGCGGGATTTCTGCATCTTTGGACGGCAATATCGAAAACACGGGCCCACACTGCAGCTGATTGTACGGCGCTGGCAAATGCCGAACACTGTCCGGCTCTGCCCCAGGGTCAAACTCAAATACCGTCCGCGCATCAGGCGCGATGCGATCAACCACCTCTGGATGAAAATTCGAAATCCCTTCTCCAGCATCGGTGACCAGGTACTCTGAGGCATCGGACTCGACCCCTGGCACCCGCACACATACCGCCCGTCGTTCCAAATGCGGATAACGCGCAGCAATCGATGAACCGCATCCTGGATGGGCAAACCCAAGTACCAGGACGACCAACGTTTGACATACAAAACGCCTCCGGGACATCATGCAAACAACGCTACGCGGCGAGTGCGCGATACGTCAAGCCGCTCGGATACCCCTGAGAGTCCCCCAGTAGTTCATTGTGCCGACCGGCGACACTCGCCAGCGTTGCTTCACCCTTTGAACACACGCGACCCAAGAATGATCCGCGGCGACGCACACAGTTCTTTGGCAAAACCCGTTCGTCGCGCTACCATGGCCCATCATGCGCTTCAATCCAGGCCAAACCGTGGGCCGATACGTCATCGAGTCGCTTCTTGGCGAAGGCGGAATGGGTGAGGTGTATCGAGCGCGGGATTCGAGGCTCGAGCGCAGCATCGCGCTGAAAGTCCTGCGTAACAACTCGGAAGGCTCCAGCGAGGATTGGGAGCACGCCGTGATGCGCATGCAACGCGAAGCCCAAGCCGTCGCCGCTTTGTCGCATCCCGGAATCGTTGCGATTTACGACATCGGCGAATACGAAGGTGCCCCGTTTATCGCCATGGAACTCGTTGGAGGTCAACCTTTGCGCGACCTCATCGGCAAGGACACCCCCATCGAAGCCCGTTTGCGCATGTTGCTCGATGTCGCCCGAGCCCTCGGCGCTGCACATGAAGCGGGATTCATACATCGCGACATCAAACCGGAAAACATCCTCGTTCGTCTCGACGGAACAGCCAAGATTCTGGATTTTGGCATTGCCCGCAAAACTTCGCTCCACGTCGAGCACGTCGCCCAAACGCTCGATATGCAAGGCGCGACCATCGACGCCGCGCTCGTGGGTATGACGGCTGAAGGCGCGCTCGTGGGCACGCCGGCCTACATGTCGCCCGAGCAGCTGCGCGGAGAGCCGGTCGATGCGCGCTCGGACCAATTTGCTTGGGCGGTGGTAGCGTATGAGCTGCTCAGTGGGAGGCATCCTTTTCAAGCGGAAAAAGGGGCGATCGGGCTTTTGGCAGCCATTTTGGGCGATACCCCTGCCCCGCTCACGAACGTGCCCGACGCCATGGCGCATGCGGTCATGCGGGCCCTCGAAAAAGACCCGGACAAACGCTGGGCAACAATGCCGGAAATTGTCACGCATTGCCAAACGCTCGTCACGGATGGCGACGCTCGAGCGATGCCGACAGGACCGCAGTCCAAACGTAATGTTTCACCGAGCCAAACCTCCCCTACCCCAACGCCGATGGCTCCCAAACGCAGATTGACCGCTCATCTCGTAACCGTCGCCGCCGTGCTGGGGATTGGTCTTTTTGCATTTCGCAACCGGCCTGCTCCGCCGATGACCCCTATGGTCGTATCTTCGGCGGCGCCTCAGCCCACAGCGACAACCCTGATGGATTTACCCATTCCCGTGTCGACGAACGCGACGGCCCTTGCAGAATTTCGCCAAGGGATGCAAAACATTCGTGATGCGCGATGGACCGCGGCGGCAATGGCATTTCAGCATGCGCGTAATGCCGATCCGAGCATGGCCGCGGCCCATCTTCGTTTTTCCGTGATTCAATATTCGTACGATGTGACCTCGGCGCGAGAAGCTTATCGCAAAGCCCTTGCTTTACGAGCTTCCTTGTCGGAACGCGACCAAGGTTTTTTGCACGCCCTCGAACCAATGATTCTTCGGGAACCCAGCGATTATGGCGACGCAGCCAAACGTATGGAAGCGCTCGTGGCCCGGTATCCTCTAGACGCTGAACTCGCTTTCTGGCACGGGGGGATGCTTTTTCATCACAACACCAATGCAGAAGCCAATGAGCGGGCTATAACGCTGTACGACCGCTGCATCGAACTCGACCGACAATATGCCGATTGTTGGCAAATGAAAGCCCAGGCCTTGGTGCGGATCGGCAAACGTGACGAAGCAGCAAAAGCATTGGACGGGTGCATCGCGACCACGGACAATAGCATCGATTGCTTGCTCGACAAACTCCATATCGATTCCTATCGGGGCCTTTGCCAAGTCGTCGTCGAATCAGCCCAACGACTCAAGACGAAGGACCCGCTCGCTTTACGCGCCGCGCATTTGCTCGCCGAGGCCCTTTATTTCTCGAATGCCCCGGAAACCGTGGTTCGGGCCGCGTTCGACGACGCCGAAAAGAAATCGCGCGAAGGGGGACGGCTTTTCGAGGCGCGCCAAGCATTGCTCACGAGCAGTGTCAGTTATGGTGAATTCGCCAAAGCCGTGGAGCATGGCAACTTCATGGCTCGGAGTATGACCATTCCCAACGCGGAAGCAGAAGCACACCTTTATTTCATTCGCAGTCAATTGTATTGGGAAATGGGCCAAATAAACGAGGCGGTGGTGGTTGCCGACGAATATTTCGTCGCGCGCGCTTTGCATCCAGGCGGGGGAAAGAAGGCGCAATTCGAGCCGACGATCTTGATGCACGCACTCCGTATGCGGGCTGGAAAACTTCCCCTGAGCGAATTTCAAAAGATACGCACCACCTGGATCGCTGAGCAACCGACAGGAACACCACTCGAGCAAGCGCTCATCTGGATCGCTGCTTATGCGACGCCGGCTTTCTCCGTCGAGCTGGCCAAAGAAGCCTTTGCGCATGTACCCGAAGGTCTTTTTGGACCCCGCATGGCCGAGCCACAATTGTCCCAACCTTTTCATTCGTATTACGGCCGAGTTGCGGTGCTGGCGGGTCAATATGCCGAGGCGATTCCGCACCTCGAAAGCGCCGGGAAAGTGTGCACCATCGACGGCAATTCCATGTGGCACACCCAAGACTTGGCCTACTTGGGCCGCGCGCGGGAAGAGACTGGCGACAAACTCGGCGCGTGTCAGGCGTATTCGCGGGTCCTCGAAAGGTGGGGTAAATCAAAACAATCGGAGACCGTCAAGGATGTCGCCAAACGAGCAAAAAAACTCGGATGTGCGAACAACTCAGGTCAAGCCGCCCCGTGAAATTCGCGAATCGATGCTCCGAGCGACTTCGTGGGATCGTCACAGCCCAGGACGAAACGCTCGCGCGCGCGACGAAATAGATTACGATAGGCTTTGGATGACTTGTCGAACCGTTTGCATGGAATAGGGTTTGGCCACAAATGCGACTTTGGGGAGCATCACCAAATCCTGCACTTCCTGCTCGCTATACCCACTGAGAAGCAATACTGGCAACGCTGGATGCTCGGCGCGCAATTGTTGAAATACTTCGCGTCCACTCATTCCCGGCATTGTCAAATCCAATACGACCCCGGTCAGCTCCCCCGCATGCTCGCGCGCCAAGGCCAAGCCGCTTGCACCGTCATCTGCTTCCAACGTGCGCAGTTCCAGAACCTTCAGCACCCGGCACGTGGATTTGCGGACGAGCCTTTCATCATCGATCACCAACCACAAGCCTTGTTGCGCGGGTTGCGCCACGGGGCCGATGGACGGCCGCGAATCCGTGGGCGGCGCGGGGAGCGTGTCCACGGGCAGCCGAATGGTGAATGTGGTGCCTTCACCCACCACGCTTTGCACCTCCAAATGCCCGCGGTGCGTGCGGACAATGCCTCGAGTCGCGGACAAACCCAGCCCGTGCCCCATGGATTTGGTGGTGAAAAACGGGTCAAAGATCCGCGGGAGGTTTTCGGGCAGAATACCTGGTCCCGTGTCGCGCACGACCAACACGACTTCTGCGCCGCTCGACGCCATCGTCGAAGGCTGAAGACGCGTACTCACAAAAATTTCCCCCGCCTTTCCCGCAAACGCGTCCATGGCATTGATGAGGAGATTCATCACCACTTGCTGCAACTGCGTACGGTCGGCGACCAACGGTAATGGCTCGGGGGCGAGGTCCAATTGGATGTGAACGTTCTTGGGCAAACTGGCGCGTAACAACGTTTGGTTGTCCGCAATCACCTCATTGAGGTCCACCTGGGCTAACGACATAGGGTGTCGCCCCGCAAATGCCAACATTTGCCGCACCAAATCGCGCGATCTTTGGGTCGCCGTGATAATGGCCTCGAACAGTTCATTGGTTTCGGGCTTGTCGCCATACGTGACGCGTAACAATTCGATATTGGTCCAAATCGGCGTCAGAAGATTGTTGATGTCATGAGCCACGCCACCGGTCAATAGCCCCAGGCTCTGCAAGCGTTGATCTTCCACGATTTGCATTTCGCGCGCTTGGCGTTCAGCAGCCATGAGTTTTCGTTCGGTGATGTCGAACGACAGAATGAAAAGCCCGTCGGGCACAGGTTGGATGTTCAACTGGAACCATTTCTCGCTGCCATCAGGAAAAACGAAATGGTTTTCCATCCGGTGCGAGGTACGTTCAGCCATGCAACGGCGAAGGATACCAAAAAGCTCGGTGTTCTCGATGCCCGGATATTTCTCCATCATCGTGAAGCCGAGCAAATCCTCGCGACGCTGATAGCCCGATTGGGCCATGACCGCATCGTTCAAATACAAATAGCGCCAATCGCGACCAATGATTTGCCCGCCATCGAGCATCGTATCCAGGATGTTTTGAGTACGTACTTCACTGTCCCGCAGGGCATGTTCCGCCTGTTTCAGCGCGCTGATATCCTGCGCGATTGACACGATATGGCGCTCCCCGTTGACTTCCATGAAAAAGCCGTTGTAAATGAGCGGAACGAGCCGCCCGCCCTTGACCCTGACAGTTATTTCCCGGGCCTCAATCCGCCCCTGCGCTTCCAATTCTCTCAACAGCTGTCGGCTCACTTCTGGGGGGATCATCCCAAATTCCGGCGGCATTTTTCCAAGCCATTCTTCGCGGCTATAACCCGAGATCGCAACCTGGTGCTGATTGACATCCACCACCCTACCCGTCGTCGCGTTGCTGATCGCCATCATCGCGGGAGAACAACGGAAAATGTTCGCAAACTTTTCCTCGCTGGCAACCAATTCCCTCCGCGCCCTATTTTGCTGGGTAATGTCAATCAATGTCTTGATCAGATGCTTCTCGCCTTTCAAGAAGATCGACTTCGTCGACATCAAAATGTCGCGAGCTTCCCCGCTCTTTGTACGGATCTCGAGTTCGACATCGCGTAATGAACTGGCGCTATCCACAATCTCGTGCAAATCTCGGGGGTCTCGTGGGGAAACGACAATGAGGGGATCGGGGCTTTTTTTGCCAATCAATTCCTGCCGTGAATATCCGAGCAATTCACAAAAAGACTTGTTCACATCAACGCGTGTACCATCATGAGCCGTGAGCGAAAGAGGCACGGGATTGTCACTAAAAGCGGCAGCAAACCGAGCCTCGCTTTCGCGTAACGAATCCTCGGCGAGTTTGCGATCCGTGATGTCGTGAATCGAACCAACCAAGAATTTCGCCCCGAAATCTTCCACGAAGCGCGTCTTTTTGGTGATGATCGTTCGCGTGAAGCCTCCCACGGTCAGCGTCTCCTCGCGTAGGTCGGTCTCGCCGGTGTCGAGCACCTTCCGGTCAACCGCGAGAAAATGCACTCGTTCGTCTTCTGGAACATGTTCCGCGAGGGTTTTGCCAATCACCGCGGCTTCGTCCACGCCGAAGATGTCGTAAAAAGCGCGATTGGCGAGCAAAATGCGATGATCGTTGTCCTTGACGAAAATGGGATCGCCCACCGTTTCGAGAATGGCGCCAAGACGATTGCGTTCATGTTGCAACATGATTTCCGCACGTTTGCGGGCGGTGACGTCCGTGATTGTCAACACGACGCCCCCCATCAGCTCATCCCTGGTGCGGTATGGCATGATGCGCAGGAGATACGAAGTGCCGCCTTCACCGGGCACCTCCAATTCACGGGCCGAGCGCGTCTCGAGCGTCGCTTGCACGTCCGCGAGCAACCTTTCGCGACGTAACTCGTGCGCAAACTCTTTGAATGGCCGCCCGATGTCGGCAGAAGTCAATTCCACGAGCGGTTTCGACGCCTGGGTAAAACGCCGGATGCACAAGTGCGGGTCCAGGAAAATGATGCCCACCTGGACGTTTTCCATGAGGGTCTCGATGTCGCGATTGGCGAGCGTCAATTCGTCGACTCTGGACTGCAGTTCTTTGTTGCTTGCCTCCAGCGTCTCGATGACGGCCAGCAAGTCGTTGCGTGTTGCAGGCTTTTTGCCCTTGCGCGCCTTCGTGAGCCTGGCGGTCCTTGTCCGCGAGGTTGTTTTTCGGGGCATGATGAATCCCTACTCTACTCGATTCTGCCCGCTTCGGAATACAATTCAGCATAGTAATATTGAATTGCCATGCGATTTACAGTTGTATCCGCTGCAGATGTATGCGGGATCCTACCGTCGAATGAGAATGCCACTTAACGGGTATTCAGATGCCCAAGATTCACGGAGCGCCCAAGGTCGACGCTCAACCAAGGTGGCAGAGCACCGGCGTCGCTCGCTCTTTCGAATGCGCGCCCCGAGAGCGTCCGGCGGCTATGACGAAATGGGCAATTCGAGGCCACCGTCAACCTGTGCTTGCATTTCGTCGTGGCCGGGAGCAAAACCCAAACATGCCAGAACTGGACAAGTTACCGGAAGATTTGCCGCATGGTCCCATGCGAGAAGCAATGGAGCTCGCCAAAGAAGCCTCGTTCAGCGTGGGAGAACTCGAAGCGTACCGCAAAGTCATGGATGAGATTCAACAAGCCCGAGATTATGGCGAAACGAAGAAAGCCGAAGGCCTGACCGAAGGGCACAAATCAGGTTTGGCCGAAGGACACAAATCAGGTTTGGCCGAAGGACACAAATCGGGGGTGCTGGAGGGAAAACGTGATGCCTTGACTCGACTCGTCACGCGTTTGAACATCGAGCTTTCGGACGAAGAGCGAGCACGGATTGCCGAATGCAACGATGCCCCGACGCTTGACCGGTGGTTCGACAACACGCTCGCAGCGAAGACGGCGGCGGATGTGTTTGCTTGACGCAGGATTGTGCCTGTATTGGGGACGACTGCCGACAAGGGTATCAAAGGCAACACGACAGGGTCAACAAAGGGCCGACGGCCCAAACCACTTCGTCAGGGCCTCGGAAAGACCCGGCCCCTGCCCTACCCACGCCACATGTCCGTCTGGACGAATCAGCACCGCGGACGGCGCATGGACGCGGCCAATCACCGGAAGCTCCCACGCTCCCTCGTAGGTCGCGACAATCGAGTCGACTCGATTCGCCCAAGGCTCGATCTCGAATGCCCCAGGCTCGCCGAAGTTCAGCAACACCGGACGAGCCTTGTGGAGCAACGCAAAAACTCGCTGTGGACCATTGGCCGTGACGATATCGAGGTCCGGCATGCGGCGTCCAAGCAATGGATGACCTTGACCAAAGTCGTAATGAATGTCCATGCCCGACAACATGGCGGCAATGCGTTTCCGAGGTTCGTCCAGGCTCAGGACGTCGGCCATTGTTTCCCGCAGCGCCTCCGTCCGGTCGTCATTCCGAAGCAGCGCGACTTGGGCCATCGTGTTGCGCAGGGCACGTGCGGCGACGGGGTGCCGGTCGGCGTGGTATGTGTCGAGCAAACTGTCCGGCGATAAGCCTTTGACCACCTGGGCCAGTTTCCAACCAAGGTTCACGGCGTCTTGCACCCCGGTGTTCAGCCCCTGCCCTCCCGTTGGATAATGCACATGCGCCGCATCGCCGGCGAGAAGCACCCTGCCCTTTCGATAAGATGCCGCCTGCCGAGCCGTGTCGGTGAATCGCGATATCCATGTCGGATTGTGAACTCCGTAATCGGTTCCGTAGATGGCGATGAGCGCTTCGCTGATGTCCTGCAAGGTTGGTTCGTCGCTCCGGCCTGGGCGGTCCTCGGTCAAAAGAACCCGCACGGTTTTTCCGTCTTCCGTCTTGCTCAAGGAATGGATGCCATGAGCGTCCCGGTGCAAACCCCATTGTGCCTCTTGCGCCAATTGGACCTCGGCGATCAAATGGCTGACTGTCGCGTCCCACCCGGGAAACTCGATGCCCGCGTTTTTCCGGACGACACTTCGCCCGCCGTCGCATCCGACGACATACTGGGCGCGCATCGAAGTGCCGTCCGCTAGTTTTACCTCGACCCCCGACTCGTCTTGAGCCAAACCCGTTACTTCGTGATTGCGATACATCCGCACGGGCAATTCGGCGACCCAACCTGCCAGAATGCGCTCGATGTGGTTTTGCCACAGCGCCAAGCCATAATTGTGGTGCATGGGAAAATCGCTCATGTCGAGGCGTATCCAGGCAAAACCCACGATTTGCGCGGTTTTTCCTTCCGCAAGGAACCGATCGGCAATTCCGCGTTGATCGAGCACCTCGATCGTGCGCGCATGTAGCCCACCTGCGCGCGAACCTGCCAGGTTCTGATTTGGGCGTCGTTCAACGACGGCCACGTCGACGCCAGCCAATGCCAACTCACCCGCGAGCATCAGCCCGGTTGGACCTCCGCCGACGATCAACACCGCATGCTCTGTCATCGCCACCCTCCGGTCGCCGTGGTGCACGTGCTCCACGTTCCGCTGGGTGTTATCAAATTTTTCGACACCTTGGTCGAAATGACTTGCCCGATTCTAAAATATGGCGCATACGGCTGCCGGTGAAAAGATCGCCAAAGTCCGTAACACACGCTTTGGCAGAGGTCAGCGATGAATCAAGCAACTCGAATTGACCGGCTCGTCGGAGAGCATGCAGCGAAACTGTCGGAGCGGTTGTTGGCCCACCGTGCGCAGTTGTTTCCACCGAACTCGGCCAAGCAGTTGCGTCGTTTTACGAGTGGCGAAGTGGCTGAGCTTTTGGGGGTGAAGGACGCGTATTTGCGCAAGCTGAACCTCGAGGGGCGTGGGCCGCAACCGGAGACGGGAGCTGGGGGTCGTCGGCTGTATACGTCGAACGACATCATGGCCCTGCGTCGGTTGCTCGAGGCGGGAGCGAAGACGCCGGGGACGTATTTACCGGGTCGGCGCAAGGGTGATCATCTGCAGGTGGTCACGGTGATCAACTTCAAGGGAGGTTCGGGGAAAACGACGACGGCCGCGCATTTGGCGCAAAAATGTGCGCTGGATGGGTATCGTGTATTGGCGATTGATTTGGACCCGCAAGCATCGTTTTCGGCGCTGCATGGTTATCAGCCGGAGTTCGATTTGCTGGATGGCGGGACCCTGTACGACGCGATTCGTTACGAGGATGCGGTGCCGATGCGCCAAATCGTCCGTCGCACGTACTTTACGAACCTCGACTTGGTCCCTGGAAACTTGGATTTGATGGAGTTCGAGCATGACACGCCGCGGGTCTTGGCGGCGCGTTCGGGTCAGATGTTTTTTACGCGGATAGCGGAGAAGCTGAGCGAGGTGGAGGCCGATTATGATTTGGTGATCATCGACTGTCCCCCGCAGCTTGGTTTTTTGACGATGAGTGCGCTGAGTGCGGCGACGGCGGTGCTCGTGACGGTGCATCCGCAGATGCTCGATGTGATGTCGATGTGCCAGTTTTTGCTGATGACTTCGAACTTGTTGGGGGTCGTGGCGGATGCTGGGGCGAACATGGAGTACGACTGGCTGCGGTATGTGATTACGCGTTACGAGCCAGGCGATGGTCCGCAGAATCAGATGGTGAGTTTCATGCGTTCGCTTTTTGGCGAGCATGTCTTGAATCACGCGGCGTTGAAGTCGACGGCGATTTCGGATGCTGGGGTGACGAAACAAACGTTGTACGAGATAGAAAAAGGCAGCCTCACGCGCGCCACGTATGATCGAGCTTTGGAGAGCTTGAATGCGGTCAATTGCGAGATTGAGGCACTCATTCAGAAAGCATGGGGACGTTGATGGCACGCAAGAATCTTCTCGCTGGGCTCATGGGACCGCAACCTGGGGTGGAGGCTACGGTGGTCGCTGCGCCTGCACCGGCGCCGGCGACGCCGATGTCGATTGATCCTGAAAGGCCGCGATATGCGAAAGGCGCGGTGGGAGCGATTTCTCGTTCGGTGGCGGAGCTTCAGGCTCGGGCGTTGAGTGACATAGATGCGAACCTGATAGATGCAGGTGGTTTGCCGGATCGGGTTGGCACGAACGACGCTGATGATGCGGCCCTTCGGGAGAGCATTGCCGAGTATGGGCAGCAGGTGCCGGTGCTGGTGCGACCTCATCCGACGGTGGATGGTCGGTATCAGGTGGTGTATGGCCGGCGGCGGGTATTGGCGCTACGGGAGCTGGGGCGTCCGGTGAAAGCGTTGGTACGGCAGCTCGACGATCGGGATCTGGTGGTGGCGCAGGGGCAGGAGAACACGGCGCGGCGGGATCTGTCGTTCATCGAGAAGGCGAATTTTGCGCGGCACATGGAGCAGGCTGGTTACGACCGCAAGATTATTGGCGACACGTTGTCGACGGACAAGACGTTGATTTCGCGGTTTCTTTCCGTGGCGGATCGCGTTCCCTCGGAGGTGATGCACGCGATTGGGGCGGCTCCTTCGGTGGGACGTGAGCGTTGGTTGGCGCTGGCGGACGCGCTCGAGACGGGTGGGCAGACGGTTGCCGACGTGCTCCGTGTTGTGCTCGCGACGGAGGGCAAGACGTCGGACGAGCGGTTCGAGATAGCGCTGCGTTGTGCCAAGGGGCCGCGGAGTCGCCCCGAGCGTCCGGCGTTGCAGGTCATTCGCGGGGCGGACGGAGTGCCGCTGGCCGAGGCGGAACGCCGGGGCGGTCGAATGACGATTCGCATCGACAAGAAGGTCGACGCGGGGTTTGACGAATGGCTTTTGGAGCAACTGCCCGTTCTTCATCGGCGGTGGACCGAGAAGTCTTGAGTTGACAGCTGTCAACTCGTGGCGCCCCATTCAGGTGCGTTGACAGCTGTCAACCGTCCGCCGTCGCATTCTTGCTCTGGTGATCCGTGGAGATTTGGCGTATTGTCGTCCGATAACCACACGACACCTCTTGTTTCGGCACTTATTCAACGTATGCCCCCCACGAGACCCACGTACCACTTTCACCATCCATCGCGCCAGCGCCTGCATGTCCAAATATGTGGCAGCCTGGGTGATGACGACTGCGACGAACTCATGCGGCTGACCGTCGAGAATTTGGCCGTTCACCCGACGGTGCGGCAAGTGATCATGGACATCCAACAAGTCGTCGATTGTAGTGCAACGGCGCGTGTCGGGTTGGGCTCCCTCCAGAAGCTGTTCGCGAGACGCCAATTGCGCACGGCATGGATTGCCGGTTCCGCTTCCACACAGGGTCTTGCTCGTTTGGTAGTCATGCGTGCGACCGACCCAAATGCCGCCACGTTCATGACCGCCGATCAGGCAGAGGTCTGGTTTTCACACGACATCGAACGCGTCGCGACCCTGAACAAGAAAGCAGGAACGCAGTCATGAGCAAGCGCGCGTAAATTCGAGGGGCTTGCGCGATACCCTTCGACTTTTCAACCAAATCAACCAAATCGCGCAAAGGACCGGCGCCGGGTTGACACTGGACAGTTTATCGTGCCAAGGTCCGGCGTATGCAGCCCAAGTTCAACATTGCCGGCCCGTGTAATCCCCTGGAGCACTACATGCTTCCCCCCGAACGGCGACTTGGCGAAGTTATGGAACTGATCCACGAGCGCTGCTATTTCACGCTGACGGGTGGCTGGCAGACGGGAAAAACCACGTGTGCCAAGTGGCTCCAGCGCCACCTGAATGCAAGCGGGCAGTGGCGAGCATTGTGGGTGGACTTGGAAACAGCCCGGGAGCAATCCGATC